>JACVCM010000039.1:25890-28030 GCA_016742125.1 Sphingomonadaceae bacterium | reverse complement strand
CGAAAACCCTGCTGGCTTTGCAATTGCGGATAGGCTTCAACCACCGTGCGTAGCTGCCCCAGTGCCTGTGTAAGCTGGTTCTGACCCTCTTCGAAACGACGGAATGTCTCAGGATCGGAGAGGTCGTCAGTGGTAATGTTGATTGAGGTGGCGCGTGACCGCGCTTCGGTCACCTGTGTCAGAATCTGGGTTTCAGAGGCAGCGGCCGCCTTTACGGTCGCGACAAGATTTGGAACCAGATCGGCCCGTCGCTGGTAGGCGCTCTCCACATCCGCCCATTTCGCCTTCGCATTTTCTTCGGCGGTAGGAACGCTGTTGATTCCGCATCCCGCCAGCGACGCCGCTGCAACCGGAACAAGAAGAAATTTTGCAAAATCGCTACGCATCGAAATCAATCCTTCGAACAGGGCGGCATATCCGCGTGTATTAGCTATATAAGGCGGGTGAAGATTTTACGCAATGAGTGCTATCGATTGTCATGAAAATATGTCATGCAATTAAAGGGCTTAAAAATGCGGGAGTGTGAACATGTTCGGTGAATTCAAAGCTTTTGTATTGCGCGGCAACGTGCTCGATTTGGCGGTTGGTGTGTTGATCGGCGCGGCCTTCGGGAAAATCATTACGTCGTTTACCGAAGACTTGCTTATGCCTGTCATCACGTTGATTACCGGCGGCGGGGTAGATTTCAGTAGCAAATATATCGTGCTGGGTGGCGCTGAAAAGGTGGCCGCAGGCATGTCGCTTGTTGCGGCCAAAGCTGCAGGTGCGAATGTCCTCGCGTGGGGCAGCCTCGTCACCGCTACAATCAATTTCCTTATTCTGGCCTTCGTCATCTTCATGATTGTGCGGCAGGCCAACAAGATCATGCCGCCACCGGTCGCGAGGCCGACGGACGTCGATCTGCTCACCGAAATCCGGGACGAATTGCGCAAGAAATAACCCGTAATTGCAAAGCGCGGGGGCGTGTAGCATAGGCGCAAGCCATGAACGCTCCCGACACCAAAAGAGGCCGCCATCTTACGCGCGCAACAGGATTGCGGGCAGTTACGGGCGGCCTTTTTGCACGCGGGTTCCGGACGATATTGGATCGCATCGATCGGGGGCTGGAACAGGGAGGCATTGAGGGCAGGCTGCCCGATGGGACGACGTGCATGCTGGGTGGACGCGGTCCGGGGCCGACTGCGGTCGTCACCCTCCATAGCTGGAAAGCCCTGTTGCGGCTGGTGCGCGGCGGATCCACGGGATGGTATGAAGCTTGGGCGGCCGGTGAATGGAGCAGCCCCGATCCGGTTCCCTTATTCGACCTTTTTATGCGAAACCGGGTATCGCTCGGTACAGTAGGACGACCGTCTGGATTGGCGAAGCTTGTTGGCAGCGCCATCCATGCGCTCCGCCGCAACAGCCGGGGCGGCGCGCGGCGTAACATCGAATTTCACTATGACCTGGGCAATGATTTTTATTCGGCCTGGCTCGATGAGAGTATGACCTATTCCTGCGCAATCTTCGCCGAGCCGGTAAGCGAAGCCGAAACGCTGGAACATGCGCAGCGCCGTAAAGTCGACAGGCTGCTTGACCGGTTGCAGTTGAAGCAGGGCGAAACACTTCTGGAAATCGGCTGCGGGTGGGGCAGCCTTGCCGAAGTGGCGTTGCGCGACAAGAGCGTTTCCTATCATGGCATCACTTTGTCATCGGAGCAAAAGGCCTATGCCGACAGGCGGCTGGCGGGATTGGGCGGCGCGTCGGTTACGTTGACCGACTATCGGGATGTAACCGGGAAATATGATGCCATTGCCAGCGTCGAGATGGTGGAGGCCGTAGGCCAGCAATATTGGCCGGACTATCTGGCCTGCATATCCCGTTGCCTTAAGCCTGGGGGACGGGCTGCGCTGCAGTATATCCGCATCGAGGACGACATTTTTGAATCCTACGCAAAAGGCGCCGATTTCATTCAGCATTATATCTTCCCCGGCGGCATGCTGCTGTCGGAAAGCCGGTTCCGTGCAATTGCAAATGACAACGGTCTGATCTGGCACGACCCGCAGGATTTTGGCCCGCATTATGCCGCACAATTGAAGCGCCGGCGGGTGAGGATGTGCGCGTCCGGGTGTGCAAGCCCGGCGGCCACCGGGTGGTTCTGTGA
>JACVCM010000039.1:0-25880 GCA_016742125.1 Sphingomonadaceae bacterium | reverse complement strand
TGGATGTGGGGCTGGTACGGGTTGACGCGGTCGGTAAGGGACGCCGGGCGACAATGGGGTTTGACCAAAGCATCGTTTCGTCTGGGTGCCTATATCGGGTGGATTGCGGAGGCGGGTTTCGGGGGAGCGGCATCAACGTCGCGCAGGTGACGCTCTTAAAAAAATAGGCAGTCGCAAAAGGGGGGAGTGAGAAATGTTGAAATGGATCGTAGGGATCTTGCTGTCGATTGCAGCGGCACTCGGCATTGTGTGGGCGACCGCCGACCGGGACATGAAGGCTCTTGTATCGAACCTGCCCACCGACACCAATGTGCTATTCTGGTCCATCCCTCAGCGCGATGCGGCCTTCCGGACGATGGACCGCATTCCCATTCTCGCCAAGGCAAATATCATCGAAGCGGGTGACGATGTCTATCCTCTGCCTAAGGGCGATCCCATTGCGATCGGCACCGATGTAGACGCTTATATGAAAGCGCAACGCACTGCCGGACTGGTCATTGTGCAGGACGGTAAAATCCGGCTCGAGAAATACGGTCTCGATTTCAGTGGCGACGGCAAGTGGACGAGTTTCTCCGTCGCTAAATCCTTCACCTCAACGCTGGTTGGTGCCGCGATCAAGGACGGCTATATCAAGAGCATCGAGGACAAGGTGTCGTCCTATATCCCCGATCTGAAAGGTTCGGCCTATGACGACGTGACCATCCGTCAGCTCTTGACGATGACCTCTGGCGTGAAATGGAATGAGGATTATGCCGATCCCAAATCGGATGTAGCCCTGTTCAACCAGCATAAGGCGGAAGACGGCATGGATGTCACCGTCAGCTATATGCGCAAATTGCCGCGTGAAGCTCCAGCAGGTACCAAATGGGTATATAAGACCGGAGAGACCAATTTGCTCGGCGTGCTGGTAAGTTCGGCGACGAAGAAGACTCTTGCCGCATATCTGTCGGAGAAAATCTGGGCGCCGTTCGGGATGGAGCAGGATGGCAGTTGGTTGCTTGGCTCGACCGGGCATGAAATCAGCGGTTGCTGCATACAGGCTTCGACCCGGGACTATGCCCGCTTTGGCTTGTTCATGCTCGGCGGGGCGATGATCGATGGGAAACCGATGCTGCCCGATGACTGGATGACACCAGCCACCACCAAGCAGGCGGATATCGGCGTGGTTGGTAAAGGCTACGGTTTCCAATGGTGGACTTATGACGATGGCAGCTATGCTGCACAGGGTATTTTCGGGCAGGGCATTTTCATCGATCCGAAGCGCCGTCTGGTGATTGCGTCAAACAGCAACTGGCCGAAAGCAACCGATGCCGACACGGTCGGACAGCAACGCGAAGCTTTCTACAAAGCAGTGCAGGCGGCGGTAGATGCAGAGGCAGAACCCTCGGCCTGACCGCCATGCTGCACCGCACAATAATTGCGATGGGCAGCAATTAAATTACGCCCCAAAAGTCGGAAAAAAGGGGCTTTTCTAAGCTCGTGATTTGGTCCAGCATACTCCTTAGGGAACCAGGGTTAGCCGGGAGAAAAAACATGGACTTCAAGACATTTTTGCACGCAGGCAGCAACCGCCGCGCA
Organism: Sphingomonadaceae bacterium; assembly: GCA_016742125.1. Taxonomy (GTDB): domain Bacteria; phylum Pseudomonadota; class Alphaproteobacteria; order Sphingomonadales; family Sphingomonadaceae; genus Sphingorhabdus_B. Next base: position 24,302 of record JACVCM010000039.1, on the reverse strand, counting down.
ATGCTCAAGGGAATGGGCGTGGCGGCGGTAGGCTTCACATTGACCGGTGCGCTCGCCGGTTGCGGGGAAAAAGAAGCTGCCAAACTGGCCAACGGCGAAGAAGCGAAGCTGAATTTCTACAACTGGGACACCTATATCGGCGAAACCACGCTGGAAGATTATAAGGATAGCGCAGGCGTCGATGTGAACATGACGCTATTTGCCAGCAATGACGAACTGTTCGCCAAATTGCGCGCGGGCAATCAGGGCTATGACGTGATCGTGCCGTCGAACGACTTTGTCGAACGCATGGCGGCTGCCGATATGCTGGTCGAGCTCGACAAGGCCCAAATTCCCAACTTCAAAAATGTCGCCAAGGAATATCAGGATGTGCCTTATGACCCGGCGCGCAAATATTCGATGCCATATACTTGGCTGGTGTTAGGTATCGGCTACCGCAAATCGAAGGTGCAGGGCGTTCCCGATAGCTGGAAAGTGCTGTTCGACTCAGACCAGTATAAAGGCCGCATCGCTGTCCTGTCCGAAGCTGGCGACATGTTCCGGCTCTATGGCAAATATATGGGCAAATCGGTCAATGGGCTGACCGACGCCGACATCAAGGCGATCGAGGCCATGATGATCAAGCAAAAGCCGAACATCAAATCCTTCCACGAAGATAATGGACAGGACCTGTTGCTCAAAGGCGAGGTCGATGTTGTGCTCGAATATAATGGGGACATTGCGCAGGCAATGGTCGAAGATCCAGATATCGGCTTTGTTATTCCAAAGGAGGGCAGCCAGCTCAACTCCGACAATCTCTGTATCCCCAAGGGCGCTCCACATCCCAAGAATGCCCACGCCTTCATAAACTATCTGCTTGACGCCGAGGCGGGGAAGAAAATTACCGAGACTATCCTCTATCCCACGCCAAATGATGCAGCGAAGGCGTTGATGCCCGATGATTACAAGAATAATCCGGTCATCTTCCCGCCTGCAGATGTCCTTGCGAAATGCGAATATGCGAAGTTCAACCCCGAACTTCAGCCGAAATATGAGGAGGCCTTTACCCGCGTCAGGGCAGCTTGATGACTGGTGTCCCAACTACAATCCCGTCGCCCCAGCCTCCGCTGGAGCGACGAAGTTTTTTTGCAGTAAAGGCAGGCGCATTCTAGATGGCAGGCGCTCTTCAAGATTGGAAGCTCCAAAAGAAACCGTTCGTTGCTATCGCGACGGCACCTGTCTTCTGGTTGATCCTCTTTTTTGTGGCACCCATGGCCATAGTATGGCTCTACAGCTTTGGCCAGAATGCGGGGCCAGCGGATATCGATATTTCGGGAACGCTGGACAATTACAAGCGCGCGACCGAGTGGCTTTACCTTTCGATATTTCTCAAAAGCTTCGCGGTTGCGGCGCTGACCACGCTCATCTGCCTGATAGTGGGCTTTCCGGTGGCGATGGCGATCACCTTCGCCGCGCCGAAATGGCGCCCTTGGATGCTGCTTGGTATCATGCTGCCGTTCTGGACCAACCTGCTCATCAGGACCTATGCGCTGATGGCGTTGATGGGCACCAACGGCTATATGAACAAAGGGCTGGGCGGGCTCTGGGAAGGCGCCAGCTGGTTTCGCACACTGGTAGGGATGCAGCCGTTGGAGGCTTGGACACCCGTGCAGCTTCTCTACAATAATTTCGCGGTGGTGCTCGGGCTGGTTTATGTCCATCTGCCCTTCATGGTGCTGCCGCTTTATTCGGCGCTCGACCGGCTGGACAAGAGCTTGATTGAAGCCAGCCTGGATCTGGGTGCAGGGCATTTCAAAACCTTCATGAAGGTTGTTGTGCCGCTTGCCGCGCCCGGAATTGTAGCGGGTGTGATGATCACGCTTATTCCAGCGTTGGGCGCTTATCTTACGCCTGACTTGATGGGCGGTACCGACAGCCAGATGATCGCCAATGTCATTGAACGCCAATTCAAGCGCGCAAATGACTGGCCGTTCGGCGCAGCGCTTTCGTTCTTGTTAATCTACGCGATGTTCATCCTGATCGCATTGCAGTCGATGCGGGCGAATAAAGTGAAAGAGGCGCGCTGATGTTTGGCCGCTCTGCGCCCATCGCCCCATTGGAATACACCCGCAAATTGTGGATGCGTAGCTGGGTCGGGCTGACCCTGCTATTCCTCTATGCGCCGCTGCTTGTGCTGATGATTTTCAGCTTCAACGACAGCAAACGCAATGTCGTGTGGAAGGGCTTTACACTCAAATATTATGAGAAAGCGCTGAACAATGACAGCCTTGTGGAGGCGATGGTCAACTCTCTAACCATTGCTTTCCTTGCGACCATTGTCAGCCTCGTCATCGGCGCGCTCGCGGCGGTGATGCTGTGGCGTTTCCGCTTTCCGCTTAAAGGACTGGTCGAGGGGACGATTTCGCTGCCGATAATCGTACCTGAAATTTGCCTCGGGGTCGCATTTCTCATTTTCTTTGCCAAGGTCGATTGGCCGACCGATCTTGCATGGCCGCTCAACCTGTCGGCAATAACCATCGCGCATATCACTTTCTGCTTTCCCTTCGTGGCCATGGTTGTCCGCGCGCGGCTGGCGAGTTTCAACAAGGAGGAGGAAGAGGCGGCAAAGGATCTGGGCGCGACCGAATGGCAGGCTTTTCGCGATGTCCTTCTTCCCCATATCAAGCCAGGGTTGATTGCTGGCGCGTTGCTCGCTTTCACGCTCAGCCTCGACGATTTCGTTATCACCTTTTTTACCAGCGGGCCGGACACGATCACCTTCCCGGTAAAGGTTTATTCGATGGTCCGCTTTTCAGTCACGCCGGAGGTCAACGCTGCTTCGACCATATTGATCGTGCTTACCGTGATCCTGACCTTCATCGCACTGAAATTGCAGGGCGTGAAGGGCATTGCCCAAACCCACTAGAAATGCAGCACTGACATGACTGAAACCAAGCAACCCATCATCCAGATCCGAAATGTTTCCAAGCGTTTTGGAAAAGTGACCGCAGTCGACAATGTCAGCCTCGATATCCTGGCCGGCGAGTTTTTTGTGCTGCTCGGACCCTCGGGCTGCGGCAAGACCACCCTGCTACGCATGATTGCAGGGTTCGAAATGCCTACCGAAGGCCAGATCATCATCGACGGGCAGGATATGAGCCTCGTCCCGCCCAACAAACGGCCGGTCAACATGGTGTTCCAGAGCTACGCGGTGTTCCCCCATATGAATGTGACGGACAATGTCGGCTATGGCCTACGGATTGCAGGCGTCGGGAAGGCCGAGATCAGGGAGCGCGTTCAGGAGGCGCTCGAGCTGGTAAAGCTGGGCGGCTTCGAGGACCGGATGCCCGACCAGATGTCGGGCGGTCAGCGTCAACGTGTCGCGCTGGCGCGCAGTCTGGTGATGCGGCCAAAGGTCTTGCTGCTTGACGAGCCTCTGTCCGCACTCGACGCCAAGTTGCGGGCGCAGATGCAATTTGAATTGAGCGAACTTCAGGAGAAAGTCGGCATTACATTCGTCACAGTGACGCATGATCAGGACGAGGCGCTGTCGATGGCTTGCCGCATCGCTGTTGTAAACAAAGGCGAGATTGCGCAACTGGCACCGCCCTCCGACCTTTACGAATATCCGGCCAATCGCTTTGTAGCGGATTTTGTAGGCTCGGTGAACATCTTCGAAGGCAAGCTGACACTAGACGAACCGGATCGGGCGGCAGTCGAATGTCCAGGCCTTGGCAAAGTCTATCTTAACCACGGTGTCACCGGCCCGCACGGCGCCGATGTCTGGGTCGCGCTTCGCCCCGAGAAGATTTACCTCCACGTCCCCGGCGAAGGCAAAGCCATCCGAGCCGCTGCGCAGGACGCGCCGGAAGGTCACAATCTTGCGCGTGGAACCATCAAGGGCATGAGTTATCTAGGCGATATCACGCTTTATGAAATTCAGCTTGAAGGCGGTCAGATGATCCGTGTTTCGCGCCCCAATTTGTCACGGCACGATCAGGAAGATTTCACCTGGGATGACAAGGTCAGCATGCACTGGCGCGCAGACAGCCCGGTGGTGCTGTTGAGCTGATGCTTAGTCTTCCGCTACCGGTGTGGGTCTGACGTCCAGTAAACTGACCATGATGTTGCTTTCGGGGCCTGCGTCGTTCGCTTCTGCGGGCTTTGGCATGCAGAAACGATATGTTGAGCCGGTTTGCATCATTTTCAGGCCCTCCCCGAAGATCGCGGTTGCCTGGCTAAGCGGGATTTTTTCCCATTCGCGCATTTCCTGGACTACACCGCTTTTGGCGTCGAAAACGGTAAAATCGACCAGTGCCATGTCGGCGTCCGTTGGCGCCCGACCGTTGCCCGGCTTGACAAGTGTATAGCCCAGACCCGATGCAGTCATTTGCGTGCAGGCGCGGTCGGCTTCCGCGATGACCGGCTTCGGCGGCGGCGTGGTGAAGGATAGCAGTTCTACCTCGAATACCAGATCGGCATTGGCCGGGATCGGCCCGGTCCCTGTCTCGCCATAACCAAGCGCTGCAGGAATGCAGAGGCGATATTTGCCGCCAGGCTGCATGAGTTGCAACCCTTGGGCAAAACCGGGGATGACGCCGCCGACCTTGAACTGCGCGCCTTCGCCTTTGTCGAACTCGCTACCATCCGCCTTTAGATAGCCCGCATAGTTCACCTTCACCCTTGAATCCGTGCCCGGCTTATCCCCCTTGCCTGACGTGATGACAGTGTAGGTCAGGCCGTCGGCTGCTGTTGTTTTGCACGTCAGAGCGGGCGATGTTGGTTTTGGTTTGACGGGTTCGGCGGCGGCAGCCGCTGGAGTGCTGAGGATCGCGAAGATGACTGGAAGTAAAAGTGTTTTCTGCATGGCGCTTCCGGTAGCGGGTGACGGGGATTTGTCCAGCATTGGTTAAGTGTTCAACGCGTCATATCAGCGCAGGTTGGTGCCTATCTCGTCCTGCGGTTTAGGCCGATAGACGTGATGGGCCACAGCCTGCGCTGGGGCGACGGCTCATTCTTATGGCTCAGGTCAAGGCCCGCAATTTGGGTTCGGCTTCGTCAAGCGATTTGCGGATTATGCCGACCAGCTCATCGATCTGCTGCGTGTCGATAATCAACGGTGGGCACATGACAATGCTGTCGCGAATACCACGCACCATCAGGCCGTTGCGGATGCAAATGTCGCGCACCATTGGGCCAGCGGTGCCTTCCGCTCCGCCAAACCGGGCAGCAGTCGCCTTGTCCGCGACAATTTCGACCGCGCCAAGCAAACCAATCGAGCGGGTTTCACCGACAAGCGGATGATCGTCCAACGTCGCCAACGCCTTCGCCAGATAAGGTCCCGTCTCACTCCGTACCTTTTGGACCAGTCCTTCACGTTCCATGATCTCTATATTGCGAAGCGCGACAGCGGCAGCGACTGGATGGCCCGAATAGGTGTAACCGTGGACGAAATCGCCACCGGTCTTCATTACCTTGATGATGTCTGCGCTCACCGCGACGGCAGAGATGGGGAGGTAGCCGGATGACAGCCCTTTGGCCATCGCGATGATATCGGGCTTCACGCCCATCGTTTCATGCCCCCACATATTGCCGGTGCGCCCAAAGCCGCAGATGACCTCGTCGCATATCATTAGGATGCCATATTTGCGGCAGATTGCCTCTACCTGCGGCCAGTAATTGGCAGGCGGGATGATGACGCCTCCCGCGCCCTGCACCGGCTCTCCAATGAAGGCGGCGACATTTTCGGGACCGACTTCGAGGATTTTGGACTCGATCGCCTCAGCGCAGGCGTTGCCGAAGGCATCCGGCGTCATGTCGCGGCCCTCGTTGAACTGGTAAGGCTGGCGGACATGCTCGACGCCGGGGATAGGGAGGTCGCCAATCGGATGCATGGCCTTCATGCCGCCTAGCGAGACGCCCGCGACCGTCGAGCCATGATAGGCGTTCCAGCGGCTGATAAACGTCTTGCGCCTGGGTTCGCCCTTCAGCTTCCAATATTGCCGTACGAGGCGGAAGATGGTGTCATTGGCTTCGCTGCCCGAAGCATTGAAAAAGACATGTGGCAGGCGGTTCTGCGTCAGGCTGGCGATCTTTTCCGCAAGCAGCACCGTTGGCGGTGTCGCAGTCTTGAAGAAGGTGTTGTAAAATGGCAGTTCCCGCATCTGCTCGGCAGCGACCTGAACCAGCTCCTCGCGGCCGTAGCCGACATTGACGCACCACAAGCCCGCCATGCCGTCGAGGATACGATTGCCATCGCCGTCATATATGTAACAGCCTTCGGCATGGGTGATGATGCGGCTCCCCCCCAGATTTTCGATTTCCTGCCAGTCGGCCTGGGCGGGAAGGTGATGGGCGATATCGAGACGGCGAAGTTCGGCGATGTCGTAATTGCGGGGCATGATGCTGGATCTCCAAAATGAACTAAATCATCCCAGCAAGGGCTGGGGTCCGTCACGTCTTTCGGTGTTTACTGAGGCCAGCGGTCTACGAGAGACGTGATAGGCTCCAGCCTGCGCTGGAGCGACGCAAACCCTTGATCAAAGGGAATGCGTCGACGCAAGCATCATGGCGAAAAGCCGATCCGCGCCTGGTAGCGGTTATAACGGGTGATGCACCGGTTCATAACTCGCCTCTTAGCGCCTTTCCGAGCAGGTGGAAATAGGTCTGCGCATCGGGATCGTTCTCCGTTCCCCATTCGGGATGCCATTGCACCGCGAGCAAGGGCGCGCCATTGGGGCGGGCGCTGTAGGCCTCAATCAGGCCATCAGGTGCGCGGGCTTCGATAGCAAGGCCTTCGGCGAGCTTGCCGATACCTTGATAGTGCACCGAATTTACCTCCAGCGAAGGTTTGGCGTAAGCAGTGGCCAGAATGCCGCCATCAGCGAGGTCCACCGGATGGCGGTGATCGAACATGGCATCGAAGCCGACACCATCGGGAGCATGATGGGGGATGAGTTCGTCGCTCGCGCTGGTGTCGCGGCGAAGCGTACCGCCCAACGCGACATTGATCTCCTGAAATCCCCGGCAAATGCCGAATACCGGTCTCTGTGCCTCGATCATATGGTCGACCATCGATAGCGCAATCTCGTCCCTGGCCTCGTCGAACGGGCCCTCACCCCCATCGTCACCATAACGAGCGGTGCCCACATTGGACGGGCTGCCGGTCAGTAATATGCCATCGAGTCGTGGCGCCACCTCTGCCGCAGTCATCAGGTCCGGCAGCGATGGTACGATCAGCGCCGCAACATCGGCATAGGCCATCGCCGCGCGGATATAGCGATCCATGACGGCTTGCGCACTCTCTGTTCCCACGATGCGATTGCAGGCAATGATGCCGAGGACCGGCCGGGTCATGCCGCTGCCTCCTGCGCAACTTCCTGCTTTGCCTGCTCGGCAATTTCCTCGGCCTTTTCAATCTCGCGCTTTTTTCTGCGGCTGATAAGGAATTGCCAGACGCCGAACAGGTTGATGAGCAGCAGGACGCCGTTCTGGATCGCAAGCGGCATGCCGTCCTTGGCCGTAAGGCCGGAATATACCCAGAGGCAGGACACGATCGAGAACAGGACAAAGCCAAAGCCCGTCACGCGGCGACTATAATCGGCGGCTACCATCGCCGCGGCGAAAATAGTGCCGATAGCGGCGATCCATTCGACAGGTCCGTTCACGCCGCTCCAATCAGTTCCCGGCCAATCAACATGCGCCGGATTTCATTTGTTCCCGCGCCGATATCAAGCAGTTTGGCATCACGCCAATAACGCTCGACCGGCCAGTCTTTGGTGTATCCTGCCCCGCCCAAGGCCTGAATTGCCTCTCCGGCAACTTTTACCGCGCTCTCGGATGCAAGCAGGATGGCTCCTGCTGCGTCGAAGCGGGTGGTCTGGCCAGCATCGCAGGCCTTGGCGACGTTGTAGACATAAGACCTCGCCGAATTGAGTGCGACATACATGTCGGCGACCTTGGCCTGCATCAGCTGGAAGGTGCCTATAGCTTTGCCGAACTGCTTGCGCTCGCGGACATAAGGCAACACGACGTCAAGACACGCCTGCATCACCCCCAGTTGTAGTCCGGCGAGAACGACCCGCTCATAATCGAGCCCGCTCATCAATACGCCAACTCCGCCATGCAGCGGGCCCATGATGCGGTCTTCCGGAATGAAGCAGTCATCGAACACAAGTTCAGCCGTCGGCGAACCGCGCATCCCTACCTTTTCAATCTTTTGCCCGATGCCGAATCCTTCGTCACCCTTCTCGATCAGGAAGGCACTGATCCCCCGTGATGCGGCGTCGGGAGCGGTTTTGGCGTACACCACAAGCGTATCGGCATAGGGCGCATTGGTGATCCAGAATTTGGTGCCGTTGAGTACGTAGCCGCCCTGGACGGCATCGGCCTTCAGCTTCATCGAAACGACATCGGAACCTGCATTTGCTTCCGACATGGCCAGGCTGCCGACATGTTCTCCCGAGATCAGTTTTGGCAGATATCTGGCCTTTTGTTCGGGTGAGGCCCAGCGGCGGATCTGGTTGACGCACAAATTGCTGTGTGCGCCGTAGGACAGGCCGATCGATGCCGAGGCGCGGCTGACTTCTTCCACCGCTATAACATGCTCCAGATAGCCCAGACCAAGGCCGCCATCCTCTTCATCCACCGTAAGCCCGTGCAGTCCAAGCTCCCCCATTGCGGGCCAAAGTTCGTTACGCGGGAACCAGTCGTCCGCATCGATTTTGCTGGCGAGCGGTGAAATTTTTTCGGTTGCGAAACGCTGCGTCGTATCGCGGATCATCTCGGCATTTTCGCCAAGGGCGAAGTCTAATGTCATGCTTGTCATGGCGTTGCTCTGCCAGCTATTTGGGGCCATCGCAAGCTTAGGGGCTAGCCAGTCCACGTCCTTTTGCTTACGCGTCATCATGCTCTTTGAACAAAAGGATGTCTGCCATGTTGCAATATGATGTGCTGATTGTCGGCGGCGGACATGGCGGGGCGCAGGCAGCGATTGCGTTGCGCCAGGCGAAGTTCGAAGGCAGCATCGGCATTATCAATGCAGAGCCTGAATATCCCTATGAGCGCCCACCGCTGTCGAAAGATTATTTTGCCGGCGAAAAGGCTTTCGAGCGCATAATGATTCGGCCCGAAGCCTTCTGGGCCGAACGCCAAATCGACATGCTGCTCGGCAGGCGGGTCGAGACTGTCGATGCTGGTGCTTATTCGGTAACGACGACGGATGGCGAGGTTATCAGCTATGGCAAGATGATCTGGGCGACCGGCGGTAGCCCGCGCTGGCTGCAATGCATTGGAGCCAACTTGCCGGGCGTGCATGTCGTTCGGACCCGCGCCGATGTCGATGCAATGCTGGAGGGCATCGATGATGTTGCCCAGGTTGCAATCATCGGTGGCGGCTATATCGGGCTTGAGGCGGCCGCTGTGCTGCGCAAGATGGGCAAGAAGGTCACCGTGCTGGAGGCGATGGACCGTGTGCTGGCCCGCGTTGCCGGAGAACCGCTGTCCCGATTTTATGAGGCGGAGCACCGTGCGCATGGCGTCGATGTCCGGTTGGATGTCGAGGTGACAGCTATTGAAGGCGATGAACATGTGACCGGCGTCCGGCTGGGTGACGGAAATGTCGTGCCTGCGCAAATGGTTGTCGTCGGTATTGGCATTATTCCCGCAGTAGGGCCGCTGTTGACGGCCGGTGCAGCAGGCGGAAACGGTGTAGATGTCGACGAATATTGCCGGACGACATTGCCCGATGTCTACGCTATCGGCGATTGCGCCGCGCATGCCAATGCCTTTGCAGCCGGTGCAATCATGCGTGTTGAATCGGTCCAGAATGCCAATGACATGGCCAACGCGGTGGCAAAGAGCATAGCTGCCGAACTGTCTGCCTATCATGCGGTGCCATGGTTCTGGTCGAACCAATATGACCTGCGGTTGCAAACAGTCGGCCTCTCCACCGGATATGATTCGCCCGTTGTGCGTGGCGATCCGGCGGAGCGGAGCTTCTCGGTGATATATCTTAAGGGCGGGAAAGTGATCGCGCTTGATTGCGTCAATGCGACCAAGGATTATGTGCAGGGTCGCGCGCTGGTCGTCGATGGGATGAGCTTCACCCCGGAGCAATTGGCCGATACGTCGGTTACGCTGAAGGAACTGGTGGCGGGAACTACCACCGTCTGAATATTTTGTCCCAAGGCCGCGCATCCCTTACGGCCATTCTCGGCCCCACCAATACCGGCAAGACCCATCTCGCCGCGGAGCGCATGTGCGCCCATTCGAGCGGGATGATGGGGTTTCCGTTACGGCTGCTGGCGCGAGAAATCTATGATCGCTTGGTCGCGATCAAAGGTGTGCATCAGGTCGCACTGGTTACCGGTGAAGAACGGATCGAACCGCCGCAAGCGCGCTGGTATTGCTGCACGGTTGAATCGATGCCGATCGACCGCGACTTTGCGTTTGTAGCCATAGACGAGGCGCAACTGGGGGCAGACCCCGAGCGAGGCCATATCTTTACCGATCGGATTATGCATGCACGGGGCCGTGACGAGACCATGATTCTGGGGTCCGAGAGCCTTCGTCCGCTGGCCCGCGGTTTGTTACCGGACGCGGAAATCATATCCCGGCCACGCTTTTAGACGTTGAGCTATGCCGGTACAAAGAAGCTGTCCCGGCTGCCGAAACGCTCGGCCATCGTCGCCTTTTCTATCGAGCAGGTTTATGCAGTCGCCGAGACGCTGCGCCGGATGCGCGGAGGGGCGGCGGTCGTGATGGGTGCGTTGTCGCCCCGCACCCGCAACGCGCAGGTCGACATGTTCCAGTCGGGGGAGGTGGATTATCTGGTCGCGACCGACGCCATCGGCATGGGGCTGAACCTCGACGTCGCACATGTTGCATTTGCCAGCCTGTCGAAATTCGACGGCGCACGCCGACGACGGCTGACGGTTGCGGAAATGGCGCAGATTGCCGGGCGCGCGGGACGGCATCAGCGCGATGGCAGCTTCGGCACACTGGCGGGTGAGGGGAGCGAGTTTACGCCCGAAGAAGTGCTGGCCATTGAGAATCACGACTTTCCAAAGCTTGACTGGCTGTACTGGCGGGAGGCAGAGCCGCGTTTCGACAGCCTTGCCACATTGATCGCCGATCTCGAATCCAAACCCGAAAGTCCGGGTCTTTTGCCGGCACCCAAAGTGATCGATTTGGCGGTTTTGAAGCGGCTGGCTGACATGCCGGACGTCACCGCGCTCATCCGTCATCCTGTAGATGTCGCGCGCCTTTGGCAGGTTACAAGCCTGCCCGATTTCCGCCAGATGGGTGAGGAGCATCACAGCCGCTTTGTTGCCTCGCTCTGGCAGCATCTCGGGCAGGGCGAACGGGTCATCCCGCACTCGCTCTATGCCAGCGAATTGGCACGACTTGATAGCATACAGGGCGATGTCGATACGCTTTCGGCGCGCATCGCTGCGGTGCGGACCTGGACATATGTTGCCCATCGGGGCGATTGGCTGGCCGATCCCGCGGCCATGGCCGAGCGTGCGAGGGGGTTGGAGGAAAAACTGTCAGAAGCGTTGCACGGCGCGTTGCGCCAGCGCTTTGTCGACAAACGGACATCGATGTTGCTGCGAAAAGGCGCCGCAGACACCGGCTTGTTGCCGGTTGAAATCGGCGTTGACAAACGCGTTCTTGTAGATGGCGAGGATATTGGCACTTTACAGGGCTTTGCGTTTCGGGTTGACCCTGCGGCTAAAGCGGGTGACCGTAAACTGCTACTGGCGGCGGCCGAAAGACATTTGGCAGCGCATTTGAGACAAAAGGCGAGGGAAGTGGCAATGGCGGACGATAGCGAATTTTCGCTTGGACCGGATGGCGAGGGCAGACCCGCGATCTTCTGGAAGGACGAACTGCTCGGCGTACTCACCAAGGGACGCAGCCTGATGCAACCGACCTTCACGCCTGTAAAGGCGGTGGCAGGCCTTGAAGGCGATGCGCTGCGGGAAATTGTTACGCGCGCCGAAAGCTGGATCGAGACGCAGCGGGCTAAAGCCATGGGCGGCATTGTCGGCTTGCAGGAATTGGCGCAACAGCCTGACATCGATGGCAATGTCCGGGCACTCGCGGTGCGTTTGGCCGACGAAGGTGGGATTGCCGGCAGGCACTATCTCGCCGATGCAATCGCAGCTCTGCCGAAGGAAGCCCGCGGGGCAGCGCGAAAGGGCGGCATCGTATTTGGGGCACTCGACATCTATCATCATGCCGCGCTGAAGCCGGCCGCCGCCAAATGGCGCGCAGCATTATTTGCGGCCCGCGACGGCAGGGTTATGCCGCAGCTTCCCCCGGAAAGTGCCGTGCACTTGAAAGACTGGAGTTTTGCCCATCCCGGCGAAGCGCGCAACGCAGGCTATCGCCGCATCGGTGAGGAATATGTCCGGATCGATCTCGCCGAGCGGGTCATCAAGAAAGCGCATGAGGCGCGGGGCCAGAGTAATCTGTTCGGCATGGACATGGCCTTTGCTGCCTCGCTTGGGATTAGCGGAGCAGGGCTTAACGCGCTGATGACCCATGCCGGCTTCCGGCCTGCGGACGCGCCGGTTGAGAATGCTGAGGAGGCGGTGGTCGATGAAGCCGCTGCCGAAACGGCCGAAGTGTCAAAGGAAGAAGCTGTGTCTGAAACGCCCGATCCAGCAGAATCTGCTCCGCCCCAACCCGTCGTTCTGACCCATTGGCGCTGGATCGGTCTGCCCAAGGCGCGGCGGACCGAACAGCGCCAGCCACGCGCGCGGCCAGAGCGGGCGAAGCCGAAAGGGAAGCCCGACCGCACGCCATCTCCGCCCAAACCAACGTCGCCGCCATCGGAACTTGCGCTGCAACTGGCGGCGCTAAAGGGTTTGAAACTGTAGCATTGCGTATCGACAAACTGCTCTTTTTCCTGCGCGTCGCCAAAAGTCGAACCCTCGCACAAGGATGGGCCGAGGCCGGGCACATACGCGTCAACGGCCGACGTATTGAAAAAGGCAGTGCTGCAGTCGCGGTAGGGGACATCATAACGCTGCCCAGGGGGCAGACTGTCCTGACGCTTAAACTGCTCGCCATGCCAAAGCGTCGGGGTCCTGCCGCCGAGGCGCAGCTTTGCTATCAACTGCTCGAATAAAAATTGCGCTACAGCCATAATCCCCCGTTGACTTGGCTACCGCACTGCCAATAGGCAGACACATCTGCACCGCACTGTAACGGTTTTTGGGCGGGCGATTGGGGAGTGAGTTGCCAATGACTTATGTAGTGACCGATGCCTGCATCCGCTGCAAATATATGGACTGTGTCGAAGTCTGCCCGGTGGATTGCTTCTACGAAGGCGAGAATATGCTCGTCATCAACCCTAATGAGTGCATCGATTGCGGTGTGTGCGAACCTGAATGTCCCGCCGAGGCAATTCTGCCTGACACCGAAAGCGGACTGGAGCAATGGCTCGAGCTGAACGCGACCTACAGCGCCGAATGGCCGAACATTACCAGCAGCCGCGAACCGCCTGCCGATGCGGACGAGCATAAGGGCGAGGAAGGCAAGTTCGACAAATATTTCAGCGCGGAGCCCGGCGAGGGAGACTAAGTGCGGCTCTCCCAAAGGGAGAGGGGCTAGGTGCTGCGACGCTCTTTCAGCCAATGTTTCTGGTAGGCTTCGACCTCCCGCATGGCCGTGAACACTGTCATATCGAGCCTCGTCCTGCCTGTCCGACCCAGCGCATATAGCTGGCTGTAAAACCAATATTGTACGGCAAAGCCTTCCAGTCCGCGCATCAACTTCAGTTTGCGGAGGCCAGCCAGCCATTCGGGGAACAGTTTCAGCTGGTTCTCGGTACGCGGCAACATTGCCATGCCGCCAAGCAGGCGTTTGGGGGCCTCCGGCATCACGCACATCGGTCTCCCCAATCCGATGACGTCGGCCGCCCCCGATTTAAGGGCCTGCTCCATGGCGGACGCAGTGCGAAATCCGCCCGTAACCATGATAGGAATGGTGATCTCGGCCTTCATCGCCTTGGCGAAATCCACGAAATAGGCCTCTCGTGCCAAGGTTGACAGCGAAACATTCTGATCTTCTTCAGCCTCCAGGCCTTCGATGCCAAGCAGCTTAGGCTGCTCATATGTGCCGCCGGAAATCTCGATCAGATCGACGCCGCCATCCTGCAACCACCGGGCCACGTGCAGGCTGTCTTCGAACGCAAAGCCGCCACGCTGGAAATCCGCACTGTTGAGCTTGACCGCGACCGGGAATTCAGGACCAACAAGTTGGCGAATGGTGTTGACGGTGAACATCAAAAATCGTGCACGGTTTTCAAGGCTGCCGCCCCACCGATCCTCGCGCTGATTGCTGCGCGGACTCAGGAATTGGGAGATCAAATAGCCATGCGCTGCATGGATCTGGACACCGGTAAACCCGCAATCCTGGCATGTTTTCGCGGCCTGCCCGAAACGACCCACAAGGTTCAGGATTTCGTCTTCGGTCAGCGCAATCGGCGTCCCGAACTGCCCGCCCGGCAGCCCGAGCTTGGCGGCTGATGGTGCCTTCGGCCGTGGGTTGACCGCCTTCATCGTCTGCCGTCCTGCATGGCTGATCTGTGCCCAGAAATGTGTCCCGCCGCGCGTTGCAACCGCCGTCCAGCGCTGAAGAGCGGCGCGCATCTCGTCATCGGGCTGGCGGTCGATGATGACATTCCCCGGCCGTTCCAGATGATCGGCGTCGATCTGGACATTGCCTGAAAGTAGCAGCCCGGCCCCGCCGTCGGCCCACAGGCCGTAAAGCTTGTCCAGTTCGGCGGTCGGTCTGCCATGAATGTCGGCCAGACCTTCCGTCATTGCGGCTTTGGCGATGCGGTTCTTCAATATCGCGCCGCAAGGCAACTTCAATTGCTCGGCAAGCTTCATTCTGCGGCGGCTTTGTCTTCCGTCTTGGCGGGTTCAGCATTTTCAGGTTCGCCCGCTGCTTTGTCCTCGCCCTTCGCTGCCGACTTGGCCTCCATGGATGGCGCGGCCTCTAGCGGCGCCTCGTCCGTTGTATCGTCGGTGTTGATCATATCGTCACTGATCGTGCCTTCAAGGCTGTCGAGGTCGTCCATGCGGGTCTCGGTGACCTGATTGTCTTCCTTGTTACCGCCGCAGGCCGTCAGGGCGAACAGGGCAAGGGCTAGGGGTGCGTAACGCATTTTTCCTCCGAACAACTAATCGACTGCGACCGTACAATCTCCGCCTGCTTTGGCAAGGCTGTTGAGGAAGTCGGGTAACGTCGCTGCGAGCGCCTTGTCGAAATCAAGGAGCGTGGTGTCGATGCCGAGATCGGCCAGGCTGGTGACCGGATATTCAGCGATACCGCATGGCACAATGCCCCCGAAATGCGTCAGGTCGGGCGATATGTTGACCGCAAAGCCATGCATTGTGACCCAGCGCCGGATACGCACGCCAATGGCGCCGATTTTTGCTTCCCGACCTTCCCTGGTATCGCACCAGATGCCTATCCGCCCGTCTGCGCGGCGCGCCTCGACCCCGAAGCGGGAGAGTGCATCGATAACCCAGCCCTCAAGCGCGTGGACATAGCAGCGGACATCCTTACAGCGTTTGGCAAGGTCGAGCATAACATAGCCTACCCGCTGACCCGGGCCATGATAGGTATACCGCCCCCCACGGCCGGTATCGTAAACCGGAAACCGCCGGCTGAGCAGCTCGGCAGGGTCGGCACTGGTGCCGCCGGTGTAAAGCGGGGGGTGCTCGAGCAGCCAGATGAGTTCGCGTGCCCCATCATCGCGGATCGCGGTTTGTAACTTTTCCATCCGGGCAACTGCGTCCTGATACGGCGTCAATCCTTCGGAGATTTCCCAATCGATATTCATGTGATGAGCGGAATTTGTGGAGCTGCATGGCGTGGGAGGAGGCCTGTGAGGCGCGGGTCGGGAAAGGTTTCGATGGCCCGGTCAACGGCACTGAAACCTTCGCGAACGTAAAAGCTGAGCGCGCCCGGGTGGTCGAGCGTGCAGGTATGTACGCGTACCTGCTTTACCCCGGGTCGCCACGCCAGCGCCATCGCCTGCGCCATCAACCATTTGCCATGCCCTTTGCCGGACAGTTCCGGGATCAGTCCTATGAAATCCAGCGAGCACCAATCGGGTTCGGGGTGCGCAATTTCAAGCATTCCTACCTCGATACCCGTTTTGTCCTCGACCGCAAAAATTTGCGTTACAGGTCGCTGAATTACCCCAATTAATTCGGCATCGGTAAGTTCGAGCCGTGAGAACCAGAGCCACGGTTCGCCAACCCGACGGAATAGCTGCCGGTACTTTTCCGCCGTGGGCAAAACCCATCTTTTCAGTCTCAATTCCGACGCCGGCATCGCACGTAACGCCGGTCGGGCGTTCATTTCAAGCAAGGTGACGATCGTGCCGATCTCTCCTCTGGTTATCGGGGCAATAGGCATGAAAGCTCAGTCCCAAACGACTTCCGGAGGCAGACTCATAAGGATGGCGTCGACATTGCCACCGGTTTTCAGACCGAATGTGGTCCCGCGGTCATAGACCAGATTGAATTCCGCATAGAGCCCGCGCCAGCGCCGCTGCGCCTGTTTTTCCTCCTCGGTGAAGGGCTGGTTCATCCTCCGGCGCACCAGCTTGGGGAAGATTTCGAGAAAGGCTTCCCCCACGCTTCGTGTCAGTGCAAAATTCTGTTCGAATATAACATCGCTGCTGTTTTCCAGATGGTCGTAGAAAATACCGCCGACGCCGCGGTGGACGCCGCGATGCGGTATCCAGAAGTACTCTTCCGCCCATGCCCGGTAACGTTCGTAGACGTCGGGTCCATAAGGTGCACATGCAGCGCGCAGGCAGGCATGGAAGTCAGCCGTGTCCTCTTCATAGGGAATGGGCGGGTTCAAATCTGCGCCGCCGCCAAACCAGCTTTTCGTTGTGACCAGATAGCGTGTATTCATGTGGACAGCGGGCACATGTGGATTGGCCATATGTGCAACCAGGCTGATCCCCGTTGCAAAGAAATTGGGGTCTTCGGCTGCGCCGTGGATTGTCTTGGCAAATTCGGGGTTGAAGCTTCCGCCGACCGTCGAAACATTGACGCCAACCTTTTCGAAAACCTTGCCTTTCATCACACCGCGAACACCGCCACCACCCGGCGACCCGTCGTGGTCTAGTCGGTCCCATGGCAGATAGTCAAACGATGCGTCTGAACCTGCCTCACGCTCTATCGCTTCGAACGCAGAACAAATTTGGTCTCGCAATGATTCAAACCACTCGCGAGCTGCCTGCTGGCGTGTGTCGAGGGACAGGGTCACATGGTTACTCCCGGAAATTGCTGGGTCTGTCTTAACCCCTCTGCCAACGCGATGCCAGCCGAGACCGAAATGTTCAAGGACCGAAATCCAGGCGCCATCGGAATATACACCCGGGCATCGGCGCGCTCGTGCACCTCGACCGGAGCGCCGCTGCTTTCAGATCCCATCAATATCACATCGTCCGGCCGAAACGTGAAACGCGGCAAGGGCGTCGATGCCTTGCTGGACATCAGCACGATACGCTCCTTTTTCAGGGACGCGAGAAACGATGCCCAATCCGCGTGTCGACGAATATCTGCCTGTGCAGCATAATCCATTCCAGACCTTTTCAGCGCGCGCTCGGAAAAGGCAAAACCACATGGTTCGATGATGTCGCAGGGCACTGCGAGGCAGGCGGCCGTGCGCAAAACCGCCCCCACATTTCCGGCGATATCGGGTTGGTACAAGGCAATTCGCATGGGCATCCTTGTGGTTAACCAAAGTTATTCAGATCGGTGGACTGCTTCCGTTCACTCGCGCCAAAAATGGTGGTCCGGATACATCCATAATCTACTGTAATAACATTGAAATTTGTAGTTTTTAACATTCGATCGGTACGCCGTCCCAAGCTGGCACATGCCGAAAATCGGCGGCGCGGGTGGTATAACTTTAGTGTATCGGGGCGTTTCATGTAGTCATGGGATTCCCTGCAAAGCGCGCGATGATACACGAGAATATCAATGAAGCGATGACGCCGAGGACACGGTCCGACCGCAAACCGGCCCGGCCGCGCCTTATCGGGACGCGCGAGATCATTCTGGTACTGCTTGCCTTTGCGTTGTTGGCCATTGCGCCCTCGGTTGCACAAATTGCTCCCTTCGGCAAAGGCGATGTTAAACCCGCTAGCAGCATGTTGAAGTGGGATGCCGAATATCCTAGCGAAAATTTCCCCGGCTCCGCATTTTTCTATCTCGATCAGAACTATACGATTCCGCCCGTCACGGTCGAACCTGGCCAAGGAGATCTGGCAGCTCTGGTCGGTGAATCGGTCGGAGCTGCGGCCCGCCCTTTCGCAATGCGCGCTGGCACGGTCGAACACAGCCGCGCGCTAAAATGCCTGACTGACGCGATCTATTATGAAGCCGCCAATGAGCCGGACGCAGGGCAGCGCGCAGTGGCGCAGGTGATCCTGAACCGGATGCGGCATCCCACCTATCCCAACAGCGTTTGCGGCGTGATTTATCAGGGCTCCGAACGCGCGACGGGCTGCCAGTTTAGCTATAGCTGCGACGGCTCGATGGCCCGTATTCCGGCCCGCGCATCATGGCTTCGGGCGCAAAGGGTTGCGGCCCAGGCTTTGGCGGGATCGGTGTACGCACCCGTGGGGATGGCGACGCATTATCATGCAACCTATGTCTATCCCTATTGGGCACCCAGTTTGAATTTCATCGGGACAATCGGCGCTCACCGGTTTTACAGCTGGAAGGGCAGCGCCGGACGACCGTCGGCTTTTTTCCGCAGCTACGCCGGGCGTGAGCCGTTTCCGGGACCGAAAGCCAGGGTGTGGACACCGTTACCCGCTGACAATCTAGATCCTATCCAGCTCCAGCAGCGCTATGAGAAAGAATTCGCTGCCGCGCGATTGAAGGCGGAGGAGGAAGCACGCGCCGCTTCGGCCATTGCGCTACCTTCACCCTATGTCGACATCGCGCCTGTGCGCCAGCGCGCTGCCATTAGCTATTCCACACCGGACTATTCTCGCGAAGCGCGCAAGGCTGGTGGCGACGCGGCCTACGGTGGTCAGCGGTTGCCACAGGCAACGGATATCAGGCCAGAGTTTCAAAACAGCGGAACCTGGAAAGCACAGCCAACCGGCTAAATAACTGCCAACTCCGGTCGTTCTCATAACCAGACCGGCTGGACCGCCTTTCTTGAGCAGCGAAAGCTGCGATACTGGTCCATCTGAAATGGCAGTCTGCGCGGTTTGCAGAGGTTGGCGGTACGATCCGCTAGGCTCGAAGACATCGGCCTCCGGATGCGGTCCCACATCCACGCTTCCGGGGGCCGGTTTGTTATCTTCGAAACGACAATATTGCCCGAAGCCCGCCGGTACTGCGATTTTGCAGGATGACGTCTCCGCCGTGCGCGCGGGTTATGGCGCGGGCGATTGTCAGACCAAGGCCCGATCCGCCCGTTGCGCGACTGCGCGATTTCTCGGCACGGGTGAAAGGTTCGAACATGCTTTCGATCATGTCGGGATCGATGCCCGGGCCCCTATCGTCGACGATGATTTCGACATGACCGGGCGCCTCGGCAATAGCGACATTGGCAACCTGGCCGTAGGTAATGGCGTTTCCGACGATGTTGCGTAACGCCCGGCGCAGCAGAACGGGACGCACATTGGCAATCACCCGAATGCCACTCGCGTCAAAGGTCGCCGCTTCATATTCATCTGACACCGATTCCACCAATGCGCCGATGTCGACCGACTGTAACGCCTCTCCCGATTTTCCCAGGCGCGCCAGCGTCAGTATGTCGTCGAGGATGGTGACCATCTCATCGATCGTGGCTGCCATTTTCTCGCGCTCATCATCATCCTCAACCGACTCTATGCGAACACGCAGGGCGGCAAGGGGAGTTTTGAGATCATGTCCGATAGCGCCGAGCATGACATCTTTTTCACCCAGCAAGTTGGACACGCGCGAATGCATCGCATTGAACGCATCAATCAAATGCTTCACGTCTTCGGGCCCTTGGGCCGTTAGCGGCTCGATTTCGCCTGCCAAACCCACTTGTTGCACCCGATCAGTCAGTTTCGAAAGCGGCTTCGCAATGCGGTGCGCAACCAGTGCAAGCGGAATCATGACCGCAATGAACAATGTGAACGTCTGCAACAACAATGCAAAAAGGGAAGCATTTTCATTGGGGCGCACCAGACCTGCGGCATTTACCCATTGGCCGTCTGGCAGACGTGCCGACAACAGCACTGCTTTGTGCGGCAAAGGCCTGTCCGGGTTTCGAAACCGGGCGGCCTGCCACCGCTGTAACTGGGGATCGCGAAGTGCACGCGGTAACAAATTGACCGACACAACAGAGATGCGGATGCCGGAAAGATCGATACCGCTCTGGCGAAGAAATTCCTGTGCCCGTTCGGACAGGTCATCCTGCACTTCTGCACGCACGATTTGGACTGGCGTCGCGCCCAGAGAGATTGCCACGGCAGGTGGACGCCGACGTTGTCTTTCCGAACCGCGTTGTTGACGGGCGCCCCACCAATCGGCGGCGCCGACCGGAGTCCCCGTCGCTTGCTGGCGTTCAATCTGGTTGGCAACCCGGCTGACGACCATCGCCGACGTTTCCGCAATGGCGCGATTGCGCGTTCCTGCTAGCAACCATGCGCTATTGATACCCTGCGCCACCAGCAACGCTGATGCGGCAACGAGCAAGATCTGCGCATAAAGGCTTCGCGGCCAGATACGGATGCCCCCAAAGCCTTTCATAGCCGCTTAACCTCGGTGGAAAAGCGATAGCCGCCCCCCCAGATAGTCTTGATATGCTGTGGGTCCTTTGCGTCGGCCTCGATCTTGCGTCGCAGCCGGCTAACCTGATTGTCAATCGCCCGATCGAAGGGGCCGCCCTCACGACCCCGCGTCAGGTCAAGCAACTGATCCCGCGTCAACACCTGACCCGCGCGCGTTACCAGTGCTTCAAGCATCCTGTGTTCGCCAGACGACAGCGGAACGAGGACACCGTCCGGGTCATGCAAGGTCTGTTCTGCGCTGTTCAGCGTCCAACCCGCAAAGATGTAGCTTTCTCCCATCTTGTCACTCTTTGGAGCACCGGATGAAACTCGACGGAGCACAACCTTGACGCGTGCAACCAGCTCGCGCGGAGAGAACGGCTTAACCACATAATCGTCCGCGCCGATTTCAAGACCAATGATGCGGTCCGTTTCCTCGGACCGGGCTGTCAGCAATATGACCGGGGGCCCATTATTTGCCGAAATATGGCGGCACAGGCTCAGGCCATCCTCCCCCGGCATCATGATGTCGAGAAGAACCAGATCGATATCATAGGATAGCAATATGGAGCGTGCAGTCGACGCATCCGCAGCATCGCTGACGCGAAATCCCTGCCGGTCCAGATATTTGCTCAGGGGGTCGCGGATTGAAGCTTCGTCATCGACAAGCAAAAGGTGAGGCCGCGACTTGTTCATATCTGCTCTTCTGCAAAAATTGCTTCACAAGCAAGAAAAAGGCCGGAGGAGAAGGGAGGGGAAACTCCTCCGGCCCAGTTTCGACACGGTCTCAAAGGGGAGGGGAAAAGACCGCGCCAGCAAAGCTCGTTAGCCTGCGTCGGGTGTCACAGGGGGAGATGAACCATTGCGTTCACCCCACTTGCCACGCTGTATTTTACGCTCTTCAGGCGATATTGTTCCATCACCATTGGTGTCAACCCTGGCAAACCGGGCCTCTGCAGCTGCGCGGAATTCGCTCTGGGAAATGGCCTTGTCGCCATTTGTGTCGGCCATGGCCATCATCCTCATGCCGCCGCCATGGCGACCCATCTCACCTTCAGATCCACTACGTCCAATACGCTTTTCGCGACGGTCTTCGCGCTTGTCGGCCCGCGCTTCATGGGCTGCGACAAATTCAGCTTCGCTAATCGCGCCATTCTTGTCGGTATCGATTTCGGCAAAGCGCAATTTGATTTTCGCAGCTTTGTCGACTTGATTCAGCACGCCGTCCGAATTGGTGTCCATCTTTGCAAATCGTGCATCGGCTGCTGCCATAGCTTCGGCATTGGTAACAATCTTGTTACCATCTGCGTCGGCTTTCATTCCAGGTGCGGCATAAAGCCCGGCCGATACGCCCGCAACTGCAAGCAGACCGGCCATGATTTTCGCTTTGGTCATGTTCTTATCCCTGTATCTGTCGACCGGCGGGGGTGCCGGATGGAAAGCTTATGGGAATAATATGTCGCACGGATTTGTCAGCGCAAAGGCTGCTTTGTCGCAAATTGTATCAAAAAGGTTCCGCGTTCACCGCGGTGAAAGTTTTGGAGCGGGTAAGGGGAATCGAACCCCTCTAGCTAGCTTGGAAGGCTAGAGCATTACCACTATGCTATACCCGCTCATCGCGAACGCCGCCGCTATTGCCACCAAGCGAAAGGTGCGTCAACGTCTCGATTGAAAAAGAAAGGGCCGCAAAAGCGGCCCGTTTCCTCTTTGTGTCGAGTGAAGCAATCAATGTTTCTTGTCAGCCCAGATGGCCTTGTAGGACATCCACGTCAGCACCGTGAAGATCAGAAGGAAGCCAAGGGCAGCCCAGCCGGCACTTTTGCGGTTTTCCATCTTCGGCTCTGCAGCCCATGTCAGGAATGCGGCCACGTCCTTGGCCATTTGGGCCTTGGTCGCCTTGGTACCGTCGTCGTAGGTCACTTGATCGTCGCTGTTGAGCGGCGGCGCCATAGCGATGTTGAGGTTGGCAAAATAGGGATTGTAGTACAGGCCCGCTGGCGTCGCCGCATCCGGGAATTGCTTGAGCAATTCGGCGGGCTGCGTCTCTTCATAGCCGGTCAGCAGCGAGTAGATGTACGCGGGGCCATTGGCGCGGGCCTTGGCCATCAGCGAAAGGTCTGGCGGAAGGGCGTTGTTGTTTGCGGCACGCGCGGCAACGTCGTTGGCGAATGGCGACGGCAACTTGTCGGCTGGAATGCCCGGGCGAGTTGCAGGTTCACCGGTGTCCGGGTTGATTGTGGGCACTTCGATTTTCCAGCCTTTGGCAATCGCCTTGACCTCGTCCTCATTGTAGCCGAGCGCGGCAAAATCGCGGAACGCCACGAGCTTCATGCTGTGACATGCGGCACAAACCTCGGAATATACCTTCAGCCCGCGCTGCAGCTGGCCCTTGTCATATTTTCCGAAAGGACCGTCGAAGGTGAATTTCTCTGCCAGAGGTTTTTTGTGAAATTCATGCTCGGCGGTCGGCTCCGCAGGTTCCTTGATCGCACCGATGACGGTGTCGGCAAGGCCGAGCAGCAGCATGCCGCTGAAAAACACGCCCACCAAAAAAGCAATTAGACGAACCATGATGTGTGCTTTCCCTGTTTTACGCGGTCGCTACGTCGAGCGGCTTGCCGGTCACCGCCTCGGTAATCGAATTCGGCAGCGGAAGCGGCCGTTCTATGCGCGAGACGATCGGCAGAATGATCAAGAAATGGGCGAAATAATAGCAGGCTGCAATCTGGCTCAAAACGACCCACTGGGTATAGGCCGGCATCGCACCGCAAATGCCCAGGACGATGACGCAGGGGATAAGCCCGAACCAGAAGAACCGGCGGAAAAGCGGCCGGTAATGTCCCGAACGAACCGGCGATGTATCCAGCCACGGCAGGAAGAACAGCAACAGGATCGAACCAAACATGGCAAGCACACCCATCAGCTTCGCTTCGATGAGGACGATGCCTGTAAAGGGTATACCGAAGTTCACGGTGAACGCCTTCAGGATTGCGTAGAAGGGCAGATAATACCATTCAGGCACGATATGCGCAGGCGTCGACAATGGGTTTGCCGGGATATAATTGTCCGGATGGCCCAGCATGTTCGGCGCGAAGAAAGTGACCGCGACAAAGATAATCAGGAACACGCCAAGGCCGAACCCGTCCTTCGCAGTGTAATAAGGATGGAATGGCACGGTATCTTGCTGACCCTTTACGCTAACGCCGGTCGGGTTGGAAGATCCCGGAATATGCAGCGCCCAGACGTGCAGAATGATGACGCCGGCAATCACGAACGGTAGAAGATAATGTAGGGAGAAGAAGCGGTTCAGCGCAGCCTGATCGGGCGCAAATCCACCGAGCAGCCATTGGCGTAAGGGTTCGCCGACAACGGGTATGGCGGAGAAGAACCCGGTGATGACCTGTGCGCCCCAGAAGCTCATCTGGCCCCAGGGAAGGACGTAGCCCATGAACACGGGGGCACACACACGCCAGGAAAAGACCAACGCGGACAACCCGAACATCTCCACGCGTGC
>JACVCM010000140.1 GCA_016742125.1 Sphingomonadaceae bacterium | reverse complement strand
TGGCAAGGTTGTTGGCAAGGGCGGTCTGCCGCGCCATCGAACCCCGCATCGCGGTAAGGCTGGTGTAGATCAGGCGGTCCATCAACGCCCCCCTTCGTCATCCCGAACTTGTTTCGGGATAACGAACCACCCTCGCGCGTTATCCCGAAACGAGTTCGGGATGACGATGATTGGGACGCGGGTCATTACCGGATGCTCACAATCGCCTGCGTCATGTTCGACGCGGTTTCGATTGCCTTGGCATTCGCCTGGAAATTGCGCTGCGCCGAAATCAGCGCGACAAGTTCCTCGGTCACATCGACATTGGCACGTTCGAGCGCGCCGGAGCGGATGGTGCCGAGCGGCCCGTTGGTCGCGGCGTCGATAGCAGGAGGCCCGCTGTCACCGGTCGATTGCCAGTGGCTGTCGCCGACGGGACGAAGCCCTTCCTGCGCGGTGAAGCTGGCCATGGCGACCTTGCCCAGCACTTCGTCCGAACCGTCGGCATAGGTTGCGGTGACCAACCCGTCGATGCCGACCGAGACATTGACCAGCGCCACCGTCGGATCGGCGGGCGAAGCCGCAGGAAGCACGAAATCGAATGCACTCGACAATGCGGTCGAGGTCACATTGCCACTGGCGTCGACCGGCAGCAATTGCAGCGTCGAGCCGATGGTATCGACCACCTGCCGGTTGGCGTTGACCTGAAATGCGCCATTGCGCGTATAGGTCACGGCGGCACGGGGCGGGTCGCCCTGCGTCACGAAAAAGCCTTCGCCAGCAATCGCGAGGTCCAGCGTCTTGTCCGATGCCTCCAGCGTGCCTTGCGTGAATTGCTGGACCACTGCGTTGAGCCGCGTGCCTTGCCCTGCAATCATCTTGGTGGTTTGCGTCGGTGCGCTCGCGAACAGGTCACCGAATTGCGCCCGGCTGCGTTTGAACCCGGTGCTGCCGACATTGGCGAGGTTGTTCGAGATGACCGACAGATCGGTCTGTGCACCTTTGAGGCCCGACAATGACGTGTAGAATGACATGGACTATACTCCTGTGGACGCGGATTTGATGTCCGCCAGCAAGGCTGTCTGGGCCGAAATCTGTTCGGCAATTCCGCGCAGCGAGGCATTCATCTCCGAAATCCCGGCGACAGACGAAAACTGCGCCATCTGCGCAACCATCGCCTGATTATCGACCGGGTTGAACGGGTCCTGTTCCTTCAGCTGCGTGGTCATCAGGCGCAGGAAATCGGTCTGTCCCAACTGCTTCTGTGCCATGTCCTTGGAAAGCACGGGCAGGTTGTGCGAATTGACGGCGGATAGGCTGGTCATCTTATTGTCCTAATCTGAGGGTTTCGCTGATCAGGCCCTTGGCTGTGCTGAGCACCTGAACATTGTTCTGATATTGGCGGCTGGTTTCGAGCATTTCGACCATCTCCGCGGCGCTATCGACCGCAGCTTCCCATATATTGCCGTCCTTGTCGGCGAGCGGGTGGTTGGGCTCGTAGCGTTTGACCGGTACGGTGGTGGCGGTATCAATGCGGTCGACCTTCACGGTTGCTTTGCCCGCTTCGCCCATTACCGTGCGGAACACGGGCTTCATCGCGCGAAAAGCGGTGCCTTCGCTACCCGATATGGTGCCAGCATTGGCGAGGTTGGAGGCGGTGGTGTTGAGCCGGACCAGCTGCGCTGCCATTGCACGGCCGCTGATATCGAAAATCGAAAGATTGTTTGCCATGCTCATTCTCCCTTCAGCGCGCGGGTCAGCGTGTCGATACGGCCGTTGAGGAATGACAGGCTGGAGCGGTAGGCGAGGGCGTTCTCGGCAAAGGCGGTCTGCTCGGTGGCAAGCTCCACCGTGTTACCGTCCAATGAAGGCTGGATCGGCATGCGGTAACGGATCGCGGCCTCTGGCGAGCTGCCGCCCTCGGCCATCTTCAGCGCAGAGGAAAAATCCAGATCGCGCGCCTTGTACCCGGGCGTCGCTGCATTGGCGATGTTCGACGCGAGCATCGACATGCGCTGCTCGCGCAATTTCAGCGCGGTTGCGTGAACGCCAAAAAGACTATCCATGGACGGCATGGCCGCTTCCTTTCATCATGCGCCATCGGGCGCGTCGAAGGAAGCACAGCAACGGCCATGCCAATTTGAGCTATATAGTTATTTTTCAGATGTTTGTGCTAAGGCTGCTAACCGTCAATATTCCAACCGTCAAATTACCGACGCAGCAAAAACACCGCATGCTCGGCGAGAAGGTTGGCCATCCCCTCTTTGCGCGGCTTGCCGCCGGACAGGAACCATTGCCCCTCGATCACCACAGCGCGCTCTTTCAGGAAGCTGCGGAAATCATCGACCGTCACATGATGGATGTTCGGCGTGTCGTACCAGCGGTGCGGCAGCTGCTCGGTCACCGGCATCCTGCCACCGAACACATGCGCAAAGCGAATGCGCCATTGCGCAAAATTGGGGAAAGATACAAACGCCTCGCGCCCGATGCGCAGGAGATGGTCGAGCACCAGATCGGGGCGCTTCGTGGTCTGCAACGTCTGGCTCAATATCGCATAATCGAAACTGTTGTCGAGATAATCGGCCAAGTCGGTATCGGCATCGCCCTGCGCCACCGAAAGCCCGCGTGCGACCGCCGTCGCGACATCGCGTGCATCGAGTTCCAGCCCGCGCGCGTCCACCTGTTTATGATCGCGCAGCGCCGCCATCAATTGCCCGTCGCCGCATCCGACATCGAGGATGCGCGATCCGGCGCGGACGTTCCGGGCGATAATTGCAAGATCGGGACGGAGGGCGGTCATTCCAACATCCGAAATTTTTGTTCACGCGGAGACGCGAAGACGCGGAGGATCCCGTCACTGACTTGCGCGCAGCGCCAGTAAATTTTTTCGCACGAAGGCACAAAGGCACAAAGAATGGTGCGCACTCTTCGTGCCTTCGTGCCTTCATGCGAGCATCTTGAATTCATCGCGCTGGCGCGCATCAGAAATCCTCTGCGTCTCCGCGTCTCCGCGTGAACCATTATGTGCCCCCCGCTTTCAAAAACCCGTCGACAATCCGGTTCATCTCCGGCGCGTCCAGCAAAAAGCTGTCATGGCCGAACGGGCTCGACAGTTCGACAAAGCTCGCCGCCGCGCCCGCCGCATTGAGCGCATGCACGATGCGCCGGGATTCGGATGTCGGGTAGAGCCAGTCGCTGTCGAAGCTGATCAGGCAAAAACGCGCCCTGGTTTCGGCAAAGGCTTTCGCCAGTACGCCGCCATGCGCCTCGGCAAGGTCGAAATAGTCCATTGCGCGGGTGATGTAGAGATAGCTGTTGGCGTCGAAGCGGTCGACAAAGCTCAACCCTTGATAGCGCAAATAGCTTTCGACCTGGAAATCGGCATCGAAACCGAAGCTTTTTGCGTCACGATTCTGCAACCGCCGCCCGAATTTCTCGGTGAGGCCTGCTTCGGACAAATAGGTGATATGCGCCGCCATCCGTGCGACCGCCAGCCCCGATGCCGGTGCCTCGCGCCCGTAATAAGCGCCATTGTTCCAGCGCGGGTCGGCCATGATCGCTTGCCTCCCGACTTCGTGAAAGGCGATATTCTGTGCCGAATGCCGTGCGGTTGAAGCAATCACGACCGCCGAGCGCACGCGATCGGGATAGAGCGCTGCCCAGCTCAACGCCTGCATTCCGCCCATCGACCCGCCGACGACTGCGGCCAGTGTTTCTACGCCGAGATGGTCCAGCAAGATCGCCTGCGCGCGGACCATGTCGGCAATGGTGATGACGGGAAAATCCATGCCATAAGCGCTACCTGTAGACGGGTCGATGCTGGCAGGGCCGGACGAGCCCATGCAGCTACCCATCACATTGATGCTGATGATGCAGTGCCGCGCCGGGTCAATCGGTTTGTCGGACCCCACCATCCGTGTCCACCATCCCTCCTTGCCGGTCACAGGATGCGTCGAGGCCACATATTGGTCGCCCGTCAGCGCGTGGCAGATCAGGATCGCATTGCTCTTGTCCGCGTTCAGCGCGCCATAGGTCTCATAGGCGAAATCGATGGGCGCAAATTCAGCGCCGCTGTCGAGCTTGACCGGCCCCAGCAGGCGTATCTTCCTATCCAGACCGAAACGCGCATCCCCTTGCATCTGTTTTGCCATATCAGCGCGAACGGGTGAAACAACAAAATATCTTTCGTCGTCCTGAACTTGTTTCAGGATAACGCACCACCTTCAGTTTGTTATCCTGAAACAAGTTCACGATGACCAGGGCGTAGCCGTTGCACAAAGCCATCCCCCCGTCTATGGCCGCCGCCATGATTGCACCGCAAGCCAAACCCTGGATCAACGCCATCAACGCCTATACCCCCGGCAAAGCCACGTCGGACGACGGGCGGGTGCTCATCAAATTGTCGGCAAATGAAAATCCGCTGGGATGCAGCCCCGGCGCCACTGCCGCATTGGCCGAGGCGCGTTCCACATTGGCTCGCTATCCCGATCCTGCCAGCAACGCGTTGCGCGAGGCGTTGGGCGCGGCCTATCATCTGGAAAGCGAACAAATCGTCTGTGGGACCGGTTCCGACGAATTGCTCAACCTGATTGCCATGGGTTATGCCGGCGCTGGCGACGAAATCATCTATGTCCGGTACGGATTTTCGGTTTACGACATTGCGGCGCGCAAATGCGCTGCGAACGTCGTGATCGCACCCGACAAGGACTATGGTACCGATGTCGATGCGCTGCTGGCGCTGGTCACGGACAGGACGCGCGTGGTGTTTATCGCCAACCCAAACAACCCGACCGGAACCTATTCCGACGAGGGCGAAATTGCGCGTCTGCATGCCGGATTACCGGAGGATTGCGTACTGGTACTCGATCAGGCTTATGGCGAGTATCTGGAAGATGATGGCCCCGCCGCGTTCGACCTTGCGCGCCGCCATGACAATGTCATCATCACTCGCACTTTTTCAAACATATCCGGGCTGGCGGCGGAACGGATCGGCTGGGCCTATGGCGAGCCAGGATT
>JACVCM010000038.1 GCA_016742125.1 Sphingomonadaceae bacterium | reverse complement strand
CGGGATGGACATGGGTTTCTCCGATGCGTACAAGGCGTTTCAGCGGGACGTCCAGGCCTTTCTGGCGGAGCAGCTGACGCCCTATCTGCGCGAAGCAATGGCGCGAACGCCAACGGTCTTTGTTGAGCAGGATATTGCGCTCGGCTGGCAGGCGCTGCTGAACGAACGGGGATGGGCGGGCTATCTATGGCCCGAAAGCGCCGGAGGCCCAGGCTGGACGCCGGTGCAGCGCTATATTTTCGAACGCGAATGCGCAATTGCGGGCGCTCCCGGCCTGGTTGGCCTGGGGCTGAAACTCGCTGGCCCTGTGATCTACACCTATGGCACTGCGGCGCAGAAGGAGTATTTCCTGCCGCGCATCCTCTCTGGCGAGCATTATTGGTGCCAGGGCTATTCGGAAGCCGGGGCAGGTTCCGATCTTGCCAGCCTGAAGACGCGGGCCGAATTGCGCGGCGACCACTATGTCGTGAACGGCAGCAAGATGTGGACGACACATGCGCATTTCGCCAACTGGATGTTCTGCCTCGCCCGTACGCAGGAGATGGACCGGCCACAGCAGGGGATCAGCTTCCTCCTGATCGATATGGATCAGCCGGGGGTCGAGGTCAGGCCGGTCCTGACGCTTGCCGGCGATCATGAAGTCAATGCGGTATTCCTCGACGATGCGCGCGTACCGGTGGAAAATCGGGTCGGCGCAGAAGGCCAGGGATGGGAAATCGCCAAATTCCTGCTGGAAAACGAACGTGGCGGCTCCTGCTTTGCCCCGATCCTGATCGCCCAGCTCCGCCGCCTGCGCGAACTAGCCCAGAGCCGCCCTGACGGCTGCGGCGGCACCCTGCTGGATCAACCCTCATTCGTTCAGAAACTTTGCGCGCTCGAAGTGCAGGCCCTAGCGCTCGAAGCCTTTGAGCTTCGGCTGCTGGCGCAACTGGCCCAAGGCATCCGGCCCGGTGGCAAAACCTCGATTGTCAAGCTGGTCGCCGCCGACATTCGACAAAAACTCGATCTCTTGAAGGTCGATGCCCATCCGCATCACGGGCTGGCGCTGGAAACACATCGCCCGCTTTACCGC
Source organism: Sphingomonadaceae bacterium (assembly GCA_016742125.1). Classification (GTDB taxonomy): domain Bacteria; phylum Pseudomonadota; class Alphaproteobacteria; order Sphingomonadales; family Sphingomonadaceae; genus Sphingorhabdus_B. The sequence continues at coordinate 27,532 of JACVCM010000038.1, read as the reverse complement.
CAGGATGCAGGCGATCCTGTCGGCTCGATCGAAGCCGAACTTGCCATGCCCATGTATCTCAACAGCCGCGCCCGCTCGATCTTCGGCGGCTCAACCGAAATCCAGCGCGGCATCATCGCAAAGCAATTGCTCAATTTGTGACCTCGGTGCACGCAGTCGCCAACCCGATGGTGCTCCAGAGCTGGACCGAGTTTGACTCGGTTTCGTCGCCGCTGTTCTGGCCAAAGGGCGCGACTGCATAGCGGCCATCTTTATAGTGCCACGACCAAAGCTCAGACCCCCGAATGGTGTGGGTCGATCGCAAGACGCTGGCGATTTTGGCTTGCGCCACGCGCAGCAAGGCACGCGATTCTTCCGGGAGATCGGTTCGGCCAAGCTGCCGTTTGATCCCGGCAACCATAAGGCCTTGCTGCCAGGACCAGGTCACTTCGCCATGATATCGGGTCTTGTCGAAAACAGGATAGCGATCGGGCGTGGCCAGCGCCGGATTGGCGACCAGCATCCCGGCAGATGTCACCAATCCCGCCGGATAAGGCTGCATGATCGAACGCAGCGCGACATCGAGCTGGCGGGCATCGGGATTTCCGAACAGCAGCAGGAAACCTTCGTCCGAATGCAGGACGGGAACCGGCGCGCCCTGCGCGTCGAGCGCAAGCGCATGAAAGCGAACCGGCGCGGACGCACTGGCGATTTGCGGTACGCCGCGCAATTTGGCGAAGGCCGCCACACGGTCGTTCGCCTCGCCGGCTGTAAGCGAAACCTCAAACAGCCGTGGTGCCTCGCGCGCCCAGACCCGCGCCATTGTCGAAAGATCGCCCAGATCAGAAAGGTCGCCACCATAAGGCGTCAACAGGCCGCTCGCACGTAGCCGCACCGCCGCATCCAACGCCGCCGGCACGAAAACGCCGTTTATATTATAGGCATAACGGCCATCCCCGCCCAGCCCTTTTTGGCTGTCGCGCCATTCGCCAACGGTAATCCCCGGCAGCAGTGAGATCATGTTGTGATATGCAGGTGTTTGGGCAAATGGCTGCGCGCGTGCCGCAACAAAGCGCAGGTTGCGGCTCAGCAATTCGCCATAGCGGACCCCCTCCGGGCTCTTGCGCTGCAGAAAGGCCGCCGCTCGTGCGCGTCCTTCGGCGGTATCGAGCAGATAGGCCGCGATCACCGGTGCGAGCAGGAAATCGTCGTCGACCATCTTATAATCGAGGATCGCTTCAGCGCTCAGCGGCTTGCCCTCTCGCTGCCGCGCGAGCAGCGCATATTTGATCTGCCCCCTTCAGAGTGGTCCAAAATCTATGTTATTTTGGACACGGAAGGGAAAGACGAATGCCATTCAAGAAACACACGCCGGAGGAGATTATCGGCAAGCTGCGTGAGGCGGAGATTGTGCTGGCGCAGGGCGGGACGACGGCGGATGCATGTCGCCGGTTGGCGATCAGCGAGCAGACCTATTACCGCTGGCGCAAGGAATATGGCGGCTTGAAGACGGATCAGGCTCGGCGGATGAAAGATTTGGAGAAGGAGAATGCGCGGCTGCGTCGTGCGATCTCTGATCTGACGCTCGACAAGCTGATCTTGCAAGAGGCTTCGCGGGGAAACTATTGAGCCCCGCGCGACGACGGCGCTGTATCGATCATATCCGCAAGGAACTGCCTGTCTCGGAACGGCGCATCTGCCGCGTTCTGGGTCAGCACCGATCGACGCAGCGCAAAGTCCCGCGTGGGGCAGATGATGAGCAGGCACTGACCGAAGACATTATTGCCCTGGCGCGACAATATGGTCGTTACGGCTATCACCGTGTCACGGCACTGCTGCGCTCGGCAGGTTGGTGTGTGAACCGCAAGCGGGTTGAGCGTATCTGGCGACGCGAGGGGCTGAAGGTGCCGCAAAAGCAGCCTAAGCGCGGACGGCTGTGGTTGAACGATGGATCGTGCATCCGGCTGCGCCCTGAATATCCGGGGCATGTGTGGGCTTATGACTTTGTTGAGGGCCGGACGCGTGATGGCCGCAAGTTCCGCATTCTGGCAATCATCGACGAGGCGAGCCGCGAATGCATCGCGCTGCTTGTGGCCCGCAGGATCCGAAGCGGGGATGTGCTGGCGATCCTCGCCGAGTTGTTCGTCGTCCACGGTCCGCCAGCGCATATAAGGTCCGACAATGGCCCCGAGTTCATCGCCATAGCTGTGAAGGAATGGCTGGCACAGGTCGGCGTCCAGACGCTTTACATCACGCCGGGCAGCCCGTGGGAGAATGGCTATTGTGAATCGTTCAATGGCAGCCTGCGCGATGAGCTGCTGAATGGTGAAATCTTCTACAGCCTGGCTGAGGCGCAAATCCTGATCGAGGCATGGCGGCGGCATTACAACACAGTGCGTCCGCATAGCTCACTGGGCTATCGTCCGCCCGCGCCAGAAGCTGTTCCTTGGCCAGTGCCGCCCTCCGGTTCCGCTTCGCTCCACCTGCGGCCAGCACTGGCCAAGGAGGCGATCATGCACTAACAATCAAGCCGGACCACTCAATGGGGGCCGGTCAGAACCTTAGTTTGGATAGCAATGGATTGGCGCGGATCGACCCTCAATCTTTCCCGATTTGCATCCCAGCCGAACCTGAGGGTCAATGACTGACCTGCCCCCTCCCCACCGAGACCAGAGCACGATATTATACCATGCCGGACGAACTGCCCATGGCTGCCTAACTTGAACCAAATAGCCTCGAGCAAACTGGGTGCGGTTCAGTCAAAACCCCACGCCCTAGAATTTGGCGCTGAAGGTGATGCCATAAGTCCTTGGATCGGCATAGCGCGGCTGGGATGTTTCGGTGAAGACTGCCGGGTTGGCAAGTGCTGTAGGCAGGCTGTAATAGCCGAACCAGAAATCCTGACCATATGTCACAACATTCTCATTTGTGAGGTTCTTGCCCCATAGGCGCAGTTCGATATTTTTGGCAGTGCGATAGGCTATGCTTGCATTTATCTGCGATTTGATGCCACTGATATATTGTGGAACATCATTAAATTCCAAATTATATCGGCTCTTGTGCGTGAAATCGCCGTGGATCGAAAGTGCTCGACCATTGGCGAATTCATATTCATAGTCGAGACCTAAAACCACCGTATGCGGGATTGTGCCCGCTGGCGCGGTTCCATCTGCAATTTCGGCTTCTGGCGGAATGCCCTTTGAGCTTCCTTTCTGATAGGAATAAGCAGCACTGAGCGTCAGACCATCGACCGGCGCCAGCATGGCATCTATTTCAATGCCTTTGACCGTCGCCTGACCCGCATTGGTGGTAACACTTGCCTGACCGGTGTTGACGAAAAATTGTAGATCAGTGTATTTCGCATGAAAGGCCGCAATGTTGAATTGGGCCTTTCCATCCCAGAAACGGCTTTTGAAACCAACTTCGTGGCTCAGCACTTTTTCGGGGCCGACTGGCGCTGACGAGAGCGCGGGATCGCTTTGGGTCAATTCATAGGCGCCGCTGCGAAAACCCGTCGAGCGTGACGCATAGAGCAGGATATCAGCCGTTGCCCGCCAATCCAGGGCGACACGATAGGTGAATTGACCCCAATCTTCAGAGTCATCGACCAGGATATCTGCAGGATGCCAGAAAAACTCTGGATCGCCCGAGGAGAAGCCGGTCGCGCGTTTATGGTCGTAAGTGTAACGGCCACCCAACGTAAGCGTCAGACTATCGACAATTTTATAATTGCCTTGCAGAAATGCTGATGCACTTTTGGTCCTGGTTCGTTGAAAAACGCGGAAGGTTCCGGGCTCAAACAGCGAAGCATAGTTGGTACGGCAGGCTGCTGATACAACGATGTCATTCGGGTTTTGCAGCGGGCAGAATGTCAAAGATTGGAACAGAGCGCCAGCTGCATTGGGTTCCCAATGGAAGACCCCGTTAATATCCCGCGACTCATTAGCATAGTACAGAAAGACCCCGCCGACGACATTGAAGGCGCCAGAATAATCTGAAATATAGCGAATTTCCTGACTGACCGCATCAAGTGTGCGGGGTTCGCCAAAATCAAACATCGGAACTGGCGTACCAGTTAGTGGAACGGGTAGCTCCCTCGTTCTAAGATTGCGATAGGAAGTCAGCGACAGCAGCTCTGCATTCGCGAGCTCTTTGGAAATGCGCAAACTGCCGGTCCATTGTTCCGACTTATAGCTGCCATCCGTCCACATCTGCACAACGCGTGGATCATCGTCCGGCACCCAACCTGTTGCAAGCAGGGCCTGATTATCGACCGGCACATTTGGGAAGAGATTATCGCGCGCTGGCGCGGTTTCGTTAATGCGGCTATAGCCCAAACCCAGCACGACTTTAAGGCTATCGCTGGCCTCCCAAGCAAGCTTGCCCCGCACCGAGGCGCGGTTGAGCGTATCAACGCGATTGCCTGTCGTGATGTTAAGCGACGTGCCATCCCGGTCTGTTGAGGTAAATGCAAGCGATCCGGCAAGCTTTTCCGACAATGGGCCCGCAACATAGGCCCGAGCCTGAAAATAATCATAGTTGCCAAGTGTAACTTCGCCTTGGGATTCAAAAGTCTGGCCAGGGGTTTTTGTGACCACGTTGATCGTGCCGCCGGTCGTATTGCGCCCGAACAACGTTCCCTGAGGGCCCTTGAGGACTTCAATCCGCTCAACATCGAACAAATCGACTTCAAAGTCGCCGCTGCCACCGAAATACACATCGTCGATAAACAACCCGATGGCCTGTTCGGCGCCAGGCGCAGTCAGCGACGAGGATCCGCCGCGCAACGCCGGATTGGCGCGGGATTGAGAGAACGTGTTGACGCTGAAGCCGGGAATCCGGGATGCGAGATCGTTCAGAGACTGGATGCGCGCAGTCGCCACCTCATCTGCGCCAAATGCTGTAACCGAGATCGGCACATCCTGCAGATTCTCAGCGCGTCGTTGCGCCGTGACAACAATTTCGTCCAGCGCACCAGAATCCTTTTGCTCGATCGATTCGGTGTCTTGTGCATAGGCAGGGGATGGACACAGCCCGCTCAAACCCATTGCAACGATGAGCCCGAGGGGGGCCGGGTGCGACAAAAGAATGTGACGGTTGCTGGTCATGCTTGTTCCCTCTCCAAATCGGTCTGGGATGCTCCTGCGCCGACCGAACGACATTTGGGCGCCCGCTTGTTTTCTTGCTATTTATGCACACGTTTGCGCTATGTCAATGGGTAACTGAGATGCGATTGCACCAACCATTTCGCTATGCCCTGGGCTTTGACAGCATTTTTGCCGGTTTACGTTAGGGTTGCAATTGGTGCATTTGATAGACAAGGATTTTCAGATAATGTCAGATTAAGTGAAACGGTTGCAGAGGAATTGCATGTGCCGTCGTCCAAAACGACTCTGAAAGATCTCGCTGCGCATCTTGGCCTGGCGCATTCGACGGTTTCGCGTGCGCTTTCCAACCATGACGCGATCAGCCAGGATACCAAGGATCGCGTCCGTCACGCGGCGCGTCAATATGGCTATGTCGCCAATTCCGGTGCGCGTTTGCTGCGAACCGGCCACAGCCAGACGGTTGGGCTGCTGGTGCCCGACATCGTCAACGAGTTTTACGCGACGATCGCGAAAAACCTTGCCGACGACTGCAGCCAGCGCGGCCATCAGCTGATGCTGTTGGTATCCGACGACGATCCGCAACGCGAGCTCAAACTGCTGCAGGCACTCCTCGAAACCCGACCGGCCGGCGTCGTCGTTGCACTCACCGCCGTGCCGCGCAAGGAAACTTTGAGTCATTTGGCCGGCGTTCGCTGCATCCAGTTTCTCCGCGTTCACGCCAAGGTTCAAGGGCTGACGGTGGGCGCCGATGATGCAGCCGCCGCGCGCATGGCGATTGAACATCTCCTTTCACTTGGTCACCGCGCAATAGGCTATGTCGGCGTCTCAGAGGCGCTCAGCACCGGCGCCGCGCGACTGCGCGGTTACAAAGAGACTTTGGAAGAGGCTGGCGTTGCACCCGACCCGGCGCTGATCGCCCTGATCGAACCGAGCGTTCAAGGTGGCGCGCGCGCAGCGGCGCAACTGATGGACCGATCGCCGCGCCCGACCGCGTTGTTCCTGTCCAGCCCGCAACTTGCGCTAGGCGGCGCGCAATGGCTAAATGCCGCGAAGCTACGGGTGCCTGGCGATGTTTCCGTGATCTCCTACGGTAATTCAAGCTGGTTCGATCTGTGGGGCAGCGGACTTACCGCAGTCTCCCTGCCGATTCAGGAACTTGCCGCCACTGCCAGTGCCTTGTTGTTTCGCGAGTCGGGTGAGGAGCTGTCCGGACAGACTTCGGTGTTGCTCGCGCCCAGTCTGGTAAAGCGGGGATCGACGGCGCGTATGCGCGCCTGATCAGCTTGCGGCCGCTTCAGCGCGCCGCGAGGGCCGAGAACCAGCGATCGATCACATTTTCGATCGAGCGACCTGGCTCCATCAGAATGCGCCGGGCCTGATCACGCACGAAAACGGCGTCATCACCGGACAGATATTCAACAGGGCTGTCACCATCCACTCTGGCCAGCGTTAGTGCTGGCAGCAATGTGGCGCAGCGCTTTTCGAAAGCCGCCACAGTCTCCCAGTCTACACGCCCGTTGTAGGCGGACGTCATGGCCTTTGCCGCAGCGGCAAGCGGGGCTTGCGCCCCCGCCATCACGGCGGCTTTCAGCAACAGGTGGTTGAGGCAGAACGCAAGGTCAAAGGCAGGATCGCCATAGCAGGCGCATTCAGCGTCGAGCAGGAGCGGCCCGTCCTTTCCCACCAATATGTTCTTGGGGCTGACGTCGCCGTGGATGAGCGTCAAACAGGTAGCGGCAGTGCGGTCCGCAATCTCTAGCAAATGATCGCCGATATCCGGGTGACACGTCGCCGTTGCGCGCAGATAGGGCCGCAGTCGCAAAGCCTCGAACAGGTCGTGATTTTGGAAATTGCGGGCAATGTCATCGCGTGCGGCCGTCGCGGCATGAATGCGGCCAACGAGGTCGCCGACCTGCGCTGCCACATCCGGGTCGATTGCGCCGCGGAAGAGTTCCGCCTTCCAGACCGGCGCCCGCGCGGGATCCAGATAGTCCATGGCAAACATGGAGCGGTTGTCCGACTGTCCGAGAAGCTTCGGCACAGCCGCCGGAGCGATGGCGGCGACAATGCTGAGCCATGCATATTCGGATGCGGAACGTTCGGTTGACACGTGCCATTCGGCAGCACTTTTCAGCTGCGCCAGCGCGCGTTTGACGCACAAACTGCCACTTGGGAGATCGACGCGCCAAATATCCGAGGAAATGCCTCCGGTCAGCGGGCTTGCTGCAACGATATTCTGGTCGGGATACAAAGCGGCGACAAACGCGGCCATCTCAACTGGCAGCGCGTCGGTCATCTTTATTTCTCCCGCGTTGCTGCGCTCCTGCGAGCACTGCCGATCCGGCGTAACCGATCGTTTCCCGTTCAGCGATGCGCAACAATTGGTTGTACTTTTCAAGCCGTTCACTGTTCCGAACCGAACCGATCTTTATCTGACCACCTGCCGTTCCAACAGCGAGATCGGACATGAAACTGTCCGACGTCTCTCCCGATCGCGCGGAGATGACGGTGGCATAGCCATGCTGGCGCGCCAGCGCGACGGCGTCCAGCGTACCGCTGAGCGTGCCGTTCTGGTTGAGCTTGATGAGCACGGCATTTGCCGCGCCAACACCAACCCCGCGAGCGAGGCGGGCGGGGCTGGTTGCGAAGAGGTCGTCGCCAATCACCTGAATGTCGCCAAGCCGCTGCGTTAGCTCCGACCATCCTTGCCAATCCTCGTCGTGCAACCCATCTTCGACTGAAACGATCGGATATCGTCCAACCCAACTGGCGATCAGATCGATCATGTCAGCGCTATCCAGTGCAAGTCCGCTGCGCCGCAAGGCATAGCTGTCTGCTTCGCCCAGCAGCGAAGTCGCCGCTATGTCGAGCGCTATGGCAATGTCGCTGCCTGGCTCAAATCCTGCCGCTTCGATTGCCCGCACCATGAGGTCAAGCGCCTGTTCGGCACGAGCATAGCCGGGCGACAGGCCGCCTTCGTCGGCCAGCAGCGTCGGCATACCTTCTGTACGAGCCAGATCTTCCGCCGCTGCGCGAACCCGGATCATGTCGTGCAGTGCGGTCGGATAGTCGGGCGCCGACAGGGGTACAGCCAAAAAGTCCTGGACGTCCATCCCGCGACCCGCGTGCAGACCGCCGCTCAGGATATTGACCATGGGTACCGGCAGGAGCGGCGTCGACACCGCTGCGAGATCGCCAATATGTCGATAGAGCGGCAGACCGCGCGCCAGGGCCGCCGCCCTGCACGCTGCCAACGACACGCCCAGAATGGCATTGGCCCCCAGCCGGCCAAGGTGCGCCGTGCCGTCTAATTCGCGCATCCGATCGTCGATTGTGCGTTGCGCGTCGGCGGGCTGACCGTACAGCGTCGGGCCGATGATCTCGTTCACATGCGCCGCCGCCTGCGCCACGCCGCGTCCGAAAAAGCGGGTGGGTTCGCCATCGCGCAACTCGCACGCCTCGCTTCGGCTGGTCGAAGCGCCAGAAGGCACCGATGCCGTTCCGACAAAACCGCCTGATATGGCAACATCCACCTCGATGGTGGGTCGCCCCCGAGAATCGAGGATCTCCCTTCCCTTTACCGCTTCAATCACGATTGTCACAGGGCATCCTCCACAAGCATTGGCTGCATCACCACAACGCTAAGACAGCGCGCAAGAATGGCGCGCCTGCTCGCCCGCCAGCACACGGACCACATCCTCACAGGCACGCCGGCGCAGCTCTGCCAGGGATGCCGCTGACGAAAAGGCGATGTGCGGAGTAGCGACAATCGCAGGATGAGCAAGCAGCGCCTCTGGCGGATCGGGCTCACCCTCGATCACATCCAGCCCCGCGCCACTCAAACGACCATGTTCGATCGCCTTGAGAAGCGCGTCATTGTCCACGATCTGGCCTCGACTGACGTTGATGAGGAGTGCGCCCTCCTTCATGCGAGCAAATAGGTGCGCGTCGAACAGCCCGTGGGTCTCGCCAGTGAGCGGCGCATGGATGATAACCGCGTCGCTTTGCGCCAGCAGCGAATCGAGTGCGCATCCTTCCACGCCCTCTGGCAGCGGCGACGCGCTGCGGCGGGTGGCAAGTACCCGGCCGACAAGCGGCATCAGCTTCTCTGCAGTGCGCCCGGCAATCCGTCCGAAACCAAACAGTCCGACCGCGAGATCGCGCATGCGCGTCAGTCGAGCAGCGGCAGGTTCCCACAGCCCCCGCTTGGTTGATCGATCAAACAACGCGATGCCCCGATAATGTGCGAGCAGCAGCGCCACCGCATGATCAGACACCTCTTCCACGCAATAGTCAGGCACGTTGGTGACGACGGCGCCGACGCGGCCTGCCGCAGCAAGATCGATATTGTCCAGCCCGACGCCCAGACGCGCTATTATGCGAAGTTCAGAGCAGGCATCGATGGCTGGCGCTCGCACGTTCGCCCAGCAGGTCATGATTGCGGCAGGGTCACAGGCAGCCGCCAGAGCGGCAACCGCTTCAGCCGACGGAGCAGGCCCAGGGCCCGCTTTCAACTCGTGACCGGCCGCAGCAAGGATAGCCTGCTCAATCTCCAGGTCGGGCCACGCATAATCAGTCACAAGAACAGCTGCCACAGAAGTCTCCTGCCTCTCATCTGCACACGTTTGCGTAAATTGGCAAGCCCAATCTTCTGGGGCAGTTCCGAAGTCCCGCAAGGATTCGCCCTATTCAACAATGCGCCCAGTTTGCATGCGCTGATGCTGTGAATCGACAAGCCGTTCCACCTATCACGCTTGAGTCGGGCGCTGTCCGGTTTTCGCGCGAGGTCCAGAATCGCCTCATTGGCAAGGAAAACAAAGGCCGTGATGACATGTGCAATGTGCAAGACGGCGAACTTCAATTCTGTCGGGCGAACCTCAGGCGAAGAAAAGTCTTCTGGACACGTTTGCACTAACACGATAGCATACTCGTCTGGACTTGGCGGAGGAGGCGTGCGTGACGGTCGAAATTCTGCTGTGCCGCACATGCCCGCGTGACGGACAGGGTGAGGTCGGCCTATTCTCCGAAGCATTGCAAAGGGCGCTGAGGCGGATGGCATCGCTGGAGATAAGGCCGGTGCATGTCCAATGCCTCGGAAGCTGCCGCCAGCCTTATACTGTCAGCCTGGATGCGCCTGACAAATGGCGAATCCGATTCAGCGGCCTTGGTGGACGCGACGTAGAACGGCTGATTGAAGTTGCGCAGCATTATGCTGCGACGCCGGACGGGCTGCTGACGGACAGACAGCTGCCACCCGAGCTTGCCGCGCGCATTACCGCGCGGTCACCCAAGTTCACCACAACAAGAGCGGCATGAACCCGCGCCTGGAGAGCACATCATGAAACCCCAAATCTTTGTCAATGCGAGGATCTTCGATGGCGAAGGAACGCCGCCCCAGCCCGGCGAGGTGCGCGTCGTCGGCAATCGGATCGAGGCGGTCGCGCCACCGGATCAGCTTGATCGGACGGACTGTTCGCTTGTCGATTGCGGCGGCAATGTGCTGATGCCCGGACTGATCGAGGCGCACGCGCATGTCACCTATACGAACTTCGTGCATCTTAAAGAACTGGGCGAAGTCCCGCCAGAAGAACATGTGCTGATCACCGCGCAAAATGCGCGGCTGATGCTCGATTCCGGGTTCACCAGCCTCTATTCCGCCGCATCGTCGAAGCCGCGCACCGAGGTCGTCATCCGCAACGCCATCAACGCAGGCACACTGCCGGGTCCGCGGATGCGGGCTGCCTCGCCGGAGATCGTCTCTACCGGTGGGCTGGGAGATGAGCGGCAACTTCACAATCCCCATCATCAGGGGATTGAGATCATCGCCGACGGGCCGGACGAAATCCGCCGCGCCGTCCGCACGATGATCCGCGAGGGCGTCGACACCATCAAGATGAATATTTCGGGCGATAATTTCGTCCGCAAGAATTTCGGGCGCCAGACATCCTATACCGATGCCGAGGTCGCCGCAGGCGCGGAGGAAGCCCATGCGCGCGGTGCCTGGCTTTCGTGCCATGCGCGCGCTGACGCGGCGGTCCGGCTCGCGCTAAAGCACAAGTTCCGCGTCATCTACCATCTTGATTTCATCGAAGGAGAAACCTTCGATCTGCTCGAAGCGGCAAAGGACGAAATCTTCCTCGCCCCCGCCATCGGGATAATTTACGCCACGGCCCATGAGGCGGAGCCCTGGGGCATCACGCGGGAGGTGGCCGAGCATATGGACCTCTACAAGATGCTGGAAAACTGCCCGCGCGTCTATGGCGAGTTGCGCAAGCGTGGTCTGCGCGTGTTACCAGGCGGAGACTATGGCTTCGCCTGGAGCCCGATGGGCACCAATGCCCGCGATTTTGAGCATTTTGTGACCATGCTTGGCTATACGCCCGCCGAGGTGCTGAGTGCGGCAACCAAGCTTGGCGGCCAGCTTATGGGTTATGATGACCTTGGCCTCATAAAGCCGGGTTATCTGGCCGATCTTCTGCTTGTTCGAGGCGATCCGACCGAGGACGTACGGCTTTTCCAGGATCGTGACAATCTGCTGGCTATCATGAAGGATGGGCAGTTCCACAAACGCCCTGGCCAGGGGGTAGAAAGCGGAACGGTTGCGACCAAGGTTGTCGAGTCCGTCTGGCAATGACGGTGCCAGGTCTGGAACGCAAAGGCACAGCTGACGGTGCCACAGTCGTGTTCGTGCACGGTCTCGGGGGCTCTGCTGGTGCCTGGTGGCCGCAGGCAGAAGCGCTTGGCCGTCACCTTTCTGTCGCGTCAGTCACTCTGCCTGGTTCGGCTGGCGCCCATCCGATCCCAACAATGACGACGTCGGCACTCGCGCAATGGTTGATCGACCAACTTGACGCGGTTAGCAGTCAAGCTGTTCATTTCGTTGCTCACTCCTATGGCACCGTGATTGTTCAGCACCTCGCCGCACTTCGGCCCGAACGGGTTGCGTCGCTAGCGCTTGTCGGGCCGTTCCGCGAACCGACCGATACCCAGCGCGAGGCTTTGCGGGCTCGCGCCGCCAAGGCACGCGCCGAAGGCATGGCCGAGATCGCCGATCTCACTATCCAGGGCGGACTGTCAGCGCAGACCCGCACATCCAAACCGGAAGTGGCGGCTTTCGTGCTCGCACCTGTGCGCCAGCAGGAGCCGACCGGCTATGCGGCGACCTGCGAGGCGATTGCCGATACCATGGCTGCCGACCTCGTCGGCTCGTCCTTTCCTGCGCTGGTGATCGGCGGCGACGAAGATCTTACCGCTCCGCCAGCGATTGTCCGCAGCGTTGCGGCACAGTTTTCAGTGCCGAAGTTCAGCATCCTGGAACGCTGCGGCCATTGGGCCCCGCTCGAACGGGAAGCAGAGGTTACTCGCGCCCTTCTCTCTCACATCTTGACGATCGCCTGATTGGGCGCGAACTCCGGAGAATAACCTGTCTATGCCCGTCTACCGTAACTTTTCCCAAGCCGAACTCGACGCAGAGTATAATAACCGCGCGCGCTTCCCCAATTTCGACGATCATTTCGCCGCATGGGAACGTTGGAGCGAGGCGACCCGGGCTCGCCATTCCAGTGCGATAATAGACGACGCCTTTGGACCCGACCCAAATGAGCGGATCGACATTTTTCCGGCAGCGGGCGATGGTTGCCCCATCTATGTCTTCATTCACGGCGGTTACTGGTACTCGCTGGACAAACGCAATTACAGCTACACCGCCGACGGAATGAATCCGCATGGGATCGCGACTGTGGTCAACAATTTTGGCCTGGCCCCGGAATATGATATGGACCAGATCGTTGAGCACAACCGCGCAGCGTTGGCACATATCTGGCGCACGGCGCATCAGTGGGGTGGTGATTGCAATCGCATCTATGTTGGCGGTCATTCAGCCGGCGGGCATCTTGCGGCGATGCTGCTCATGACGGACTGGCCACGCTATCAGGCGGGGCTGCCAGCGGGGCTGGTGAGGGGTGCCTGCGCCATCGGCGGCATATTCGATTTGGAACCGATCCGCCTTTCCTTCCTTAACCAAAAGCTGTATTTGACCGAACAACAGGTCGCGGTGCACAGCCCGTTGCAGCAAAAAATTGAAATTGACGCGCCTATGCTCCTCATCATCGCCGAGGACGAATCGCCAGAATTTCATCGTCAGACCGACGAAATGCACGAATTTTGGAGCCGACATGGGCTGGTATCAGAAAAACAGGTTCCGTCCGGTCTCGATCACTTTGATGTGGTGAACAAATTGGGTGATCCCAACTGCCCGCTCGTAGCGGCGCAGCTGCGGCACATGGCATTGGCGTTTCGGGCCAACACGCCATGACCGGTATAGTCGAAATGCGGACTTACACATTGTACCCAGGCAAGGTCCCGATGTTCCTCGACCTCTACAAATCGGAAGGGATGCCGGTTCAGCGCGCCGTGCTGGGATCGATGATCGGCTATTTCACATCGGACACGGCCGATCTTAATCAGATCGTTCATCTCTGGCGCTATGACGGGGTGGAGGACCGCCACGCGCGTCGCGCGCGTCTGGCAGCTGATGCGGCATGGCAGGAATACCTCAAGAAAGTGCTTCCGCTTATCAAGCAAATGCATTCGACCTTGCTGATACCGACAGATTTCTCTCCCGTTCGTTAAGATTTGGCGGATGGAAGGATGAAGTACAGAAACCCAGAAACAGCAGCATGTTGATCCGTCGTGGCGGTTACTGCCATCAAACGGCAGCTGATCGGTTGCCTCAAACGTATTGCTCGAATGGGGCGCATTGACACTGGCTTTGACAAATGAACCCACGCAAAGCCGCCAACAGCCTGAGTTCAAACCTGCGTTCTACAAACTGGCGCATGGAAAACTGGTGACGAGCGCCGCCGTTCGGCAGGTTGGGTGGCGGTGTTATATTGATATATCGCGGGATATTTGTGCTTCGGAAGTATCGTCGACGCCCATCGTGATTTTCTAAGTCACTCAATCGAGCTTATTGATATTGGAGATCTCGCCAAGGCCGGCGTCCACAGTCCAGCGTGTGCGCGCCAAGTGACTGCGATGGCAAAGCTCCGCAGCCGCAGGATTGACCTGCCCCCTTGAGTGGTCCGTATGGATTGTTAGTGCATGACCGCTTGACCCTGTCCCATTTTTTGGTCCGATCTTTATGAGAAAGACCGGCTCCCTTTGCATCAGGGCAGGCATGCCTGCCCTGATGCAAAAACGCGCTCCATCGGGGTTTGGTTGCCGAGGGAGCTGTGCGGGCGGACTTCATTATAGTCTCTCCGCCATGCCTCACATTTAAGCCGGGCATCAGCCAAGCTCAAGAACCAGTTTGCGTTCAGGCACTCTGCCCGGACACGACCATTGAACGATTCCGCGAAGGCGTTGTCCGTTGGCTTTCTTGGCCGACTGAAGTCCAAAATGACATCATGTTGATACGCCCACAGATCAAGGTCTTTGGAGATAAACTCCGGCCCCTGATCAACCCGTATCCGACAAGGTGGATTATCACACATGGCGGCTCATCAAGGGCATCGCGCTTTCGACGTTATTGGGGGTTGGCACCGAGCTGACATTTGGCGGTAATGAAAGCGACCTTGTGCGTGCAATCCGGGAATCCACACAGCAAAATGCGTCGCAGGCCGGACAGCAACTGCTCACCAAGAATCTCGCCATCCAGCCCACAATCAAGGTGCGTCCGGGCTGGCCGCTGCGGATTATCGTCCACAAGGATTTGATCTTGCAGCCCTGGGCAGGAGGGCGCTGAGATGGCCGAGCTGCGTATCGCGAAGCTCCCCGACCGCAATCCCGTGAAGCTGGACCATAGCGGTCATGCCCGAACTGCATGATGCGTTGCAGGATTATGCCAGGCTCTATGCCGAGACGTAAGGTCAAGCTGACGCGAGGGTGGATCTGATCCCTGCAATGCTGGCCTCCTTCCTTGACGGCGACAGGGAGTTCCAAAAGGCGCGCAAAGGACGCGACTGATGGCTGAGATGCAAGCCGACCGGTTCATTGCACTACCCGAGGTGGTGCGAAGGGTCGGCTTGGGTAAAACCATGATCTACAAAATGATCGGCGACGGTCGGTTCCCTCCGCCCTACAAGATTACCCCCGCAGCGGCTCGCTGGAGCGACAGCGAGGTGAGCGCATGGATCGCCGAAATAAAGTTCGGCCATGAAGGCAAACTCAAACAGATTTGTTGACCGACTGCCTTCCTACACCTATTTCCAACTTGTCGAAACGCCATCAGCGGCGTTGATTTGGCGCAGATATGCGCCGGTTCAACGCAAAAGCAGCGTTTTGATTCTATGGTATTTTTTATGGTACTTTAGAGATCCTTCGGCGGAAAATGTAGGGTTTTTGACGTGCTCCCGCAGAATGTGACCATTTGATAGTAGAGTCCGACGCGAAGGAGTCGGACGAAAATGAAGAGCAGCAGGTTCAGCGAAGAGCAGATTATATCGATATTGAAGGAGCAGGAGGCGGGGATGGCGACGGCTGAGGTTTGCCGTCGTCACGGGATCAGCCCTGCGACCTTTTACAAATGGAAGTCCAAATTTGGCGGCATGCCTCCTCTTTAGCATGATGCCCCGCATCATGCGTCGCGTCGCTATCTGAAGCGAAGCGGCTTCGGGCGCTGGAGGATGAGAATGCGAAGCTGAAGAAGCTTTTGGCCGAGACCATGCTTGATAACGCGATGTTGAAAGATCTTGCGGGAAAAAAGTGGTGACGCCCGGCGCAAAGCGGGAAGCTGTTGCGGGGCTGGTCGAACGGTTCTGTGTCAGCCAGCGTCGGGCGTGCGATGTGGTTGGGGTCAGCAGGCGGGTGGCGCGCTATTGCTCTACCCGCCCGGATTATGGCCCCTTGCGGCAGCGGTTGCGCGAGCTGGCAGCCGACCGCCGCCGGTTCGGCTATCGCCGTCTGGGCTATCTTCTGGCGCGTGAGGGTATGGTCCCCAATCACAAGAAGCTGCTGCGCATTTACCGCGAGGAAGGCTTGAAGGTCCGGCGCAGGAGTGGCCGCAAGCGGGCGCTGGGCACGAGAGCACCGATGGCCATCCCGCAAGGACCAAACCAGCGGTGGAGTTTGGACTTTGTCTCTGACAGCTTCGTTGATGGTCGAAGGTTCCGTATCCTTTGCGTCGTCGATGACTTCAGTCGGGAATGCCTGACGCTGACAGCCGACACCTCGCTGTCTGGCGCCAGAGTGGCAAGGGAGCTGACTACCTTGCTCGGCCAGCGCGGCAAACCGCACACGATCGTGAGCGACAACGGGACCGAGCTGACCAGCATGGCGATCCTGCGCTGGTCGAAGGAACGCCACGTCGAATGGCATTACATCGCACCGGGCAAGCCGACACAGAATGCCTTCGTCGAGAGCTTTAACGGGAATGCCTCAACGAGACGTTGTTCACTTCAATGCGCCAAGCGCGGGCCGAACTGGAGCAATGGCGGCAGGATTACAACATGGTCAGGCCACACTCAAAACTGGGCGGGAAGACACCCGCCGAGGTCGCCGACCAATGGGGATGAGGGCATGCCCCCATCCCCATTGGCATAACATCAACCAACGGTCATAAAGGAGCCGGACTCTACCTCTGAGTGGTAACAATCAGGGAAGCACGTCACTGGGCTTAGTTTCAGCTTATTGACAGCAAATCAACCAGTGGCGGCAGCATCAATGTACTATGTGCAAAGCGCTTTAATTAAAAATGAACATAAGCCGCCATGCTGAGTCATTCAAAGAAGTTTCTACTTATCGCGGGTCCGATATTATATTTTGGGATCATGGAGATGATTCATTCTATGAATTCATATAAAATGTTAGCAACATTTGGTCTATTTTACTTCTTTATATTTGCTATTGCTACTTTCTTATTACGAAGAAAAATCCCTTGGCATTTTGCAATGCAAATTTTTATTTTTTTCCTGAGTCTCCTGCTGTATCTTGGTTCCAGACCAGAAGTTCCAGAGATCGTTCCTCTGGTCTCGCTAGTCGCCTATGGATTCATGACTGTCTATCTGAGCATTAAATACAGATAGCATGAGTTAGGTTGCGCTACAATCTTCACGGCTCATCACGCTTATGACAGCCTTGGTCGCCGTTCGTCGGTGACCTACGGCAATGGCGTGGTGCAAAGTTATGGCTTCAATGCCAACCAGCGGCTACAAACGCTGACCAGCAATCTTGCCGGCACGGCGAACGACCAGACGGCAACGCTTGGCTATAACCCGGCCGGGCAGCTCGACACGCTCTCCAAGAGCAACACCGGCTATGCCTAGAATGGCCATTTCAACGTCGGCCGCGTGTCGGCGGCGAACGGGCTGAACCAGCTTTTGGCGACCACGCCGGGATCGGGCCAGACCAGCGTTACAAGCTTGGGCTATGATGGTCGCGGCAACCTCACAAGCTCTGGTAGCAACATATATGCCTATACCTCTGAAAACCGCCTAGCAAGCGCGCCATCGGGGGTATCGATGCGCTATGATCTGGGCGGGCGGCTGTGGCAGCTCAGCCAAGGCGCGGCAACGACGCGGTTCGATTATGCAGGCAGTGCCTTGCTTGCCGAAACCGATGGCGCAGGCACCGTGCTGCGCCGTTATGTGCATGGCCCCGCCACTGATGAACCGATCGTGCAATATGAAGGTGCAGGCCTCACCAACCGGCGCTTCTTCACCAGCGACGAACGCGGCAGCATCATCGCGGTGACCGACGCAAGAGGCTACCGGTCCCATCGGGATTATGTCGTGCACAACCGAAGCACTTTTGTGTCCAACCGGACACTCCCATTGATGACCGATCAGCGCCCCTGACCGAACGCTGCCAGTGTCCGCAACCCACGCTTGGCGAGGACCGTGTTGCCGTTTCTGGGCGAACCGGCTGCCCGCACCACTCCAGACAAGCGGGGTGACCCTCATTGCATTCGGTGCAGCACTGGCTGCGCTCGGACTTTGTGGGGCTTGGTCAAAGGGAATGGTCCCTTGGACGAAAAGAACGCTTTGAAAGGAACACCCCCATGAAAAACACCGTCACCCTCGTCGGCTTCGTTGGCAACACACCTGAAGTGCGCGAACTTGCATCAGGGGCATCGGTTACGAATGTCAGCCTTGCCACCACCCGCAGCTTCAAGGATGCAGAGGGCAACCGTCAGACCGAGACCGAATGGCACCGCATCACCTGCTTCAACGGCGTCGGCAAAAGCGTGGCCGAGCATGTCAGCAAGGGCGCAATGATCATGGTCACGGGACGCATCCATTACAGCAAATGGACCGACCAGGCTGGCACTGAACGTTATGGCTGCGAGATCATCGCCGAACAGGTCGACTTCCTCGCCAAAGCCAAGGAAGCCGCCAAAGCCGAACCCAAGAAGCGGCGCGCTAAATAGCGCCGTCGCAACTTCAAGCCGATCACGAGCAACCCCCGGCGGTTTCCCGCTGGGGGTTTTATTGTGCAAGACGGCCCGTATCTGCAACCGGACATAAGCGTCGCACGGCGGGCCATGCGTGTTTAGGGTCCAGCGCCAACCGTGCAGCTGAATGGCCGTCCGGCGGTGGCTTACCCAGCATTGCCTGGCCGCTTCACGCACAAGCAAGTTGCATGACCGCGCGCAGCCCAAATGCAGTCAGCTTGCACCGCCGTTGCCAAAGCCCAGGCACGTCTTCAGCATACAACGCGCAAAGGCAGTGCGTTGCGCTGGCGGGACCTATCGGTTTGAACGCACAAAGAGCAAGCGTTCGTAACGAACGCGAAAGCATTGCCGAAACATCCCCAATGACAGCTCCATCGCTTGTTTCTGTCCTTAGAAAAACCCAATTATATCTCAGAAGAACGCTAACGTTCGATTTATCGCATGCTGGAGCATCATGTCGCACCCGATCGTATTGACGGAAACCTGTAGCGTGATATGAATATTGATACGACTGGTACTGGAATCGATAAAGAATAAGATGGCAAGATAAAGCGAGATTCCTCGCTGGGTTGAGCTACGCTCTAACCCATTGTCTGCACACTGTTTTTTGGCCTATTTCGGGGCTGCTCTCAAAACACCCGGCTGGCAGCTTTACCTGATTATCGTCTTATTTCAATGCGATGCGTGTCGGCTCTCGTCTTTTGCGACTGATGTGAGCTCGACTTTTCTGCGCGTCGACCTTCTGTACTACGCTAGCGCTCCATCGCTGCAATTTGCCCCTTGCGTCGTGCATTGCGCCTCCCAATCCTCGCTTCATGGCCGACGATTCAGACCGCTTTCGCATCCGCCCGGGACGGGTGGGCAACCGTGGCGGGCGTAGCGGCGTTCGCGCTGTCCGGATGCCGCGCCCTATACGCGCCAAACCAAAGTCCTTTATCGGCGAGGTGCACGCAGCGGTGCGCCGCAATGGTGGCAACCCCTATGCCTTGAGGAGAAGCCGGAGCGGTCGCTGCAACGCACGCGGGAGAGGCCGGGAGGTGGCAGCGAGCTTGAAGGGCCGGAACGGCTGGCGAGTGGAAGGCGGAGGCCGCACCCGCTCGCGCCGCGTGGCGGTCAAAGCGCGGATCGTGAAGCTCAATCCGCAGCGCGGAGGATATAGGGGGCGGCAATATGTCTCGGCCAAAGCCGTGGCCGCGCATCTCAAATATCTCGAGCGCGACGGGGTGACCCGAGATGGGGAGAAGGGCCAGGTCTATGACGCCGAGCATGATGTAGCCGACGGTGGTGCCTTTCTGGAGCGGGGCCGCGAGGACCGTCACCAGTTCCGGTTCATCGTCTCGGCGGAGGAAGGGGTGGAGCTATCCGATCCGCGCCAGACCATCCGCGATCTTATGCAACAGATGGAAGCAGACCTGGAGACACGACTGGACTGGATAGCGGTCGATCATCACAACACAGGTCACCCGCATAGTCACATTATGGTGCGGGGTGTCACCGACGATGGCAAGCGGCTCGATATCGCAGGCGATTATATCGCGCATGGCATACGCGAACGGGCAAGCGAGATCATCACACTCGAGCTTGGTCGCCAGACCGAGCAGGAGGTCAGCAGACAGCTAGAAAGTGAAGTGCATGCCGAGCGGTTTACGCGGCTGGACCGGATGCTGATCGCCGAACAGCAGGCAGGAGGCCAGTTTGCCGACCTGCGTCCCGACAAGGACATGCGAGACATGTTCCGAACGAACCGGGCCTTGATGATCGAGCGGGCCAGAAAGCTCGAACGTATTGGACTGGCGACCGAGCATACACCGGGGCAGTGGACCATCTCCAGCAAGGTCGAAACGGTCTTGCGCGATCTTGGCAACCGCAACGACATCATCAAGACCATGCACAAGGCACTCGAGCGCGACGGGCTGTCTGTCATGCGCGGTGCATCGCAATATATGCTGCACCAAGAAGGCAGCATCGGCCAGACCATCACCGGACGTGTCATATCGAAGGGACTTGGCAGTGACGAGCTGTCGGAGCGCGTCCATCTGGTAATCGACGGCATCGACGGGCGAGTGCATCATATCGAGGTCGAAGCCACACAGGCTGAGGACATCAGCCGCAACATGATCGTTGAGGCCAGCCCGCACTCGGGTAAGCCGCGCGCTTCCGATCTAAACATCGAAGAGTTGGCAAACAGCAATGGCATCTACCGGCCATCCGAACATCTGAAGATTGCGCAAGCGAAGATCGAGCAACTGGGCGGAGATCCAAACGCGTTTGTGCAATCGCACGTCCGCAGGCTTGAGGCTCTCAGACGCGCAGGGCATGTGACGCGGATCGATGCCGATCACTGGCAGATACCCGAAGACTTGACCGAACGGGGCATGCAGTATGACGCAGCGCGCGATGGCGGTGCACCGAGGCTCAGAACACTATCTCCTCTTAGCCTCAACCAGCAGATAGCCTATGACGGCCCGACCTGGCTCGACAAGGAGCTCATCAGCGGTCAGCCTACACCACTGGTCGAGAGCGGGTTCGGGCGGGAGGTTGCAACTGCGCTTGACAAGCGCAAGGCAGCGCTGGTCGACATGGGCTATGCCAAGGACTTGGGCGGAGGGCATATCCGTGCGCCCAAGGACCTTATCTCCCAGCTCAGGAATAGCGAGGTCGAACGGGTCGGGCGGAAGCTTGCAATTGAGCATGGCCGGACCTGGGAGCCTGCCAAAGCAGGAACCAGGGTCAGTGGCAGGCTTATCGGCTCTGCGCAGCTATCAAGCGGCAGGTTCGCGATGCTCGATGATGGCATGGGGTTCAGTCTTGTTCCTTGGCGCAAGGAACTGGAGCAGAGCATCGGGCAGCACATATCCGGTATCGCGACGCGTGGTGGCGGAATTGAGTGGGCGCTGGGCCGAAGCCGGGGATTGGAGATCTAAATTGCGCGATACAATGAAAAACAGGGGCCGTAGCCCCTGCCTTATTTGGTGCAGTCAAGCTGCTTGTTAACAACCAGACCTGCGATTTCTGAAGAAGTGAAATTGACGCAAAATAGGATTGATGTCAATCTTTTGTGCGGGTGGACTCGGCAAACGCAAAAGGGGGATCATTTCGCCTATGTCCGTTAGCAAATCTGTCACCCGCCTCGGTCTCGATATGGGGACGAACTCTATTGGCTGGTGCCTGTACGAAGGCAATGCGATCAAGGATATCGGCGTTCGAATTTTCTCGGATGGCCGCGACCCCAAATCCGGCGCGAGTTTAGCTGTCGATAGGCGGGCGGCCAGGGCCATGCGGCGACGTCGGGACCGCTTTATTGGGCGCCGCTCTGCTTTGCTGCGGACATTGATACGATACCGCCTCCTTCCATCCGACCTAGGCGCAGCAAAAGCTCTAGAAACAAGGGACCCCTACGCGCTTCGATCGCGGGCCTTGGATGAACGGTTGGAGCCGTTTGAGATCGGTCGCGCACTGTTCCATTTGAATCAACGGCGCGGGTTCAAATCGAACCGCAAGGCAGATCGCGTTTCCAAGGACGCAGCAGATGGCAAGATCGCTAGTGGCACCAAGGCACTCGACACCGCAATGGCCGAGGCTAAAGCGCGTACCTTGGGTGAGTTTCTGCATCACCGGGAAATCAAACGCGTCCGCATGCGGCCTGACGCAGATGGCTACGACTTCTATCCCGACCGCAGGCATTATATGCAAGAATTCGAAGCCATTTGGGAAAAGCAGGTAGCATATCACGCCGCGTTGCTGACCCATGACGCCAAGAAAGCGATCCATCGTGTAATCTTTTATCAACGCGAGTTGAAGCCACAGGTCGTTGGCGGATGCACCTTTGCTGGATGGAACGGCGTCCCGGCCGACGAACGCCGTTTGCCCAAGGCGCAGCCTGCGGTTCAGCAGCGGCGGCTCCACGAAGAAGTCAACCAGTTGGAGATCGTTTCAGCAGGTGCACCGTCCCGCAAATTAACGCTGGACGAACGTGATGCTCTTGTTTTGAAGCTGCGTGACAAGAAGAAGGTCAGCTTCGCCACGCTCGCCAAGACTATCAAGCTTCAAGATGGCGAGCGTTTCAATAAGGAAAACGAAAATCGCAAAGAGCTGATCGGCGATGAAATACGCGCCGAACTGGGCGATAAGAAGCTGTTCGGCGGACGCTGGGGGGCATTTTCGAACGCCGAGCAATGGGAGATCATCGACCGATTGCTGAATGAGGAAAGTACCGAGAAGCTGCTCGAATGGCTGAAAGACAAATATGGGCTGGCGGACGAAACTGCGGAAGCAATTGCTAATGCACGGCTGCCCGACGGACATGGCCGGTTTGGCTTTACCGCAACTAGTAAATTGCTGGAACAACTGGCAGCTGATGTCGTGACTTATGCGCAGGCGGCGGAACGGGCGGGTTTTCACCATAGCGATTTCCGCGACGGAGAATGCCGCGATTTCCTCCCCTACTATGGCGAGATACTGACCCGCGAAATTGCGCCTGGGAAGGTTGAATATGGCGACGCGGACGAGCGTCGTTATGGGAAGATTACCAACCCCACCGTTCACATCGGACTCAATCAGTTGCGCCGGTTGATCAATGCGGTCGTGAAGCAACATGGGAAGCCGGACTATATCTATATCGAACTTGCGCGCGAGTTGAAACTTAATGAGAAACAAAAGGCGGACTACAACAGGCAGCTCAAAGCCAACACCGATGCAGCGCAGGCGCGGGGAAAAAAACTCGCCGAGATCGGTGAACGCGACAGCGGCGGCAACCGGATGCGTCTCAGGATTTGGGAGGAACTTAACCCTTCGAACCCGCTTGATCGTCGCTGCCCTTTTTGTGGCGAAGTCATCGGCATCGAAATGCTTATGAATGGCGCGGCCGAGATCGAGCATATCATTCCCTATTCGCGCTGCCTCGATGATGGTGCTGGCAACAAGGTTATGGCGCATCGTCATTGCAATCGCGAAAAAGGCAACATGACGCCCTATGAGAAATGGGGCGGTACCGAGCGGTGGGCGATCATTCAGGAACAGGTCGCGAGACTTCACAAGTCAAAGCAATGGCGGTTCGGTCCCGATGCAACGGAACGTGTCGAGCGGGATGGCGGCTTTGTCGCCCGGCAATTGAGCGATACTCAGTATCTTGCGCGCATCGCCGCCAAATATCTGGGCAGTCTCTATCCGGACAAGGGCGAGCGTCATGTATACGCAGTGACGGGTAGAATGACTGCCATGTTACGCCGAGTCTGGGGTCTCAACGATTTGCTGCCCGATCATAACTTCGTAGAAAATCCGCACAGCAATGCGCCCAAAAACCGGCTCGATCACAGGCATCATGCGATAGACGCCGCTGTTGTAGGAGCGACAACGCCCGCCATGATCAACGAGGTAGCAAAGGCTGCCGCTCGAGCCGAGGCGCAGGAGTTGGATAAGCTGTTTGTAGATTTGCCGCAGCCTTGGGACGGTTTCAGGGAAGAACTACGCGAAAGACTTTCGGCAGTTACGGTTAGCCACAAGCCCGATCATGGCCGCCTAGGTGGCTCCAAGCCGGGCCGGGATGTCACAAGCGGACGATTGCACAATGATACGGCTTACGGGCTGACTGGCCGCACGAATGCAAAGGGAGTGCCGATTGTAGCGGTCAGAAAATCGCTTTTTAGTCTGCAACCGAAAGACCTGACCGATCCCGAGCGCATGCCCGACGGCGAGTTGCAGGCACGTCTCTATACTGCAACGCAGGGGGCAACCGGGAAGGATTTCGAAAATGCCCTGCGGGCCTTCGCCAGACGAGATGGCCCCTATCGCGGCATCCGCCGCGTTCGGGTGACAGAAGCGCTCAACGTTATTCCTATTCGCGACAAAGAGGGCAAAGTCTATAAGGGCGTGAAGGGAGACGCCAACGCGCGCTTCGATGTCTGGCGTATGCCCGATGGCAAATGGGTTACCAAATGGACCGACCGTGACGGCGTCGAGCAGAGCGGCATTGTCTCGATGTTCGATGCGCATCGACCTGAAAAAGCCCATGCAAAGCCGCATCCTGCGGCAAAGCGCGTCCTAAGCCTTCGACAGAATGACCTTATTGCGATCGAGCGCGATGGCGGCCCGCGCGAGATCATGCGGGTTGTAAAGTTTGCGGCAAAGGGGGAGATTACCTTTGCCTTGCATAAGGAAGCCGGCCAATTGAAGTCTAGGCATGAGGAAGCCGGCGACCCATTTCGCTACTTCACTTCATCGGCGACAGGACTCAAGAATGCCAATGCTCGCCAGATACGCATTGACGAGCTGGGCAAGGTATTCGATCCGGGCCCGCGAGATTAGGCCGTCGGAATGGCGAGCTTAACGCTCCTCTAACCACATAGACGTAATGTTCCGGCGAAACGCTGTTCTCCAGGGGCGATCGTCATGGACCGCATTGTCGATATATCGACGGATAATGTGCACGTGTCTGCGCATCGCGGGGTCCTCATCGTTGCGTTACAAGGCGATGAATTGGGCCGTGTGCCGTTAGACGATGTCGCAGCTCTGATAGTGCATGCCCACGGAGTCACCTGGACAACAAATCTTGTCGTAAACCTGGCCGAGCGTGGCGCAATGATGGTGCTCTGCGCCGCAAACCATGCGCCTGTAGCAATGACTATACCTATCGACGGCCACCATGCGCAAAACGCGCGCTTCCGAGCGCAATGGGATACCCCAAAGCCATTATACAAACAGGCATGGAAAGCGATTGTGGCTGCAAAGATACGCAATCAGGCAAGCTTGCTTGCCGCTCTGGGTCGCGTGGAGGCGGATGCACTATCATTCATGGCGGATCGCGTGCGTTCAGGCGATCCCGATAACGTGGAAGCCCAAGCGGCCCGCCGATATTGGTCTGCGCTCATGGGCCCGAACTTTCGCAGGGATCGAGCGGCCGATGGTCCGAATGCGTTACTCAACTATGGATATACGATCATGCGGTCGATGGTCGCCCGTTCGGTCGTTGCAGCTGGCCTTCATCCGACCATTGGCCTTCATCACGCCAACCGCTTGAATGCTTTTGCGCTTGCCGACGATCTTGTTGAGCCTTTCCGACCACTTGTCGATTCAGTTGTTCGGCAAATGATGGATGAAGGCACCAAAGAAGTCGATAGAGCCGCTAAATCCCGACTTGCCGCCCTTATCTCCGCCGATCTCGACTTGATGGGAGCAACATCTCCAGTGTCAGTTGCGGCACAGCGCCTTGCCCAATCTCTCGCAGCCAGTTTTGAAAGTGGCTTGCTTGCCCTTGCAATTTTCGATCCGCCGCCGCCGCTCGCATGGAGCGCAATCGCTCGCCATACACCCGGTGGAGAGACGAGTTGAGACATGCGCCCCAAAGCCATTTTAGCGGATATCAGCTTATGTGGATCTTAGTGATGTTCGACCTGCCCGTTGGCACCAAGGCGCAGATGCGCGCAGCGACGAAATTCCGGGAGTATTTGCTGGACGAGGGCTTCGAAATGAGCCAGTTTTCGATTTATGCCCGTTTCTGTTCGGGCAAGGAACAATATGAAGCCTATGTCCGCCGGATCGAATCGAATCTGCCCGAAAAAGGGGATGTCCACATCTTGGGATTCACCGACCGGCAGTACGAAAATATCATCCGTTTCTCGGGCCAAAGGCGTGGAAGGCAGCGGAGAAACCCGAGTCAGCTCGCGTTGTTTTAGCGGAATTACGGCATTTTATGCCGACAGATGCGCTGGTTTCTCATTCCATTTGAATAAGTTACCAACACATCGGTCATAGCATTTCAGAAATCGCGGTCCAGCTGCAACGTAACAACAGCCGCGCCCATGCGAATAGCGGTCATAGCATTTCAGAAATCGCGGTCCAGCTGCAACCCCGGTCCCATCGGGAGCGCGGCGCTCAAGTCATAGCATTTCAGAAATCGCGGTCCAGCTGCAACTGTATGGCCGCTTGCGACGCTTTACCTATCGTCATAGCATTTCAGAAATCGCGGTCCAGCTGCAACGATGCGATGCGTCGGCAAGACGCTGCCCCTGTCATAGCATTTCAGAAATCGCGGTCCAGCTGCAACCAGCGATTATCCGCGACATCGCCTCTGTCAGTCATAGCATTTCAGAAATCGCGGTCCAGCTGCAACGGCGCATAGCCGCCCAGTTCTTCATCGACCGTCATAGCATTTCAGAAATCGCGGTCCAGCTGCAACTCACCAACCCCTTGCCATTGACGGTGACAAGTCATAGCATTTCAGAAATCGCGGTCCAGCTGCAACAAAGGAACACATGAGTCGAAGTGGGGTAGCGTCATAGCATTTCAGAAATCGCGGTCCAGCTGCAACCCGAACCGCACAAGCTCGCTTTCCGTGATGGTCATAGCATTTCAGAAATCGCGGTCCAGCTGCAACGATCGTTCCTCATGATCCACAAGGCATGGAGTCATAGCATTTCAGAAATCGCGGTCCAGCTGCAACTTGATGCGCGCAATATCCCTTGCGGCGTTCGTCATAGCATTTCAGAAATCGCGGTCCAGCTGCAACAGGAGATCGGCCGGGCTCGCTTCGACAAGAGTCATAGCATTTCAGAAATCGCGGTCCAGCTGCAACGCCAGTGGCTTCGTGTATATCGTTTGCTATGTCATAGCATTTCAGAAATCGCGGTCCAGCTGCAACATACAGATCGACTAGGCCCGGTCCTACGTGTCATAGCATTTCAGAAATCGCGGTCCAGCTGCAACGAAAGGGCGGCTTTTGCCGAACATGCGTTGGTCATAGCATTTCAGAAATCGCGGTCCAGCTGCAACGCCGGATAGGCGATCTCGAATTGAGGCTGGGTCATAGCATTTCAGAAATCGCGGTCCAGCTGCAACTATGTTCGCCATCACCACATGGCGAACGATGGTCATAGCATTTCAGAAATCGCGGTCCAGCTGCAACGATCCCGATCCACCTGTTTCTGCGGCGGCCGTCATAGCATTTCAGAAATCGCGGTCCAGCTGCAACCGGCCTTCAATTTTTTGAAGGTGTTTCGTCGTCATAGCATTTCAGAAATCGCGGTCCAGCTGCAACAAAGCGGTTACGTCATAGCAACAT
>JACVCM010000037.1 GCA_016742125.1 Sphingomonadaceae bacterium | reverse complement strand
ACCAACACGGTCAACCGGCCCGACCTGGTCCACGTCTACAGGCTTGTGCTGAACGAGGCGGGCGATAAATATCGCTTCGACGGCAAATGGCTTCCGCTTCAGTCGAAACGCGTGTGGTTGCCCGTCAAATTCGGGCCGTTCAAACTGCCGGTTCCGCAAACCGTATACCGTTCCGTCCACGGCCCCGTCATAAAGAATGACAGGGGTGCCTTCGCCATCCGCTATGCGGGCATCGACAGCGTCAAGCTGGTCGAGCAATATTATCGCAACACCAAAGCGCAAAACTGGGATGAGTGGGCCAAGTCGATGGCGATCGGCGGCATCCCCGCGACCAACTTCATCTATGCCGACAAGACCGGACGCGTCGCCTATATCTACAACGCGCTGTTTCCGGACCGCAAACCGGGCTTCGACTATACGGGAGAGCTTCCCGGCGACACGTCGGCGGCGTTGTGGAAAGGGCCGGTCGGTTTCGATCGCTATCCCAAGATCGTCGATCCGGCGTCGGGATTTGTCCAGAACGCGAATAACAATCCGTTTCTGGCCGCCGGACCTGGATCGGAAATGGACCGCACGGCCTATTCGCCTTATCTGGGGATCGAACTGGGCATGACCAACAGGGGCTTGCGCGCTACCGAGTTGCTCACGGCGGACAGCTCGATCACGCCTGAAGAATTGATCGCGATCAAGATGGACACCGTTTACAGCAAAAATGGTTGGGTCGGTCCCTGGATAGCTTCGTTTCTTGCGCTGGATTTGACCGATGCGCCAGAACTTGGAAAGGCTCAGAAGCTTCTCGCAAGCTGGGACTGGTCGAGCGATGGCAAAGGGGCGGCGGACGCCTTCGCAGAGCGAATTATCCGTTTTGGCGCAAGACCCAATTGGCGCGGTGACGCTATGCCCGATCCTCGCAGGACGCTGGAAGAGGCAGTCGCCGAATTCAAGGAACGCTTCGGCCGCCTCGACCCCCCGCTTGGCGACATCCAGCGGTTGCGTCGCGGTTCTGTCGATCTGCCGATGCTGGGTGGCACCGACGCCCTGCGCGCGACCACGATGTGGGACGGTGAGCAGCCCGACAGGAAAGCGCGGGTGCGGCATGGCGACAGCTTCATCATGCTGGTGCGCTGGGACAGGGACGGGCAGGTCATATCGGAATCGATCCAGCCTTATGGAGCCGCCACCAACCGTCCCGACTCCCCGCATTATACAGACCAGATGAAGTTGTTCGTGGCGGGCAAATATAAGCCGGTATATTTCGAATGGGCGGATGCGGTTAAGAGTTCAAAACGCCGTTATCGGCCATAAATGCCGTTCGTCGAAATTTATATGCGATTACATTGTGTTTAGTCGCCGCGTCGTTATCTTTCGCGCGCATATATCTGGCTTTGGGAGCAAAAGATGATCCGTAAACTTACTCTTGCGTTGATGCTGTCCGGCTCTGCGCTGATTGCAGCCGTCCCTGCTATCGCCCAGAAAGCGGCCCCCGTGGCTGAACTGGTCGAGGCGGTGAACATCCCGCACGAAAAATTCACACTCGACAATGGTTTGACAGTGTTGGTCCATGAAGATCGCAAGGCACCGGTTGTGGCGGTTTCGATCTGGTATGGCGTGGGATCGAAGCATGAGCCCAAGGGCAAGACCGGCTATGCACATCTATTCGAACATATCATGTTCAACGGCAGCGAAAACGCCAAGGGCGACTATTTTGAGTGGACCAAGAAGATCGGGGCAACCGACCTGAACGGGACCACCTGGCTCGACCGTACCAATTATTTTCAGACCGTGCCGACAACGGCTCTTGAATCAGCCTTGTTTTTGGAAAGCGACCGGATGGGCTTTCTCCTCAATGGCGTGACCAAGGAAAAGCTCGACAATCAGATCGGCGTGGTATCGAACGAAAAGCGCCAAGGTGACAATCAGCCCTATGGTCTGGTCGACTATAAAAGGTCGGAAACATTATTCCCGGTCGGGCACCCCTATCATCACGACACGATCGGTAGCCTAGAAGATTTGGCAGCAGCGTCGCTCGACGATATGAAAAACTGGTTCATCGACCATTATGGCCCGAATAATTCGGTGCTGGTGCTGGCGGGCGATATCAATGCCGCACAGGCAAAGCCGCTTGTCGAAAAATGGTTCGGCAATATCCCGCGCGGCAAGGATGTGCCGCCGGTAAATGCGCCCCTGCCAACGCTTGAAAAGCCGGTCAAGATTGTGATGAAGGACAAGATTCCTTCAACGCGTATTTATCGAAATTGGGTTGTTCCTGGCTTGGCGGATCCGGATGCCAACGCACTTTATGTCGCGATGAGTGCGCTCGGCGGACTTTCAAGCTCGAGACTCGATAACATCCTTGTCCGGCAGGAGCAGAGCGCCGTTGCGGTTTCGGCCTATCTCATTCCGTTCGTTCATGGCAGCCTCGTCAATATTCAGGCTGACGTGAAACCGGGCGGCGATGCCGACGCGGTGGCAAAGCGGCTGGACGAAATTCTCGCCGATTTTATCAAGACCGGTCCAACTGCCGAAGAAGTGCAGCGCGTCGCGGCCAGCACGATTGCACAGCAAATCGACGGTCTGGAACAAGTCGGCGGGTTCGGCGGCAAGGCGACAGCACTGGCCGAAGGACAGCTTTATACCGGCGACTCCAATTTCTATAAAAAGGAGTTGCAGCGGCTTGCGGCTACCAAGCCCGAAACGGTCAAATCGGCCATGCAGAAATGGTTGACCCGTCCAGTGCTGGAAATCCGTGTCGAGCCCGGTGAACGTGAAGCCTATCAGGAGGTGGCATCGGGGGTCGGCGCACGCACGGGCACTTTGACAGCGCCGGCATTTTACGCGCCCCCGGGTGGCGAAGATATGGTTGGCACTGTCCCGGCAACATTTCAGGATCGCAGTAAATTCCCTGAACCGACCGGCACGCCATCCCTCGACTTCCCGACAGTCGAAGAAACCAAGCTTTCCAATGGTATAAAAGTGTTTTTCGCGCGACGCGCTGCGGTCCCAACCGTGCGCGTCGCGGTGAGCTTCAATGCAGGCTACTCCGCCGATCCGGCAGACAAGCGCGGTATTGCATCGATGATGTCGACAATGCTGCTGGAAGGCACGAAGTCGCTAACGTCGACGCAAATTGCCGAAACCGAGGAGAAGCTTGGGGCCGACGTAAGCGTGAACTCCTCGCTCGACCGGACGGTTGCCAGTGTGCGCGCGGTCAGACCAAATCTTGCGCCGTCGCTCGACCTGCTTGCCGACGTCATCAAGCATCCTGCTTTCGCAGACAAGGAACTGGAACGCGTCCGCGTCCAGCAATTGACGCGCATCCAAGCGGAGAATAACCAGCCGCAGGGCATTGCCATTCGCCAGCTGCCACCTCTGCTGTATGGCAAGGATCACCCCTATGGCGGTCCGCAGACCGGCAGTGGCTATCCAGAGACCGTGGCTAGCATCAGCAAGGGCGATGTCGCGAAATTTCATGCGAGCTGGGTACATCCTGCAAAAGCTGAAATTTTTGTGGTCGGTGACACCAGCCTCAAGGAAATCAAACCTTTGCTCGAAAGGCGCTTTGGCAATTGGAGGCCTTCCGCTGCGCCCGCACCGGCCAAGAATTTCTCTGCTGCGATTCCAGCAGCCCAGGCCAAAATCCTGCTCATTGACCGTCCCAATTCGCCTCAATCGCTGGTGCTTGCGGGCAAGGTGCTCGATGCCAGAGGGTCGGACGACCTTTTGACCCTGCGCGCTGCCAACGAGATTTTCGGGGGCGATTTCCTGTCGCGGATCAACATGGACCTGCGTGAAACCAAGGGCTGGTCCTATGGCGTCCGTTCACAGATTTCCGGGGCAGAGGATCGTGTGCCTTTCTTCATGTTTGCGCCGGTGCAGACCAACCAGACTGGCCCGTCGATCAAGGTACTGATGGACCAGTTGAAAGACTTTAACGGCTCGAAGCCGGTAACGCCCGATGAGCTGGACAAGACGATCAAGGGCAATGTCCTCGAACTGCCCGGCAGCTATGAGCAAAGCGCGGCTGTGCTGGCGCAAATGCAGGCAGATCGTCTCAACAAGCGCCCCTTCACCTATGCCGAGACCCTGGCGGGCAAGTATAGCGCGCTGACCGCACAAGGCCTGAATGACGAGATGCGTGCCAAGATCGATCCCGCAAAGATTACCTGGCTCGTTGTTGGCGATGCGGCCAAGGTGAAACCACAGCTGGAAACGCTCGGATTGCCAATTGAAATGGTCGGTGAAGCTGCTAACACCAGTGAAAGCAACCCCGCCAAATAAGGAGATGGACGATGGCAGCAGTTGATGGTGACTGGGACGTAACGATCAAAAGCCCGATGGGCGATCAGAAGGCGGTCCTAACCGTCAACAGTGATGGCGGCAGCTTTTCCGGCAAGATGGCAGGCGGCCTCGGCACGATGGACATCGCCAATGGCACCGTCGACGGCAATACGCTGAGTTGGGGCATGGATATCACTGTCCCCATGCCAATGCATCTTGACGCAACCGCAACCGTCGATGGCGATGCCATGACGGGTGAAGTAAAGGCCGGAGCGTTCGGTTCAATGGGACTTTCCGGTACACGCAAGTAACGCCTGCGGCGCTGAAGCAACCAAATCGGGACAGGGTCGTTTGCCATCTGGCAGGCGGCCTTGTTCTATTTCGGGGTCATGCTAAGGAATTGACCCAATGGCGTTTCGACCGACTCGCCACACCCCGACACAGGCCGGAGAGCACCGATGAACCAGCTCGCATCACCCACCCAACTCCGCATGTCGTTGCTGCGTTGGGCGCTTTTTGTGGTGCCGGCAGTGATGTTTCTGGGCTTCCTCTCCGGCGCGGTTTCGGGTTCCAACGGTGACAGTGCGTGGTATCAGGCATTGATCAAGCCAGCATTGCAACCTCCAAGCTGGGTGTTCCCCGTTGCGTGGACGACACTCTATTTCCTTATCGGTCTCGCCTTCGCAATGGTGCTGCACGCACGGGGGGCGCAGTACCGGGCCCCGGCGATCGTTTTGTTTCTGATCCAGTTCGCCATCAACCTCAGCTGGTCGCCGGTGTTTTTCGGCCAGCACAAGGTATCGACTGCCTTTTTCATCATTCTCGCGATGATCATCGCCGCAATTGCCACTACATTCGTTTTCGCAAGGGTACGCAAGGCAGCAGCGTGGCTCATGGTGCCCTATCTGGTCTGGATCACCTTTGCCGCCGGACTGAATTTCGAGATTGATCGCAAAAATCCCGATGCAGAAACCCTTTACGTTCCGGCTGTGACTTCCCAGATAGGAAAAGGCAGTTAAACCCTGCTGCCGGTTTGGAGTTTGTGACATGCAGAGCGAAAAGCGCATTTTTGACGATCTCGCCAAGGTTTTGAACGGCGTTGCGGGTACCGTGGCAGGTATGGGACGCGAGGCCGAGGCCAGCATGCGCGAACGCGCGCGCGAATGGGCGGGCGGACTCGATTTGGTGACACGCGAGGAATTCGATGCAGTCAAAACACTGGCGGCAAATGCGCGCGCAGAGGCCGACGCCTTGGCGAAACGCGTTGCTGCGCTGGAAGCGGCTGCGGGGATGAAAGGTGCGACGACCGTCAAGACAAAGGCCGCACCGAAAAAACCAGCCGCCGATTCCTAGGTCCTGATCCCGGAAACTTTTCCACAAACCGCCCACAGACTTGTGCCAAGGTTGGACGCAAGCCTCTTGCGCGCGACTCTGCCGCAGGGCAGAATCCGCACAGAACAATGGGCGCCCCAGAACATGCATGACGCAGACGAACAATATGAGCAATTCGAGCGCGACGAATCTGCGCCCGTGGACATGCTTGCTGCCCTGTTCGAAGCCAGGGGCTGGTCGTTCGAGCTCGATGGCGAAGATGAAATAACCGCCGAATATAAGGGCAGTTGGACGAGCTACCAGATCAGGGCGATCTGGCGCGAGGAGGACAATGCGCTCCAGTTGATTGTCCTACCCGACATTACGGTACCAAGCGACAAACGCGATAGCGTGTATACGGCCCTCGGCCTGATCAACGAACAATTATGGCTGGGTCATTTCGACATGTGGTCGGCCAATGGCATTTTGCTGTTCCGCCACGGGAGCCTGATGCCGTCCAACGGACTGTTGGGTGTCGATCATGCCCAGACGATTATCGACGTCGCCATCGACGAATGTGAGCGCTTCTATCCCGTATTCCAGTTCATCATCTGGGGTGACAAGACGCCGGAAGAGGCGATTTCAAGCGCGTTGATCGAAACCCACGGCGAGGCGTAGCTTCCCATTTCACACCTAAACCATCGTCATCCTGAACTTGTTTCAGGACAACAAACCGCCGTCACAGGTTATCCTCAAACAAGTTCAGGATGACGGCATCTGTGTTTTGGGACTGCGGATCAGATAATGCATATAGCCCATGGCTATGGGCTTGTCGGCATCATCCTGCCACGCCCGTGCTTCGACATTGGCCATCGTGCGCCCAAGCCTCGTGACCTCGCCGACGGCATAGGTCATCTGGCCGGTGCCGCCGCGCATGAAGTCGATGGTGACATTAACCTGCTTTATCGCGCTGTCGCTGTTCTTGGCGCGAAGCGCGCGATGGATAGCTGCGACCGCTGCCATTTCCAGCAGGCCGGATATCGCGCCACCGTGGAGGAAGCCTGGACGCCCCTGTACCTTGTCCGCAAAGGGCATGGCGATGACAGGCGCGCCGTCCATTTCATCCACTACACGCATGTCGAGCGCAAGCGCATATGGCGGAAGGCCGGACAAAGCTGCACTCATCCGATGCGATCCCCCACCCGGATGAAGGTTCCGCTGGCATGTGCAAGCGGGTCGTCTGGGTCGCCATTATGCGCAAAACCGCGCACAAAGCCGATGCTGTGCGTCAGATGATAGCAGATGCCGCGCCCGAAAACGCGCTCTCCGGCCGGGGAGGGGCGCAGATAGTCGATGCGCAAATCCATGGTTACCTGCGGCCTGAACTCGCCCAATTTTGTCCAGATCGACATGCTGGTTGCGTTGTCCATCAGGCTGATGACCACCGCCGATGCCAATACGCCGCTCTCAGGCTCGCCCACCAGATATTCACGCCAGTCGATGGCAAGTTCCACCCAGTCGTCACCGTGGCCGACATATTCCATTCCGAGAAAACCGCCATGCCCGAATTTGCCCATCAGTTTGTTGACAAGCGCGGGGTCGAAGGCGGTGTCCTTGGGAATGACGCTTCCAAGATTGGGTTTGCCGAATGCCATTATTTGGTTTCCATGCTGGCGCGATAAGTGGGGGCGACACGTGCTTTCGATAGCTGTTCATAGGCATAGCCTGCCTTGAACACCGCATGATCATGCCATTTGGGACCGATAAAGCTAAGGCCGACAGGAAGCCCGCCCGATAGCCCCATCGGCACCGTCAGATGTGGAAAGCCGGCGATAGCGGGCATCTGGCTGGCGCTCGGACCGGAAAAGGCGTCGCCCTTGCCCAGCGTCGAGACCCAGGCCGGGCCATTGGTTTGGGCAATGATGACATCCAGCCGTTGCCCGGCGAAAAAGCCGTTGAGCGCATTGCTGGCAAGTCGGCGCGAGGTTGCCACCGCATCGAGATAGGCGGGGTCGGCCAACCCCTTCTCCTTCTCGGCCAGCTCGAAAATATCCTGGCCGAAATGCTGTAGTTCCTGCGGCGCCTTCGCCTTGTTGAAAGCGATGATATCGGCCAGTGTCTTATGGGGGACCAAGCCTTCGGGCAGGCCTTCGAGATAGGCAGCAAGATCCGCCTTCAGCTCGGCAAGCAAGACTTTGAACTCGGCCTCCCCCATGGCCTCGCGATCGACATTTCTCGTATCGAGCATAACGATCTCGGCCCCGCCCTCGCGCAATGCGGCAATCGCCGCATCGAAGAGCGCAGCATCGACATCCGCCGCGCGCACGACACCGATACGCATGCCGCCAAGGGCTTCGACCGAAAGGCCCTTCGAGTAATCGCCGCGCCAATTGTCTGCCTCCGCAGTGGCCGGGTCTTCGGTGTCGGTGCCGGCCATTGCTGTCAGCATGATCGCGGCGTCGCGCACCGTCCGCGTCATCGGTCCGGCGGTGTCCTGGCTGTGGCTGATCGGCACGATGAAGCGACGCGAGACAAGACCGACAGTGGGTTTGAAACCGACAATACCGGTGACCCCGGCAGGACAGGTGATGGACCCGTCGGTCTCTGTGCCTATGGCCGCTGCCGCCAATCCCGCAGCTATCGCAGCTCCGCTGCCGCTCGACGAGCCACAGGCGTTGCGATCCAGCGCATGCGGATTTTTCGTCAGTCCGCCGACCGCGCTCCAGCCGCTGGTCGAATCGTTGGAGCGAATGTTGGCCCATTCGGAGAGATTGGTCTTGCCGAGAATGACCGCACCGGCCGCGCGCAGCCGCGCTATCAGCGGGGCATCGCGGTTGGTAATATTGTTTGCCAGAGCGAGCGATCCGGCGGTGGTGGCAATCGGCCCGGCCACCTCGACATTGTCTTTCACCAGCACCGGTATTCCGTGCATCGGCCCCCGATATCTGCCGGTCCTGATCTCGGCGTCCATCGCCCTGGCTTGCTCAAGTGCGTCGGGAAAGGTGGCAATTACCGCGTTTAGCGTCGGGCCTGCATCGTCGACCTCGGCGATGCGGGCCAGATAGGCGGCGGTAATCGCCTCGCTGTTCAGGGCCCCGTCGTCGATACCGTCGACAAGTTGGAACAGGTCGAGATTTTCTATCGGCCCGGATTTGGCGAGATTGACCTTCGCCTGTTCAGTGGTGGGCGGTTTGGCAATCGAGGCGAAAGCGGGCGACGACAGCGCCAGGCCAAGCAGCAAAGCAATACGCAGTTTCAATCATTCTCTCCCATTGCCAGTTCGGCGCCGCGGTTCTTGGCGGCGCGCAGCGTGTCCTGCACCAGTCTCGTCAGGGCATCGTCGGCATCGAGAACCGCCAGCCCCGCTGCGGTCGTCCCTCCCGGACTTGTGACACGCGCGGCGAGTTCGGCCGGAGTCTCGTTCGCTGCGGTTGCGAGCTGGGTCGCGCCTTCGACCATTGCGAGTGCCAGCCGCGCGGCTGTTTCAGGCGCAAGTCCGATCTGGCTGCCGCCTTGTGCCAGCGCGTCGATGAAACGGTAGACAAAGGCCGGGCCGGAGCCCGCGAGCGCGGTTACGGCATCCATTTGGCCTTCCTCTTCGAGCCAGACGGCTGTACCTAAAGCGGATAGATCCCTTTCGAGCTCCGCCCGATCGTTGCTGCCAAGCTGTGTCGAAAAAAGTCCGAGTGGCGACTTGCCGATGGCGGCGGCCAGATTGGGCATCAGCCGGACGACCCGTGCGTTGGGAAAGTGCGATGATAGCGAGACGGTCCGCGTACCCGCCAGGAGGGAGAGTAGCAACGCATCGGGCGGCAGCAATCGCGCAATGTCCGGGGCAAGCGCCGACAGCATTTGCGGCTTTATGCCAAGCAGCACGGTATCGTAAGTCCCGTTCAACTCGTCCGCTGTCCGATATAGCCTCACGCCTTCGGGCAGGTCGCTCGCAACCGGGTCGATGACGGTAAAGCTCTCTGTCGGTGCCCCCGCCGCCACCCAGCCGCGCAGCATTGCGCCGCCCATATTGCCGCAGCCGAAGATAAGAATGTGCGGAAATCTGGTCATCGGACCAGCTTCATGCCTCAAGCTGCCGCCTGGGGCAACCTCAGGTATAGCGTCAGTCCCTCGGGCACATGTACTGGCGGCGTCCCCTCGCAACGGACAGCATCGGCGCGGGCGCGGTCCAAAATCGCTGCCGGGACATTTGTATCGTGAAAGATATGATCGGCTTGTCCGAGCAAACGGGCGCTGAGCAATGTCAGGTCGTCGGGATTGTCCGACAGCAGCGGAATTTCAATCAGCCTTGAAGGCAGGGGTTCGTCGGTATTCGCGATCCATTGCGCAACGGCATTATCTGCATGGTCGGCAAAAGGATCGAGCATTCCGCCTTCGACAAAAGCGGCATCGAGGGCGCGTCGGCGGTCGGCGGCGTCCGGCCAGCGAAAGCGGATAGCCTGACGCGCGGCGGCAATGGTTGAGGCCAGTTTGCCGGTGCTCGACGGCAGGAGTGTCTCGATGCGCTGCCGAATGGCTTTGGCCATTCCGGCAGACGCACCTCCGGTCCCGACAGCCACAAGCACGGGTGCACGGTCGACAATCGCCGGGGTTGTAAAATCGCAGTGTTCGGGACGGTCCACAACATTGACCAGCAGACCCCGTGCTTTCAGGTCTTCGGCGCTTTCTATTGCCGCCTTTTCATCTTCGATTGCAATGAAGGCAAGGCGCGCGTCGCGGTCTGCGGCATCGACGCATTGCCCGCCTGCACGTTCGATAAGTCGTCGCTTGGCGTCTGCCGCCTCGCCTTCGCCCACCAAAATGACCTTCCGACCGGAGAGGTTTACGAAGATAGGCAATTGTTCCACTTGCGGGGCCTATTCCAGCCAGTCCGGCACATGTTCGGCTGCCAAGATAGTCGCCGGGGCAATCCGTTCCGCAACGATCGCGAATTTGTCGCCATCCACCAGCACTTCGGGTACAAGTCCGCGGCTGTTATAGGTGCTGGCCATGGTCGCGCCATAGGCGCCTGCAGTGCGGAATATGGCCAGATCATTGGCTCCGACCGAGTCTATGTCGCGGCCCATTGCAAAGGTGTCGCCGGTCTCGCACACCGGTCCCACAATGTTCGCCGCCATTTTCTGCCCGGTGGGTTCGACAGCCTCAAAATCATGCCAGGCATCGTATAGCGCGGGTCGGGCGAGGTCGTTCATAGCCGCGTCGACGATGGCGAAGGGAATATTGCCCGCGCCCGGCTTGACGCGGATAACGCGGGTGAGAAGGACACCTGCATTGCCGGCGATAACACGGCCCGGTTCGAACATCAGGCGGACATTCCAACCTGCTGTGACGCGTGCAACCATCTGGCCATAGGCGGCTGGATCGGGAGGATTGTCGTCGGCGCGATATTTGACGCCCAGACCGCCACCGAGGTCGACATGCGTGATTATGTGCCCATCCTCGCGCAATTCCGCGATCAAGTCACCGACTTTGCGGAACGCGGTTTCGAGCGGCTCGAGACTGGTCAGCTGGCTACCGATGTGCAGAGCCACGCCGCGCATGTTGAGACCGGGCAGGGCTGCCAATCGTCCATAGATGTCCGGCGCACGGTGAATGCCGACGCCAAATTTGTTATCGGCCTTGCCGGTTGAGATCTTGCCATGCGTCCCGGCATCCACATCCGGATTGATGCGCAGGACGGCATTGGCGCGGTAGCTGAAGGTATCGGCCAAGATGGCAAGCTCGCGGCCCTCCTCCTCGGATTCGATATTGAACTGCCCGATACCGGCCTTGAGCGCGGCGACAATTTCCTCTGCTGTCTTGCCCACGCCTGAAAACACGATGTCTTCGGGCGCCATGCCTGCGGCGAGAGCACGGTCCATTTCGCCACCCGACACGACATCCGCGCCATAGCCCTGTTTCGCCAGAACCTTCAAAACAGCGAGATTGGGGTTGGCCTTCACCGCAAAGGCAAGATGCGGATTATCGAGGGCCGACAGTGCCTCTCGAAACACCTGCGCATGACGCTCCAGCGTTGCGCGCGAATAGACATAGACGGGCGTGCCGACCGCATCGGCGATGTCGGGCAAGGCCACGTTCTCGGCGTGCAGGACGCCATTTTGCAGTTCGAAATGGTTCATGGGAGATCGGTTCAGCTCGGATTTTCTTTTGCTTCGGTCACTGCTTCCTCAGCGGCCTCTTGTGCGTTGAAAGGCGGGGGGTCTTTGCCAGGCGGTAAATCGAAGGGGTCGTTCTCTCTTCGCTCGGAACGGCGAAGCAATTCGTCGCTGCGCGCGGGCCGGGCCTGCGCCGATGGCGTAGTCAGTGCTTCCGCGCTTTGCTCGGTCCTTTGCCCGTAGGCTTTCGGCGGCAGGCTGTTGCCCGATTTCGGTTCGAGATCGCCGACTTTACCGCAGGCACCGAGCGCCAGTGTCAGGGCAATCAGCAGAGACGTGCGGCATGTCATGCTTCCATTTCCTTTCTGGCGGCGGCGATAGCCTCCCTTACCCGAACGGGTGCGGTGCCGCCAGCGCTGGTCCGGCTGGCCACCGACCCCTCAACCGACAGATCCGGCATTTTGCTCCCGGCCAGCTTTGGATTTATGGCAACAAGGTCGTCGGCGCTGATGACATCCAACCCTGTTCCACGCGCTTCGCATAGCTTGACAATGCTGCCGGTAACATGATGGGCCTCACGGAATGGCAGGCCATGTTCACGGACCAGCCAATCGGCAAGATCGGTAGCGGTCGAAAAGCCGGAGGCTGCAACCTCGCGCATGCGGGCGGGGTTGAAGCTGACGTTCGACACCATGCCAGCCATAACTGCCAGCGACAGGCAGAGCAGGTCGTATGCTTCGAATACCGGCGCCTTGTCGTCCTGCATGTCCTTTGAATAAGCCAGAGGCAGACCCTTCATCGTGACCATAAGGCTGGTCATGCAGCCGATGACGCGCCCGCTATGGCCGCGCACCAGCTCGGCAGCGTCGGGATTGCGCTTTTGCGGCATGATCGAGCTGCCGGTGGACCAGGCGTCTGGCAGGCTGACGAAGCCAAAGGGTTGGGATGCCCACAATATCATTTCCTCGGCCAGCCGCGACAGATGGAGCGCGATCTGGGTACAGCAGGACAGAAACTCGATGGCGAAATCGCGGTCGGACACGGCATCCATACTGTTCGCCATCGGCCGGTCGAAGCCCATTTGTCCGGCAGTCCAGTCGCGGTTGACGGGAAAGGATGTTCCGGCAAGTGCAGCGGCACCAAGCGGCGATTCATTCAGGCGGCGCCTGCAATCGGCCAGGCGGCTACGGTCGCGCTTCGCCATTTCATAATAGGCCATCAAATGATGACCCAGCGTTACAGGCTGTGCCACCTGCAAATGTGTAAAGCCGGGCATGATCGTATCGGCATGTTCGTCGGCCCGGTCCAGCAGCGCGCGTTGGAACCGTTCGAGCCCGACGTCGACGGCATGGATCGCTTCGGTGGTCCAAAGCCTGAAGTCGGTCGCGACCTGATCGTTGCGCGATCGGGCCGTGTGCAGCCGTCCCGCAGGTTCGCCGATCAGTTCGCGCAGGCGCGTCTCAACCTGCATATGGATATCTTCAAGCTCAATATGCTCGGGGACGCCATGGGCCTCATATTCCTCCATGATCTGGCTGAGTCCGGCCTGAATGGCCTTTGCATCCTCCGGCGAAATGATGCCGCTTGCTTCCAGCATGGCGGCGTGGGCCTGACTGCCCATAATATCCTCGCGCCACATCCGCTTGTCGATGGGGATGGACGCGTTTATCGTCTGCATGATCTCGGAGGGGCCGGAACCGAACCGGCCGCCCCACATGCTATTGGAATCGGAATTGCGCGTATTTATTGCTCTAGTCCTTCTAGCTTTGGCCGCGTGCGATACGGGAACTGCGCCGAAGGGGCAAGGGCAAGCCGGAGCGGCTGAAAAAGCGGGTACCGCCAGTGCTGTCGAGCTGGGCCTGGAAAGCGCGAACGGCATGCAGGCGACGCTGAGCTATCGATTTGCCGGGCAGGCCGCGCCGGCGGCGACCTTCACCGGTGCGGACGGACGCGATGTCAGCCTGTCCGATTTTGCGGGGAAGCCGCTACTCGTCAATATCTGGGCGACCTGGTGCGCGCCATGCAAGGCGGAGATGCCGACGCTCGATGCGCTGGCGGCGCTTGAAAAAGGGCAGCTTTCGGTCATTGCGGTGTCGCAGGATTTGCAAGGAAGCAAACCGGTTCTGGCCTTTTTCAACGACACTGGCATCGGGAATCTGGAACCATATACCGATAGCGAGAACGCGTTGTCGGCGGCGTTCGATCATCAGCTCGCCCTGCCAACCACCATATTATATGATGGCGACGGCCGGGAAGTGTGGAGGGTGATTGGCGGGGTCGAATGGGATGACGCCGCAATGGCCGAATTGCTGCGCGAAGCGACCTGACTTACATCAGGACGCGGCGGACCCGTTCCTTGTCCTTTTTGCGAACCGGCACCGATTCGGTCAGTGGGCGCACTGCCGTATGCCGATGCTTGGGGTCGGTGCAGTTGGCCTGCTCATTTTGCTCATTGTCACGGGCAAAGGCCGGTTCAGGCATGAACACCGCCGTGCAAAGCACGATCCCGATGCCCGATGAAAGCAGATATCTCCCCATCAGCGGAAAATGCGCTTTGAAAGCTTTCGCTACGATGAACGTCTTCGACATTTTATTCACTTTTCAGGTCGCATCTGAAAAATGGTGGGCGCTAACGGGCTCGAACCGCTGACCCTCTCGGTGTAAACGAGATGCTCTACCAACTGAGCTAAGCGCCCCCAAGGGGAAGCGCGCCTTTGCCAAAGTGATGGGCTCTTGGCAAGCGCTATCAGACGATTTGCCCGGGACGGGTGGCTGCCAATGTGAAATAATCGTCGAGCTTGGCGCTCGTTTCTTCCGACAATTCGATGAACACCCGTCGCTGATCGTCGGGATCCTGCTGTCGGACCAGCATGCCGCTCTCGGTCATGGCGCCAATCCACCTTAGCGCTGTGGTGGGTGGGACGGCTGCCGCGATACACAGGCTCGACACCGATACCTTCTGCCCTTCAAGGCTGGCGGCCTTGAGGTCGAGCAATATGTCCCAAGCCGGATCGGCAAACAGATCGCTCGCAAAAAACCGGTCGCGCAAACGGCGTTGCTTGATCAGGTCACGCAAGGCCTTTGCCTCGACGGGTGAGGGAGGATGCACGGCACCGGTGGGGAAAGCCTGAAACCCTCCCAAGGGCGCGGGCCGAAATGATACAGGCTTGTCCGACACGGTCGATTTGGGTTCAGCTTCGGCCATCCGCGCCAGTGTTCGGGCGAATTCCGCCAGCTCGTCGCTGATGCGGTGCAGCGAACCGAACTCCACTTCGCGATCCCTGTCGTGCAACCGGTCCATTGCGCCCCGTCTAAATGCCCCTGCCAGTATCGGCATCGCCTCGATATCGTCGGCATCGACCAGAAAATGGGCCTGACCCTGCGGCAGGGCAGCGTAAGCTGCTTCCAACCCATTCATATCCGTCCACACCAGCGCTACGCCGCGATGGATGGAGAGATATCGCGCGATGTGGTTCAGCAAATCCGTTTCGGTGTCCGTTTCGGAGCAAAGGTCGACTAGGAGATAATCCGCAGCGGTGTCGGGACCATATGCTATGGTGATACAGCCTGACGCATTGGCCAACCCGGCCAACTCGCCCCGACGGATGGGCGAGCCACCCGCTATTGTCGCCGTGCCGCGATAACCGCCTGTTTCATAGCCATTTGTCGGACTGACCATATCATCATTCCCTCTGGGGCGTGCTTAGCCCAGCTGCTTTCGCGCCCGCCAGCAATTTATCTCCATTATGGACCCGACATTATCCAAACTGGCCATTTGCGCGCGACCGAGGAAGCCGCTAATCCGCATTCATCGAGGAACGGCTGACGGCCTTTCCGTTTAAGGAGTTGGATTGTGAAAACTGGGAAGTTACTGGCGGGCGCTGCGGCGCTGTTAATGGGTGGTACGATGATGACTGCAGTTGCTGATGCAAAGGAAATGAAGATGGCCGCGGCTGCCGAGCCAGTGTTGCTGAAGGAATGGACCGGACCCTATGACGGTGTACCGCCATGGGACAAGGTAAAGGTATCGGAATTTCCGGCCGCATTCCAGGCGGCAATGGACGCGTCCAAGGCCGAATTCGAGGCCATGCTCGAAGCGCCGGGACCGATTACGTTCGACAATACGATTACCGCGAGCGAGTTGTCCGGTGAAAAGATCGGGCGGCTGTTCTCGATCTGGGGTGTGCATTCGTCGAACCTGTCGAGCCCGGAAGTCCGCAAGATACAGGCCGAGTGGGAACCGAGGGTCAGCGCTTTCTTCTCCGAACTGACACTGGATGCGCGCTATTTCCAGCGGGTCAAATATCTTTACGATCAGCGCGCCTCACTGAACCTCGATGCCAAACAAATGCGGCTGCTCGAGCGCACCTATGACGGACTGGTGCGCAACGGCGCGCTGCTCGACGCAGCGAAAAAGGCGCAGGTTATTGCCATCGAGACCGACTTGTCCAAGAAATTCTCGACCTTTTCGGAAAAGGTGCTGGCCGACGAGGAAACCTACATATTGTTGACAGACGAGGCTGATCTGGCGGGCTTGCCCGAAAGCTTCGTCGCCGCGATGCAGGCAGCAGCAAAATCGAAAGGCAAGCCGGGCTGGGCCGTTGCCAACACCCGCTCGGCAGTCCAGCCATTTCTCGAGAATTCGACCCGGCGCGATTTGCGCGAAAAGGTCTGGCGCGCGTTTACCAAGCGTGGCGACAACGGCAATGCCAATGACACCAACGCGACGATAGCCGAAATTCTCAAACTGCGGCAGGATCGCGCCCAAATTCTGGGTTTCCCGACCCATGCACATTACCGGATGGCGGACACCATGGCCAAGGATCCGGACAGGGCCATGGAGCTGATGATGAAGGTCTGGCCCGCAGCCGTGGCTCGGGTGAAAGAGGAAGTGG
This sequence comes from Sphingomonadaceae bacterium, assembly GCA_016742125.1. Lineage (GTDB taxonomy): Bacteria > Pseudomonadota > Alphaproteobacteria > Sphingomonadales > Sphingomonadaceae > Sphingorhabdus_B. The sequence continues at coordinate 12,856 of JACVCM010000037.1, read as the reverse complement.
CCGATATGCAGGCCATCGCCAATACCGACAACATCACCATAGAACCTTGGGATTACCGCTTCTACGCCGAGAAGGTTCGCAAGGCAAAATATGATCTCGATCAGGAAGCGATCAAACCCTATTTTCAGCTCGACAATATGGTCGCGGCCATGTTCGATGCGGCGGGCAAGCTTTATGGAATGAGCTTTACCGAGAATACGGGTACCGTGCCGGTGTTCGAGCCCAATGTGCGGACGTTCGAAGTCAAGCGCGACGGCAAGGTCATCGGTCTGTTCTACCTCGACAACTTCGCCCGCGCAGGCAAACGCTCCGGCGCATGGATGACCACCTATCGCAGCCAGCACAGGCTGGGCGGCAAAAACGATATCGTGCTGGCATCGAACAACAATAATTTCGTGCCGGGCGCCGATGGCACGCCCACGCTGATCAGCATCGATGATGCCTCAACGCTGTTCCATGAATTCGGCCACGCAATTCATTATCTGAACTATGACATTACGTGGCCCGGCCTGGGAGGCACGCCGCGCGATTTCGTGGAATATCCGAGCCAGGTGAACGAGAACTGGCTACTGACGCCCTATATCCTCAACACCTATGCCAAGCATTACAAAACCGGTGAGCCTATCCCCGCGGCAATGGTCGAAAAGATCAAGGCAAGCGACACGTTCAACCAGGGCTTTTCGACTGTCGAATATCTGTCGAGCGCAATCCTGGACATGAAGCTGCACAATCGTGCGACCCCCGTCGCCGACCCTGCAGCGTTCGAGCGGGATATGTTGGCAGAAATCGGGATGCCCAAGGAAATGGTGATGCGGCACCGCCTGCCGCAGTTCAACCACCTGTTTTCCAGCGACAGCTATTCCGCTGGCTATTACAGCTACCTGTGGTCGGAAACGATGGATGCCGATACATGGGCAGCCTTCACCGAAAAAGGCGATGTCTGGGACAGGGAAACAGCCGAGCGGTTCCGGTCGATGCTGTTGGCAACCGGGAATGAAACCGACCGGATAGAAGCCTATCGCGCATTCCGCGGTCGCGACCCCGACGTCAAATATATCATGAAAAAGCGCGGTTTTCCGACTGGCGATTGAGCTGGATTATGACGGCCCGGCGCCAGCCGGGCAGTTGCTAAATAACTGTAGTATTGCAGAAAAAAATATGCTCTCCTCTTTGCGGGAAAGAGGAGAGCCTGAATGCCTGCCGATGGGGTCGCAATTCACCGACAGCCATTGTTAAAGTCGGGATGGCGCACCTGTTCGGGGCTTGCCCCCACACCCGATTCTTTTCACTATCCGATTTACATAACAATGATATGTGTGGAGTCAAGAAACATCATATCGGCGGTCAGATCGGTCAATGGCTAAACGGAATGCACAGGATGCGGCCCAGACCCGCGCCCTGATATTGGCAAAGGCGCAGGAACTCTTTGCCAGGCAAGGCTATGCAGCGACATCGGCACGCGAGATTTCCGCCGCAGCGGGTGTGACCGTGGGCGCCATGTTCCACCATTTCCAATCCAAGCTCGACCTGTTCGAAAAGGTGTTCGAGGCACTTGAGCTGCAGCTTGATGCACAGGCCAAGGCGGCGTCGAGACCGGAATTTGGACTTGGCACTTTGGAAACATTTCTGGCCGGCGTTCGTTCATCGCTTGATTTTGCCGAGCAGCGTGACTTCCATCGGATCGTGTTCGTCGAAGCCCCCGTAGTCTTGGGTGAGGACAAATGGCGCGAAGTTGACTCGCGGCTGGGTCTCAAAACCGTGATGGCCGGAACGCGCGCCCTGATGGCCGAAGGGCTGATCGCCGATCAGCCGGTCAAGCCGGTTGCGATCCTGCTGCTGGGCGCCATGAACGCGGCTGGATTTGCTATTGCGCGCGGCGAAGAAGGTATCGACAAAGATGCCCTCGTAGAAGCCCTGCGTTTGCTCATCAACGGACCCAAAAGGAGATTGTCATGACCATCGAGGCATTGCGTACCCCTGAAGCGCGCTTTGCGGATATACCCGATTTCGATTTTCCGGTCGGCTATATCGACGACCTGCCGGGCTATGAAGGTCTGCGCATCGCTTATGTCGATGCAGGACCCGCGGACGCTACCCGCACCTTCCTGTGCCTGCATGGCGAGCCGAGCTGGTCCTTCCTCTATCGGCGGATGATTCCTATCTTTCTCGACAGCGGGGCGCGGGTCGTGGCGCCCGACCTGCTGGGGTTCGGCCGATCGGACAAGCCGATCAGGCAATCGGACTATAGTTTTCATTTCCACCGCAACTATCTGCTGGCGCTGGTCGAGCGGCTGGACCTTAAAAACATCACCCTGGTGGTGCAGGATTGGGGTGGCCTGCTGGGGTTGACGCTTCCGGTAGATGATGCCTTCCGATCACGTCTTGAGCGGCTGATCGTCATGAATACGGGGCTCGGGCTTGGGCGGGGAATGACCGACGGTTTCAAAGCCTGGAAAAATTATGCGCTATCCACGCCCGACCTTCCGATAGCAGCATTGATAGCGCGCGGGACACCGCATCTCAGCCCTGCCGAAATAGCGGCTTATGATGCCCCTTATCCCGGTCCTGAATATAAGGCCGGGGCACAGATCTTTCCGGCACTGGTCCCCGTCGAACCCGACATGGAGGGGGTCGATGTCAGCATCGCTGCCGCGCGCTTCTGGTCGGAGGAGTTTTCGGGCAAGAGCTTTATGGCCATCGGTATGGCCGATCCAGTACTCGGACCCCCGGCGATGATGAGCCTGCACAGACTCATTCGCGGCTGCCCGCCGCCGATGGAGATCGCGGACGGCGGCCATTTCGTGCAGGAATGGGGCGAGCCAATCGCCCGGGCTGCACTTGAGTATTTTGGCGACCTTTAAAGCCTGGGCTTCAGGCCGCTACAGCAGTCGCGCTGCCCCGGGACCAGAATATCGGTTCGGGCGGTTGTGACGAGGTGACCGCAAGCGGCAATGCGGTTTCGCAAAAGGCGCATTCGGCTGTCGCGCGGCCGATATGCCAGTGCGTTCGCCCGCATCCGGGACAGTGATTGACCGTATCGCCATGGTAGAGCGGCATGAACCCGCGGGCCGCCATGAGTCGGTCCGGCGGGTTCCCTGCATAGCTGGTGTTTTTCAATAACATGTTCGGCTCCATCAAATGGACTGGGAGAGATTTGATGCGACCAGTCGTTTTTTTCTGTCGACCAATTGAGATATATAACATGAATCGGCCATGAATGTTTGCAGGAAATTGCGATTTCGCTTCCCGAATCGCAAAAGCCGATATAAATATGATATCATATTTAACGGGAGGTTCCGATGGATGAAGGTTCGAACAAAAATCTGAATGCCAGCAGCGAAACGGTGGCGAGCAGCTTCAATGGCTATGCCATGCTGTTTCTGATGCTGCTCATCATAGGCTGGTTCGGCTGGGCTTTGTCCCAGGTCATTGCCAGCGATGGCGGCGTTGTGTCGGCCATATTCAGCCTTGGCCTCAGTAGCTTCCTCTTTCTGTTCGTTTCCATCGGTTTCTACATGATCCAGCCTAACCAGGGCGTCGCATTGACCCTGTTCGGCGCCTATCGCGGGACGGATCGCAACGAAGGCCTGCGCTGGGTCTGGCCGTGGATTGGCAAGGCAAAAGTCAGCTTGCGTGCCAACAACCTGATTTCCGAAAAGATCAAGGTCAACGATTTGCGCGGCAACCCCATCGAGATGGCCGCTCAGGTCGTATGGCGCGTGACCGACACGGCCCAGGCGCTGTACGATGTTGACGATTACAAGGCATTTGTGGTTGCGCAGATTGAGGCCGCGGTCCGCACGATCGGCGCGTGCTACCCCTATGACGATTTCACGCACCAGGAGGTTACCCTTCGGGGGAATCATGATCAGGTGGGCGGCGAACTGCGGATGGAGCTGATGGAGCGGCTGCGGGTCGCGGGCATCACCGTCGACGAATGCGGCTTTACCCATCTTGCCTATGCGCAGGAAATTGCGGGCGCGATGCTCCGTCGCCAGCAGGCTGAAGCGGTTGTCGCCGCGCGCAAAACCCTGGTTGAAGGCGCAGTCGGCATGGTCGAAATGGCGCTCGAAATGCTGTCGGCGAAGAATGTGGTCGAACTCGACGACGAACGCCGCGCGGCGATGGTGTCGAACCTGATGGTCGTCCTGTGCGGCGAACGCGACACCCAGCCTGTGGTGAACACCGGCACGCTATATACCTAGGGTCGATGCGTTGCCCGCCCCTGCGAAAAAGGCCTTCCCGCTCCGTCTCGACCCCGCATTGTTCGCGGCGGTCGAGCGGGCGGCAGCGACCGATTTGCGCAGCGCCAACGCCGAAATAGAATGTCTGCTGCGCGAGGCGCTCGCCAGACGCGGGGTTAAGGTAGGGGTCAGTGAAAAACCCAAGCGCGGGCGCCCTGCAAAGGAGAACTAGAATGCTTCATTTGTTCAAGGACGAAGGCCCCTGGTTCAGGGCCAAGCGCTTTGGCTATGGCGCGGGATGGCCGTGCAAATGGCAGGGGTGGGTTTTGCTTGTTACCCACCTGGCGATAATCGTCGGCCTGGCTTTGCTGTTGGGCAACCAGCCCGTCATTCTGCTGCCGGTGATCCTGCTGGTCGCATTTGCGCCCATGCCCATCTACGCCGCGCGGACAGACGGCGGCTGGAAATGGCGAAAAGGGGATAAGAACTGAGCATTAGTAATGCATGGCAGGCAGCCGATGGGGAACATGAAACGGCCTGTTTTCCATGCTGCCGAAATTGGTCCGTTTGCGGCAAAGTGGCTGCAACAGCAGTTCGCGAAAAAGCCGATGGATGAGGGTCTGCGGTCAATTGCCGCTGCAATGAAAGGCAAGGGGCTGGCCATGCCCTTCACCAGCAACGTGGAGGATAGCATGCTGGCTGCCGACTTCTTCGACAAAGGGGGCAAGTCGCGGCTGTGGGGTATTGATCAGGAGTTCATGGGTGCTCCGATGATCCTGCTAGACGGGTTGGCGGGACGCATTGAGCAAGCTGGCCTTTGACGACGCATGGCTTGGCAAGGTGCGGCGCGACGATTTGGAGGATGTCGCCAGCAAATTTGGCGATGACCGGGAAGCATTGTCGTTGATCGAGGCCTTTGCCGAAAGCGCAGAGATCTATCAGCTGAATAATCAGGGCGCGTATCAGGCGTCGAACGAGTTTCGCAGCGCGCTGATGCAACGATATTTTCTGGACCAGTACCGCAAGGCGGGCCGGGCGCCGCGCTTAATGTTGTAAATGGGCGCCTATCATCTGGGGCGGGGGACGACGCCGGTCGGTATTTATGATCTAGGTTCCATTTTGCCCGGACTGGCGGCTGCAAATGGCAAGCGGTCGCTGCACATCGCCTATATTCCGATCGGCGGGTCGGTTCGCTCGTTCGGTCCGTCCGAAACGGGAGTAACCTCCGTGAAAAACTACAAAGATGAGGGGATGGCTGCTCTGCTGGCCGCTGCCAATGTTGCCCCCGACGCCATCGGTGCAACCGGTCACGTGCTGATACCGCTTGCTGCCCTCCGCTATCGGATGACAGGCAAGCAGAAACGTGAATTAACCGAGCTGGCCCGCTTCGTGCTCAACGGTTTCGACTATCTGGTCACCACACGCGATGCCAAGGCGGCGACACATTTCGAAGCATGGGCGCCCGGTACCGATTAGCGAAAGCTATTCATCCCCATAAACGGCAACCATCTTTTCGCCCGCGCTCGTCGCTTTGCCGCGGTACATGCCCGGGGTGTTGAAGCTGAAAGTCGCTGTACCATCGGGTGCAGTGACGATCACGCCGCCGGTGCCGCCGAGCAGTTTCAGTTCCTTCATCACATGATCGGCGGCGGTCTTGGCATCTTCGCCCAGCATCCGCATCCGCGCGCAGATTTCATGGGCTATGCCGAGGCGGATGAAGAACTCGCCTGCACCGGTTGCGCTGATCGCGCAGGCGCGGTTGTCGGCATAATTGCCAGCCCCGATGATAGGTGAATCACCGATACGGCCCCAGCGCTTGCCGGTGAGGCCCCCAGTTGACGTGCCAGCCGCGACATTGCCGTCGCTATCGACCGCGACCGCGCCGACGGTGCCATATTTCAGGTCGACATCGTACCAGCCCAATTTCTTCGCCTTCAGCTCTTCAAGCTGCCTCCAGCGTTCGGGCGTCGCGAAATAGTCCGGGTTGACCTGCTCCAATCCTTGTTCGCGGCTGAACTCGTCCGCACCTTCACGCGACAGCATGACATGCGGGCTCTCTTCCATCACCGCGCGAGCGAGCAGGATCGGGTTTTTCGTGTAGCGCGCGCCAGTGACAGCGCCTGCACCAAGCGTCTTGCCGTCCATGATCGAAGCGTCGAGCTCGTTCACGCCTTTATAGGTGAAGACAGCGCCGCGCCCCGCGTTGAAATTCTCGTCATCCTCCATGACCATGATCGCCGCAGATACCGCATCCATTGCGGTCCCGCCTTTCGCGAGCACGGCCGACCCGGCTTCCAGCGCCCGCGTCAGACCCGCCCGCGCCGCGGCGTCTTTCTCAGGCGAAAGCTTGCCGCGTTCCATGCTCCCGGCACCGCCGTGGATGACCAGCGTCCATTTTTTCTCGGCCATTATTGTGTCCTTCTGATTGTCATGGCCCGGATGGGCTGACAGCGGCGCAGAGAGCGATAATATCAACAGCAACCAGATGCGAATGATTTTGGCAGGCATGGGGTTCATCTCCTCTGTCGCGACAGCAACGATAGAGAAGGCAAATTTGTAAATGAGACAAGAGGGAAAGAGGGGTGGGTTTCCCAACTTCCCTCTCGCCGTCTCCTTGGCTCTTTTACATTTTTCGGTGATGGATATGTGAAATGAACGCTTCTGTTTGCCTCCCGGAATTTGGCAAACTATATCCGCCCCATGTCTTCCATCCGCCCGTGGCGCGATATCGCGCGTCGTCAATCCCGCCAGATCATGGTCGGCAATGTCCCCGTTGGCGGCGATGCGCCGATTTCGGTGCAGACCATGACCAATACGCTGACCAGCGATGCCGGTGCGACCATCGACCAGATCAGGCGGTGCGAAGATGCGGGTGTCGATATCATCCGCGTCTCCTGCCCGGATGTGGAGAGCACGACGGCGCTCAAACAGATTGTCCGCGCGGCCAATGTTCCCATCGTTGCCGACATCCACTTCCACTATAAACGCGCCCTGGAAGCGGCAGATGCCGGGGCGGCGTGCCTGCGCATCAACCCCGGCAATATCGGCAGTGCGGAACGGGTGAACGAAGTCGTCAATGCTGCCAAGGCCAATGGATGCGCAATCCGCATCGGCGTGAATGCCGGGTCCCTCGAAAAAGACCTGCTTGAGAAATATGGCGAGCCATGTCCCGAGGCGCTGATCGAAAGCGCACTCGACCATATCAAGCTTTTGCAGGACCGCGATTTCCACGAATACAAGGTCGCGGTAAAGGCGTCCGACGTATTCCTTGCGGTTGCCGCCTATATGGGTCTTGCCGACGCGGTCGACTGCCCGTTGCATCTTGGGATTACAGAGGCCGGTGGATTGATCGGCGGGACGGTGAAATCGGCACTCGGCATCGGCAACCTGCTCTGGGCCGGGATTGGCGACACGATCCGCGTCAGCCTGTCGGCGGAACCTGAAGAAGAGGTCCGCGTCGGCTATGAAATCCTGAAATCCCTGGGCCTGCGCACCCGCGGTGTCCGCGTGGTCAGTTGCCCTAGCTGCGCGCGGCAGGGCTTCGACGTGATCCGCACCGTGCAGAAACTGGAAGATGCGCTGCAACATATCAAGACGCCGATGTCGCTTTCTGTCCTTGGCTGCGTGGTGAACGGTCCGGGTGAGGCGCGCGAGACCGATATCGGCATCACCGGCGGCGGCAATGGCAAGCACATGGTCTATCTTTCGGGCGTCACCGACCATCATGTCGAGGATGCCGACATGATCGGCCATATTGTCAAGCTGGTTGAAGCCAAGGCGGCGGAGATCGACGCGGGCGCGTCGGTAAGCATGGACACGCTACACGGGAAGGCTGCTTGAATCTTTCAGTCCGCTTTGCGGAGCGGGTCGACCTGCCCCTCATCGCGCAGTTTATTCGCGATCTGGCCGAATATGAACGCCTGGCCGACGAAGTGCGCTTCGACGAAGCAGCGCTGGGCGAGCGGCTTTTTGGGGAACGCCCCTATGCGGAGGTGCTGATCGGCGAGATTGATGGCGTGCCGCAGGGTTTTGCATTGTTCTTCCACAATTTTTCGACCTTTGAAGGACGACCCGGGATTTACCTTGAGGATCTGTTCGTGCGCCCCGAAGCACGCGGATCGGGGCTGGGCAAGGCGCTTTTGAAACGGCTGGCCGCTTTGGCCGTCGAGCGCGATTGCGCGCGGCTGGAATGGTGGGTGCTCGACTGGAACGAGCCTGCGATCAATTTTTACAAATCGCTGGGGGCAAGGCCGATGGACGAATGGACCACCTTCCGTGTCGACGGCGATGCGCTGGACCGGCTGGCGGGGCGGGGACAATGATGTCCGCATTGGCGGGATATCTGCTGCTGCAGACACTCGTCTACACGACCGAGCCTGCTACCCCGGCGCCTCCACCAGTGACGCAGCGCAGTAGCCACCCGCAAGGTCTGGCCTATTTTGCGGACCGCGATGCGCAGGCCGATGTCGACCGGGCCCTGGCCGACGCAAAGCTGACAGGTCGGATTGTGGTTGTCATCATGGGCGCCAACTGGTGTCATGACAGCGTCGGGCTCGCCGGTTGGCTCGACACGCCGCGTTTCATGGACATGATGCAGGATCGTTACCGTCTCGTCTATGTCGACGTCGGTACGCCGCAAACCGGCAAGGGCCGCAATCTCGACATCGCAAAGCGTTTCGGTATCGGCAAGGTCAGGAACACGCCCTTGGTGATGCTTCTGTCAGCCGACGGCAAGCTGTTGAACAGCCGGAAAGACGCGATTGGCTGGCGAAATGCCGCGAGCCGCAGCGAAGATGACATTTACCGCTATTTTGCGACGTTTACGCCCTCTTAAAACCGCAGCGGTAGGATGCCGTCATGCGCTGGACGGGTGTCTTGATCCTCTTTGCGGTCGTTCTGGCCGCCGGCTGGTCTTTGCCCGACAGCGATCTTGCAGGTCCTCAGGGGAGAGCGGTGGGTGTGCAAACTGCTCCTAAAGAACCCGCGTCTGTTGAAGAAGACAGCCACGATCGAGGGTCCCCAAGCATGCTGGCGCGGCAGGGGGACGGGCATTTCTATGCCAATGTCGAGGTGGACGACGCCGAAATCCGCTTTCTGGTGGATACCGGAGCTTCTACCATCGCATTGACCGCAGCGGATGCCGAAGCAATCGGCCTGAGCTGGAGCGAGGAAGAATTGCGAAGGGTCGGGCGCGGGGTTGGCGGCGAAGTCTTAGGCAAGCCGGTGGTGCTGCAATCGGTGCAATTGGGGGAATTGAGCGCAGACAATGTCAGCGCGGTCATAATCCCGAAAGGGCTGCATGTCTCGCTTCTGGGTCAGTCCTTTCTCGCCAAGGCGAGCAGGGTACAGATCGAGAATGATGTGATGATCATCAGCTAATATTGCTGCGTTCCAGCTTCGGTCGGCCACCCGGCGCCTGCAAGCGGGTTGAGTTGCGTCGGCAACTCGGCCAAGAGGCGGCATGGCCCAGCTGCACCCGCGCCCCTTCGTTCCGTTCCTGGTCGCATGCAGCGGAGTGGGCTTTTTCTCGTTGATGGATGCGGCGATGAAGGACATCGCGCTTGGTATCGGCGCCTATAATGCAGTAATCTGGCGCAACAGCTTGGGCGCGTTGCTGATGGGTTTATTGTTCATCGCGACACGGCAGAAATGGCCGCAAATCAACGTGTTGAAGATCCACCTTTGGCGCAGCATGATAGTGTCGGTGATGGCGGTCAGTTTCTTCTATTCAATCACCGTGCTGCCTCTGGCCGAGGCTATCGGCCTGAGTTTTATTGCCCCGGTCGTCGCGCTTTATCTGGCTGCGGTGATGCTGGGTGAAAAGATCGGGCGGGAGGCCATCCTGGCGTCTGTCGCGGGGCTGGTCGGTGTTGTCATCATCATGGGCGGTCGGCTGTCGGGCCATTATACGACGGAGCATTTATGGGGGGCAGCCGCGGTTCTGTTTTCCGCAATAGTATTCGCCTACAATCTGATCCTGGCGCGGCAGCAGGCGCAACTGGCCGGACCAATCGAGATTGCGTTTTTCCAGAACCTGTTTGTAGCAGCCACACTCAGCCTCGCCGCTCCCTGGTTTCTTGCGCCATTTGCCATCGACAAGGGGCCGATGATTGCCGCGGCTGCGGTACTTGCCATCATCTCGCTTTTGTTGTTGAGCTGGGCCTATGCGCGGGCGGAGGCGCAGATATTGATCCCGGTCGAATATACCGCCTTTGTCTGGGCGGCCCTGTTCGGTTGGTTGTTCTTCGGCGAACCGGTGACATTGCCGGTGCTGGCGGGTACCGCTCTCATCATATGCGGCAGCCTGATTGCTGCGCGCGCCAAGCCGGAGCCAGTTAACCAAGTTGAAATCGCAACCATCTAAGGCCGTTTGCGATGATGGTCGCGGAATACTGGTCGGCTTTTGGCCGCAAGTTGGCTGCGTGGCAGCATGGCCGCGTGGTGCGGCAGATATTGAACACGCCCCCGATCATACCCGCGGACGACGGTGTCATCCTGTTCTCGATGATCGGGACTGCGGTCTTGCTGCCCTATCTGGTCGCGATGAAGTCGCTTCATGCGCAGTTGCAGCGCGGACGGGTGATGTTGCTGGACGACGGCACGCTGACCAAGGCCGATAAACTGGTTCTGGCCGATCATGTCGGTGATCCGGTCATATTGACCCTTTCCGACGTCCAGACAGCGCCGTGCCCCAAGGGCAATTGCTGGGAGCGGTTGCTGGCCATACTGGATTTGCGCCGCGACCATTATGTGATCCAGCTCGATTCCGATACCGTAACCTTGGGGTGTGTCCCCGAGGTCGCGGCCGCCATCGATGCGAACCGCAGCTTTACCCTTGGCGGCGGGGTCGAGGATGTGAAGCATGGCTTCATGACCGTGCCGGACATGATCCGCAGGATTTATCCCGACGGCCCACTCTACTCGCATATCCAGTCGGTTATCGAATCGGGCCTGCGCGATGTACCCGGGGCCGGAGAGCTTCGTTATATCCGCGGATGTGCCGGTTTTGCAGGCTTTTCAAGATCGACCGAAGGTCGTGCCCTGGCCGAACGATTTGCCGTAGACGCCGGCCGAGCGGTCGGGCCGCGTTTCAACGAATGGGGCAGCGAACAGGCGGCGTCGAACTTCGTCGTCGCCAACGATCCCGATCCGATCCAGCTCCCCTATGACCGCTATACCAACCATTGGGAGGAGGCATTGCCGCCTGATCCCGCTTTCATCCACTATATCGGAACCTATCGCTATGATCGGGGCAGCTATTTGGCGTCGACGCAGCGTGCGATTACGCAGCTTGGGAAAGCCTAGTCATCCTGAACTTGTTTCAGGATAACGAACCGCCGCTTGTTATCCTGAAACAAGTTCAGGATGACGATTGGAATGTGTCGCCCTAAGCCGCCAAAGCAGAATAGATCATCGTCTTGATCTCACGCCGCACCGGATAGGTGCTCGACGGCATCAACTGGGTCATGAAAATCATGATGATGTCTTCAACCGGATCGACGAAGAAGGCGGTCGAATACATCCCACCCCAGTAGAAATCACCGGTAGAGCAAGGGGTCAGCGTCGCCGCACTGTCGATTGTGGTGGCGAAGCCGAGGCCGAAGCCGATTCCCGCCATCTCCGCCTCGCTGAACAGCGATTTCGACATTTGCGTCAGGTCCTGTCCGCCGGGAAGGTGATTGGCGGTCATCAGTTCAAGCGTCTTGGGGCTGATGATCTGGACACCGTCGAGCGCGCCGCCTTTGAGCAGCATCCGGCAAAAGCGGTGATAATCTGCAACCGTCGAGGCGAGACCGCCACCACCTGAGTTGAACGACCACCCCTTTGCCCACAGGCTGTTCGCACCTGCCTCGTCAAACAGCTTCATCTTCTTCTCGGGATCGAAGGCAAAACATTGGGGCACGCGTCCGACCTTTTCGGGGGGGACGGTGAAATAGGTGTCTTTCATGCCCAACGGCGCAAAGATATGCTCATGGAAATAATCGAAGAGCGGTTGCCCGCTGATCCGCTCGATCAATATGCCCAGCACATCGGTCGACACCGAATAATTCCACTGGCTGCCGGGATCGAATTCGAGCGGGATGGTTGCGAGCGTATCGATGAAGCCCTGCGAACTATTCTTGTTCCAGCTCTCGACTTCGGTCTTGCGATACGCCGCATCGACATTGGTGCGTTCCTGAAAGCTGTAGGTAAAGCCGGTCGTGTGGCGCAGCACATCGACGATACGCATCGGCGATGCAGGCGGGCGGGTGACGAAAGGTACATTGCCGCCGCCCGCGACGAACACGCCGAGCTTGGCAAATTCGGGAATATATTTGGCAACCGGATCGGTGACCGCGACCTTGCCCTGCTCGACCAGCTGCATGAAGGCAACCGAGGTGATGGGCTTGGTCATGCTGGCGATACGGAAGATCGCATCTTCGGCGACGCCCGAACTCCATTGGTGGGCAATTTCGTCTCCGCGTCCTATAAGCAGCGAGGCAAAAGGCAGCTTCCCGGCGTCGAGATAATTGGTCTGGATATGGTCGCTGATCCGCGCCAAGCGGTCGGGGAGGAAGCCGAGGTCGGTCATAAGCCCCTCCCCTTCAGGGGAGGGGTTGGGGTGGGGCGGTGAGGATATGCGCAACTCGGCACAAACCCACCCCCCGCCCCCCCCCCGGAGGGGGGGGGGG
>JACVCM010000036.1 GCA_016742125.1 Sphingomonadaceae bacterium | reverse complement strand
TCCGGCAGCCTGGTGATAGTGGTGTCGCGGCTGGCGAGCACCATCTTGCCGCAGCAAAGCGCTTCCAGCAACGCCACTGGCATTCCCTCGACATCCCCCTCGGCGGCAGAGGCAGGGAAAAGAAAGTGGCGGGTGTCTCGAAAAAAATCGGCCTTCGACCGACCTGTCATGAAGCCCGGAAAATGTATTTTGCTTTGGGACGGCATTTTTTCCAGAGTCGTGCGTTCTTCGCCGTCGCCTGCGATTGCGATGTCTGGTTTGATGTCGGTCCGAGCGATTTGTTCCGCTGCGCCAATGAGCAGATCGAGACCTTTTTTACGCGACAGGCGCGAGATCGTACCCATTTCATAACGATAGGTCCGTCCCACCCTCGGCGCCTCGTCGGCGGCCTCATTGAGAACAACACCCATCGGCAGAACAGAAATTTTTTTTGCGATCCGGCCCCGCTCGCCGGCATCAAACAGCGATAGCGCATATTCTTTCTGACTGCTGTTCACGCAAAACATGGCCAGCGCATCCCGGATAATATTGCGCGCTGTTCCGATGCCGGGTTTTCCGAATTTTGCGAATACAGACAGGTCGGAAGAGTGATTGTGAATGACATAGGGGATGCCTGCTTTTTTTGACAGGCGGCGTGCGACCAGGCCCTGCGGCATCACCCAGTGCGCGTAAATCAAGTCGATTTTCTCATCACGGATGATTGATTTTGCGGCGGTGTACTCTGACCAGATAAATGGCGGCACTTGCAGAGCCAAAGCGGGATTTGCCTTTATGTTTGGTAGAATGGCGGGGTAGGCTAGCCACTGCCAGCTTTCCGGCAAGAAATAGCGAAAGCGCCGAACGTCGATGCCTTCCAGCTTTTCACGGCGGCTGATGCCCTTGTCATGCGGCGCGAGGACGATCAGCCGGTCCTCCGGGCTTTCGCGGCGCCACGCACCTGCCTGCTCAAGCACAAAACCGGCCTGCATATCATTGGCGAAGCGCGGCAATGTAGATGTCAGGAATAGCACATTCATCGTCGTGCCATCGCCGACTTTTCCTTGCGTTTCAAGCTCCGCGACGAAATCTCAGGGAACGATCCTGCCTCGGGCCATCACCCATTCCGGTTTCTCGAGTGTGCGAATATTGGCAAGCGGGTTTTCGGCGACGGCCACCAGATCAGCGGAATAGCCCGCAGCGATCCTGCCGATTTCATTTTCCATCCCCAGGGTTTTGGCCGCCACTGTCGTTGCGCTTGCCAGCGCCTCGGTCGGTGTCATCCCGGCTTTGACCAACAGGGCGAATTCCCCACCGTTGCTGCGACAGCACCCCGCCGGTTGCGGTAATCTTGATGATGTCCGAACCCACTCTCGACGCCTTTTTCACTTTTTCGGCACATTCGAGCGGGCCAGTACATGTATACCCTGTGTCCAGCGCCGCCAGCACGTCCTTGCGAAAACCCGTGACATCGCCATGGCCGCCGACGATCCAGAGTGCCGGACCTGCCCCCACGATGCGCGGGCCGACGATCTTGCCTTCTGCGGTACCGCGTCGCAGGACAAATGCGGTGTTTTGTGCAAAGTCGGCCTCTCGCACTGTGGTAAGCCTGCTTTCACGGTCAGCGCGGAATTCTTGACGCCCATTACCACACCCCATTCATCGGCGTCGACGGCCTATCGCGGAAATCGCCACCCGCGTCTCCGGCCAGATGGACATGGAGATCCATGAGGCCGGGCAGAACGACCTTTCCGCCTAGGTCGATGATTTCGACATCCGGCCCGATGCTGCTTGGGGCGGACCCGGTTTCGACCGATACGATGCGTCCGTCGGCGACGGTAATTACCGCCGGGCCTTCCAGTCCTTTGGCCGGATCGGTAATGACATTGCCAGCCCGAATGACCTGCGTCTTGGCAACAGCCGACGCGGTGATGGCAAGGCCGATGCTTGCCAGACGGACGGAACGGATCATGTTGCTCTCCCTTTAATGTGGCGGAGAGATCGCTGACCCGGCGGTCATCTTATAATTAAAAAAGGCCCGGAAAAATTTCCGGGCCTTTCTTATCTCGGTTATTTACCAGAAGAAGTCGTAGATTACGTCAACCACGCGGCCGCTGCGTAGATCGATCAGCAGCACATCGTCATAGTAACGTACCCAGCGATACGGACCATAAGCGGCGGGCAGGCGGTAGGACCAGGGATCGTTGATCCAGTAGCGCGAACCATAATAGCCGGAACCGATGGTTATCCCGATACCGAAGCGACGGTAGCCGTAGTGCCGGTAGGGCGAATAATAACGGCCGGGGCTGTAATAGCCGCGGTTGCGGTCACGATAGCTGCGCCAGTCATAGCGGCGGTCATTGCGCCATCCGTTATTCCACCGGTCTACGCGATTGTCGTTGTTGCGATCCCAGCGCCGGTCGACATTGCCGTCGCGGTCGCGGTCGTAGCGTCTGTCGAGCCTGTTGTCGTTGTTCCGGTCATACCGGCGGTCGAGGTCGCCATTGCGATTTCGATCCCAGTTGCGATCCAAACGTTCGTCATTGTTCCGGTCCCAGCGACGATCCAGATTGCCGTCCCGGTTCCGGTCCCAATTACGGTCGAGATTGCCGTCGCGATTGCGATCCCATCGGCGATCGAGGTTTCCGTCGCGATTGCGGCCATAGTAGCGGCCGTCTTGTCGGATCTTACGGCGTTCCTGCCTTTGGGTCTGTTGCGGCTCGGCTTCGGGCCGTTGGTCTTGACGGGATTGATAGCGTGGTCCGCGATCCTCGCCGCCACGACGACCTTCGCCATCTCCGCGACGACCCTCCCCGCGACGACCGTCACCACGACGATCTTCACGCTGGAACGATGCGCTGTCATTATCGGACAGGGTTGTACGCGCCGATAAAGGTGCGACAGCAGCAGCCTGGGATGCAACAGGGGTCAGTACCGTCGCCGCGACCAAAGTCGCCAATATAACGTTCTTCATGAGCTTTTCCTTGAAGCTGGGGCACTGTGCCCCCGCATTAGGACCGTTGATGGCAGAGTGGTTCTGAAGCATCGCTGAATTGCTCATACATGTTCATGAAAGGAAGCCTTTTGATGAACGATTGCGTCATCCGATGCGATCGAAGGGCACGTCCATGACCGGAAAATTTTCCCATCCGTCAAAATCAAAATGCCACCATTCGTTCGACAGACCCGTAAATCCCTCGGCCTCCAAATAGCGTTGCAGCCGTGCGCGGTTGGCGATGGCGGCCGGCGAGGCAGCCATAAAATCACGATGCGCTTTTTCCGAAAAGTCGTCGAACTCGGTCGGCATTTCCACGAGTAAACCAGTTTTCAAATCGTGCAGGCTGAGATCGACGGCACAGCCACGATTATGTTTTGAACCGCGTTTGGGGTTGGCGACATAGTTTTTCTTCGGTCCGGGCGGCGTTGCATCCCAAAGCTGCTTGGTAACGCGCCAGGGTCGATAGGCATCGAATATGGTCAGTCCGAAACCCTCGCCCTGTGCCGCCCTGCTAGCCCGCACAACCGCATTGGCAGCAGGCATGGTAAGGAAAGCGCGAGCTTCCTTGTACAGGACACGGCCTGTGAAATTATTTGTAGCCGCATACCGCATGTCCAGTCGGATTGCGGGGTCGAGCTTGACCAGCTCAACGAGACGCTTTGGGTCCTGGGGCGAGAGAGCAGCAGCCTTGTTTGCCGGAATGAAGGCCACATCCTTGTCTGGCCCGGCTCGCGAGCAAGTGGCAAGCGGGACGATCGCCAGCCCTAGCGCCACCTCGCGGCGGGTGAGGCCTAGCTTGCTTCGCGGGCCAGCCATTCTTCGAGCCACTTGATGGTATAGTTTCCATTCTGGAAATCGGGGTCTTCCAGCAGCTTCTGGTGCAGCGGAATGGTGGTCTTCATACCGTCTATCACAAATTCGCCAAGTGCCCGCCGCAATCGCATCAGGCAGCCTTCACGGGTCGCGCCATACACGATAAGCTTCGCGATCATGCTGTCATAATAAGGCGGCACCTTGTAGCCGTGATAAAGCCCGCTATCGACGCGCACATATAGTCCGCCGGGTGGATGGTACCACGTCACGGTGCCTGGCGATGGCGTAAAGTTGACCGGATCTTCGGCATTGATCCGGCACTCGACGGCGTGGCCCGTGAAGGTGACATCTTCCTGCCTGAACGATAGCGGCTTGCCGTCGGCGACGCGGATCTGTTCGCGAACCAGATCCAGGCCAGTGATCATTTCGGTAACCGGATGCTCCACTTGCAGTCGCGTATTCATTTCAATGAAATAGAATTCGCCATTTTCCCATAGAAACTCGATCGTCCCTGCGCCGCGATAACCCATATCGGCCATCGCTTTTGCGCAGATGCCGCCCATCCTGTCGCGCTCGGCGGCGGACAAAATGGGGGAGGGGGCTTCTTCCAGCACTTTCTGATGGCGCCGCTGTAACGAACAGTCGCGCTCGCCCAGATGCACCGCATTTCCGTTTCCATCGCCGAAAATCTGGAACTCGATATGACGGGGGTTGCCGAGATATTTTTCAAGATAGACAGTGGCGTCGCCAAATGCGGCCTTGGCCTCGCTACCCGCCTGCATCATCTGGGTTTCAAGCTCGCCCTCGCTGTTAACTACCTTCATCCCGCGCCCGCCGCCGCCCGAAGCTGCCTTGATGATGACGGGATAGCCGATGTCGCGGGCGATAGCCTTTGCTTCCGCGACATCCTCAATCGCGCCATCGGATCCTGGAACCAACGGAAGCCCCAAGGCCCCAGCCGAGCGCTTGGCCTCCACCTTGTCACCCATCGTTCGGATGTGCTCGGGCTTGGGGCCGATCCATTTGATGTCGTGGCTTTCGACAATCTCGGCAAATTGCGCGTTCTCGGAAAGAAATCCATAGCCGGGGTGGATTGCATCTGCATGGCTGATCTCGGCAGCCGAAATGATCGCCGGAATGTTGAGATAGCTGTCCGAAGCAGCAGGCGGACCGATGCAGATCGCCTCATCAGCAAGCCGCACATGCATTGCATCCGCATCGGCGGTCGAGTGGACCGCTACCGTTTTAATGCCCATTTCATGCGCCGCACGATGAATACGAAGCGCAATTTCGCCGCGATTGGCGATCAGGATCTTTTCGATAGCCATTGGTTAGGAAATCACCATCAAGGGCTGGTCAAACTCAACCGGCTGTCCACTCTCGACATATATCTCAGTCACGGTTCCGCTATTGGGCGCAACTATCGGGTTCATCACCTTCATGGCTTCGATGATCATGACGGTATCGCCCGCATTGACTTGCTGGCCTACGCTGACGAACGCCGCAGCATCCGGTTCGGGTGTGAGATAGGCGGTACCGACCATCGGGGATTTGAGTGCGTTTGCGGCAATGGCAGGGGCTGTCGCTTCGGCGGCAGGCGCGGCGGCGGCAACTGGCGCTGTGACCGCTGCCGGGGCTGCAGCCAGGGGGACAGATGTTGTTGTCATCGCGCGCGACACGCGGATCTTGCGTTCGCCGTCTTCGACCTCGATCTCGCTCAGGCCGGTTTCATTAAGCATGGCCGCCAGTTCGCGGACCAGGTCAGTGTCCACCTGCATGCCGCCGTTGCTGCCAGATTTTGCCGCCATTTTATGCTCCTTGCGCCCCTGAACCCATGCAACGGGCCTAATGTCAAAGTTGTAACGCCGCGTCCAGCGCCAGTTCATAGGAATTTGCGCCATGTCCTGCAAACACGGCTTTTGCGGCCAGGCCAACATAGCTGAAATGCCTGAACGGCTCGCGCTGCTGTGGGTCTGACAGATGCACTTCAAACACCGGCACCTTGATCGCCTTGATAGCATCCAAAATCGCAATTGACGTATGTGTGAAGCCTGCGGCGTTCAGCAACACTGCTTTTGCGCCAGCCGCCTGCGCTTCGTGTAACCAGTCGATCAAATGACCTTCATGGTTCGATTGGCGAAAGTCGATATCGACACCTGCTTCTCGCGCCTTGTCTTCCAGCCTCCCGGCAATGTCGTCGAGCGTGTCCATCCCATAGATTTCGGGCTCACGTGTGCCGAGCATATTGAGATTGGGTCCGTTCAAAACGAAGATGATATCGGCCAAATTGTGCCTGCCTGTTCGTCAGAAATCGTAGGTGAGCGCGATGCGCGTGATTGTGTCGGACTCGTCTTTGCCAAATAGCGGCTGGTCTTGATAGCGCTGATCATATGAAATCTGTGAAGAAATACGGCTGGTAAGTTTCGCTTGAAGTCCAGTGATCGACCTAACGGTATTGGTGCTGTTGTCGGCAACAAGTTCCATATTGTGCGACAGCTTTACCTTGTCGTTCATTTGCCAGCTGCTGGTTAACGCACTGCGCCCCGCAATATGGGACCGCTCGCCGCCGAAACGATACCATTCATGACGAAATGCCGGGCCGGCTTCCAGTGATATCGCGACATGCTCCTCGCGCACGACCCGCCAGCCCACCCCCAGACTGGATGTCGCGCGGTGATCGAACCCCGCCAGAACGTCCCGTTCATATTCCAGTATGCCCAACGCATAATGTTTTTCATTGATGGCCCAGTCGCCCTGGTAGGCTGCGTTCAGATATTCGCGTGATACGCGCCCATCGCTTTCTTGATAATCGCCGCGCAGGCGGATCTGGTGCGTTACATCTGGTCCCGTACGTTTCAGATTCGCTCCGACGGTAATCCCGAAGCTGTCGGTGTTACCGCTTGTGTGGAAACCGCCAAGATCGCCCCGGCCTGACCATCTGATGCGGGGATCGACCGATGGAACGAGTGGTTGCGGAGTCGGCTCTGCACCATTTATCTGTTGGGTATGCAGCTTTTCGCCGTCGAGGAACAAAAGGAAGTTGTCGATTTCGATGCCGTCATCGGGATAGGTCCGCCGGGCAAATTTGACGACCGCCGCCAGCTCGGCCGCATCACCTTCACGTGCGGCAGCTTCAATCAGCTTTTTGGCAGCGTCGGGGAGCGCCGCCTGTGCAGGTGTTGCTACCGCAAACAATGCCAACAATGGAATGAGTTTTTGAGGGACCACGAGGGAGACCTTGTTGGCAATGCGGGTTGCTATTGCAATTGCCCTCTACCTATATGGTGCAAATTGGAAAAAGCGAGACGAAATGACCTCTACTGCAACGACTGACAGCATTTCCATAACCCTTAACGGGGAGCCGCGTCGCGTAGAATCGCTCAGCAGCGTTGCCGATTTGGTAAGCCAAATCGGCCTCGATCCCGCAAAGGTTGCGGTCGAGCGCAATCTGGAAATCGTACCCCGATCGACACTTTCCCAAATCGTCCTTTGCGATGGCGATGTTCTGGAAATCGTGCATTTTGTGGGTGGGGGGCAGGATGACAGCTGGTCCGTTGCTGGCCGCACATTCAAATCGCGGCTGATCGTCGGCACGGGCAAGTACAGGGATTTTGAACAAAATGCAGCGGCACTTGTTGCATCGGGGGCGGAGATCATCACCGTAGCAGTGCGCAGGGTCAACGTGTCCGACCCGAAGTCTCCCATGCTGACTGACTTTATCGACCCGAAGAAATATACCTATCTTCCAAATACGGCAGGATGTTTCAACGCCGCCGAAGCAATTCGGACGCTACGGTTGGCGCGCGAGGCCGGCGGATGGGATTTGGTCAAACTTGAGGTACTGGGCGAAGCCAAGACGCTATACCCTGACATGCGCGAGACGCTGAAAGCTACCGAGACATTGGCAAAAGACGGTTTCCTGCCGATGGTATATTGCGTCGACGATCCTATCGCTGCGAAGCAACTGGAAGACGCAGGTGCAGTCGCGGTGATGCCACTCGGTGCTCCCATTGGCTCGGGTTTGGGCATCCAGAATCGCGTGACCATCCGGCTGATCGTGGAGGGCGCTAATGTTCCAGTGCTCGTCGATGCTGGTGTCGGTACGGCTTCTGACGCAGCGGTGGCGATGGAACTGGGGTGCGATGGTGTCTTGATGAATACTGCCATTGCTGAGGCGAAAAACCCGGTGGCAATGGCAAAAGCGATGAAACTGGCAGTGGAATCGGGACGCATGGCCTATCTCGCCGGACGAATGGGGCGTCGTATGTACGCTGATCCGTCCAGTCCCCTGGCCGGTCTGATCTGAATCATTGTAACAAAATTGCTATAATATACGTTCGTCGAACAACTTTGTGCGTTTGCCTTGTTGTTGGTCGAACGGTCGACTGTCTTTGCACTTAATCGAAAGTGTAATGCACGGGCAACACAGCGGGGGTAGATGGAGTCTCGCAGGACGGGTCTGCAAATATGCTCCCCAGCTACAGATGTTGGCCCGCCTGCAACCCTCTCCCACAGGCTGACGGCGAAACGTCGTGGCCATGAAAGACAAAAGGATGTTCAAAATGGCTACCCCCAAGCTGTTTTCGTTAACGGTGCTTGCAGCTTCTGCATTGGCAATATCAACGCCAGCAATGGCTGACTGGAAGCATAAGGAAGTTCAATTTGGCGATCTCGATCTGTCCTCCGCATCAGGACAGAAGCGTCTCGCCAGTCGAGTGAAGAGGGCGGTCACGCAAGTGTGCGCTACTCCACGCGCGTTCACACTGGCTGAGCGTGCCGACCAGATCAAATGTGAGCAAAACGCAATGGCCAACGCCAAGCCCAAGGTCAGCCGGGCGATCGCAGCCTACATGGAGAACCGTCGCTTGGCTTCCGGCGACATCAACGTTGTAGCAGGAAATTAGGGTCGATACCCTAAACAGCCAACCATAGTTTAAAGGAGGTTCCGGCTTAATCAGCCGGAGCCTTTTTATTTGCCCGCCAGTCGTTTGACTTCCGAAAGATATTTTCGACCGATCCGCATCGACATGTCGTCGCCCAAAAGCGCGTGCCATACGCCCCCACCTTCATGCCGCAGTCCAGTTATCAGATCGCGGCGGACGATATGGCTACGATGGATGCGTTGGAACTGTTCAGGGTTCAACCGCTCTTCCAAAGCGGAAATGGTCTGATGGAGCAGGTAACTGCGACCGGCTGTATGCAGTCGCATATAATCCCGCTCGGCCTCGATCCGCTCGATATCCATAGCTGCAATACGGATCAATTCAGCCCGATGTGATACCCAGAATTCGCTGGCATATGAACTGTCCCGCGACTGGCTAGCGACCTTGCCATTTGCGGTTTCCTTACCATTCAGCGCGCGATTTATGGCGCGACCGAGACGTTCGCCCGAGACCGGTTTGAGAACATAGTCGACAACATCGAGGTCGAACGCCTCGACCGCAAAATTGTCATAAGCAGTGACCAGAATAATCGCCGGCTTCTTGTCCATCAGGCCGAGCGCGCGTGCGGCGTTGATACCATCCATTCTGGGCATTCCGATGTCGAGAAATATCAGGTCCGGCAACAATTGTTGCGCCAGTCGCAATGCCGCTACTCCATCGTTCGCGGTGCCGACAACCTCGATAGACGGTTGCTCGCTGCACAGCAGCGCAAGCCGTTCGATTGCCAACGGCTCATCATCAACAATCATCGTCCGCAAGCTGCTCATGATTTTACCCTGTGGCTTAGCGGCAATGTGAGTCGTGCGACGAATCCACCGCCTGAAAGTGTCTCGGTATCCAGTCGCGCTGCGGACTTGTAATGTGCTTCCAGGCGGTCGCGGACATTGGCAAGGCCGATACCGTTGCCGCCGACATGCTCTGCGTCAACCGGATCGCCATCGTCGGAAACGCTGATCACCATATGCTCGCCATCGGCTTGCGCCTGAATGGAAATTGTTACCGGGCGCGTGGTGCGTGACACGCCATATTTGATCGCATTTTCGACCAAGGGCTGGAGAATGAGGGCGGGTACATGCTGGTTAATGAGGTCTGGCGCGATGTCGATTGCGGTACGCAGACGCTTTGGATACCGGACACCTTCTATTTCGAGATAGAGGCGTTGCAAATCTACTTCCTCTTCGAGCGTCACGTCTTCCAAAGGATCGGATGAAAGGCTGGTCCGATAAAAATTCGACAGATTCTGTATCATTGCCTCGGCCTCTTTGGGCTTGCTCGTGATAACCAGGCTGGAAAGCGAATTGAGAGTGTTGAACAGGAAGTGCGGATTGACCTGATATCTGAGCGACCGCAACTCGGCATCCTGCGCAGCTTGGGCGAAACGGGAGGTTTTGCGCTCCGCTTCCCGGACTTCTCGTGCATATCCGATTGCGACATACAGCGATGCCCATGCAATCAGAAAGAAATAATGCGTGACGGAGATGTCGGCAATTTCCTGCCAGAAAGATAGGCCTAGGCGGTCCTTTAACTCCTCAACCGTTTTGCCGACATCGGGATCCTTGAAAAGGCTGACAGGATCATAGAGGTTAAATATGTAGAAATTGGCCGAGGCAAGAATGATGGCGCATGGAATGGACGCCAAAAAAGCCATACCTACGCGGAACCCCAAGGAGTTTCGATCAGCCAGCCGCAAGCCCATATACATTAACCACGTCACGAACACGCCGACGCCCGCCACCATTAGCCGACGCTCAAACAACGTGGACTGCTCGGGAAAATCCAGCAGGGCAGCACGCAACGACAGGATCAGTGCGTAAAAAGCCCAAAATCCGATGATCGTAAGCAAGGCCATCTGTTGGCCGACAAGCGTCTTGCGAGGCTGAGCAAAATACATTCAGCTTCCATAGCGCATTTTTGTCCTGTTGCACTACACGCACCGCCCCTTGTCGAACCCTCCGCGAAGTTGGTCGAATGTTTTCAGGCTGGCCGTGTCGTCAACTGTTTGTTAACCATGTTTCTGCGAAGATGCAGGTCGATGGTAACAGGGGGTTGATACCATGACGAAGAGCAGAAATGATGGTCCGGGCCTGCTGACCTTGGCCGAGATCAAGGAGTTCGCAAGCTTTAGCGCTGCCACGCAGCGCTACATCCGGCGGTCGCTGGATGTGGCCTTCGACCGAAAGGACGCCATTGCGCTTTGGTCGCGGGACGCGGTAGAGGCCGCTACAATTAAGGCACAGCATGTGTTTTATGACCGGTTGCCCCAAATTCGTGTGCTTATCCCGGACTCGAGCTCTATCGAAGATGCCGAGCCGTTTCTCGCGCAACTGGTGACAGTTTCCGCTTTCGATTTGGGACAAAGCCGTATCGACAGCTTTGCTGCTTATCGTTTCTTGTATGAGCGCTTGGTCGGCGCCGATGCCCGGCCTTGGTTGCCATCGGCCTTTTGCGCCGCAGCGTCGATGCCGCATTTGCAGCCGGAAAAACGCAAGACTTTGCTGCAATCGATTAGTGAGGCGGCTGCCACTGCGCCGGGTTGGTCAAAGCGTCAACCGAGTTTTTACCCTGAATGGGTGGAAAAGGTCGAGGCGGGTAACAGTCCGGCCCGTTAATCTGCTTTCCGCCTCCAGCGAAAATACCAGACTTCATGCCCGTACACATTGCGCGCTTTGGCTTCGTACCGGGTCTCCGGCCAGCCGCCAGGGCGACGCTGAAAATCGGAGGCTTTTTCACATAGCCAGTCATATTGGTGTCTGTGGCGCTGCATAATCATGAGCGCGTGGCGCAGATATGTGCTATGGTCGGTTCCGAAACGAAATTCGCCGCCGGATTTGAGTTTCGCTGCAATAAGGTCGACCGGTCCGTCATTCATCATCCTTCGTTTCGCGTGCCTGGCCTTCGGCCATGGGTCGGGGTGCAATAGATAGATGAAACTCAGCGAGCCGTCCGGCACACGGCGCAGCACATCGAGGGCGTCGCCCATGTGCAGGCGAACATTGCGCAGCGCGGCATCACGGACATGTGCAAGCGCCTGCGCGACGCCATTGACAAAGGGCTCCGCACCGACGAAGCCATGATCCGGCAGGATGTCGGCGCGATAGGCCAGATGCTCCCCGCCACCGAACCCGATTTCAAAGTGTAGCGGTCGGTCATCGCCAAACAATATTACACTATCGATGCCCCCTTCAGCCGGAACAGCAATCTGCGGCAGCAGCTTTTCGACAAGGTCAGATTGTTCAGACCTGAGTTTCTTGCCCTTGGACCTGCCGTACAGACGGTTGAGTGTTGTCGGGTCGCCAGGTTTGTGCGCGGTCATCCGGCGCGATTAGCTTATGGCTCATCAAATTCAAGGCTCAGCGGCGGTACGATATGCTAAATATCTCGCTAAGCCACACTTAAAGCTAATTTATTCTTTGTTGGCTAGCTATGCCAGATGGTCGCCGATACGATATTTTTCTGGCTGCTCCCGGTCATGTACGCCGTATTCGCAGGCGTGTTCATCGCCATCGCGCGCGCCGAGGGAGCGCAGGGCTGTGCAAGGAAAGGCGCAGCGGCTTTTGCCATCGCGGTACTTGCAATCATCCTCGACACGCAACGGACCCTGTTCCCCTCTTGGTTTTTTGCCCTGGCGGTACCGCTGCATTGGCTGGTGCTTATCTTCACCGCCGACGCGTTTCTCGCGAGGCATGGGGAGCGGATACCGCGGAAGCCGGCAGCCTTGCTGTTCGCGGTCGGTCTGGTCATCAACTTTTGGGCGACCTTCATCGTTGATAGGGTCGATATCCGCGTGCCCAACGCAAGTACGATCTGCATATTGTTGCTGACGCTGGCGTTGCCGAAATTTTACCATCCCAAAATGCGCATGTTGGAAAAACTGACGGCGACGGCGATCACGGCAACCTGGCTGTCATATATCGTCCGCTTTGCGATCTATTTCATTTGGGGACAGTCTCACGAATATGCCGTCGGCAGTCTATGGTCGCAATATATGATGATGTTCTATTTTACCTCCGCCATTATCACGCTCACGCTGGCAATCCTGCTGATTCTGACCATCACCGCCGATATCGTTGACCGGCACCATATGGCTACGACCGTGGATGCGCTGACCGGCATCTCGAATCGTCGCGGCTACGATCTCATGGTCGAACGGCAGGGGACGGAGATGCCGCCCATTGGCGCGGTAATGATGGTTGACCTCGACCGGTTCAAAAATATCAACGATGACCACGGACACGCTATTGGCGATGCGGTGCTAGTCGCAACGGCGCTGGCGCTGGAAAAAGGCTGCAGCGGTTTTGCGCAGGTTGCACGCCTCGGTGGCGAGGAGTTTGCAATACTCGTCCATCGTACGCACCGCGATGCCGCCGGACATCTCGCTCAACTGCTCAAATCGGCTATTGCCGCCATGCGGCTCGACGCGCCGCTGGACCATATCGGTTTTACCGCAAGCATCGGCGTCGCCCGCCTGGCCAAGGGTGAAAGCGTGGGCGACGCGATGCGTCGGGCCGACATGGCCCTCTATAAGGCAAAGAATGAAGGGCGAAATCGGGTCGAACTGTCGCCCGACGCGCCGGATGAAGATGCGGTTCGCGCTGCGGCCTAAGCTAAAGCGGTTTTTAGTTTCTCGACCAGGTCCGTGCGCTCCCATGGGAAGAAATCGCCATCGGCTTTGCGACCGAAATGGCCGTAAGCAGCAGTCTTCCGATATATGGGTTTGTTGAGGCCCAAATGGGTACGAATACCGCGGGGCGTCAGGTTGACGAGTGTCGGCAACACAGCTTCGATTGCTTCATCGCCAACTGTGCCGGTCCCATGAGTATCGACATAAAGCGAGAGCGGTTTGGACACACCGATGGCATAAGCTAGCTGGATGGTGCAGCGGGTAGCCAATCCGGCAGCGACGATATTCTTTGCCAGATAGCGTGTGATGTAGGCGGCGGAACGGTCGACCTTCGTGGGGTCTTTGCCCGAAAATGCGCCACCACCGTGCGGAGCGGCGCCGCCATAGGTGTCGACGATGATCTTTCGCCCTGTCAGACCGGCATCGCCATCGGGACCGCCGATTTCAAAGCTGCCTGTGGGGTTGATATGATACTCGGTATCGGTGAGCAAGTGCCCGGGCAGCAGGTCGGCGATCACGCCTTTGACATAAGTGTGAAGCTCGGCCTCCTTGTCGCCTTTGTCATAGCCCTTGGCATGCTGGGTGGAGACAACGATTGCGGTCGCGGCTTCCGGTACGCCTTCACCATTATAGCGCAATGTAACCTGACTCTTCGCGTCCGGTTCAAGAAAGGGAGCCAAACCCGAATGGCGGTCTGCAGCCATTCGCTGCAGGATCTTGTGGCTGTAATCGAGCGTAGCGGGCATAAGATCGGGGGTTTCGGTCGATGCATAGCCGAACATGATGCCTTGGTCGCCAGCGCCCTCATCCTTGTTGCCGGATGCGTCTACGCCCTGCGCAATATGCGCTGACTGGGGATGAAGGTTGTTTTCGAAGCGGAGCGTTTCCCAGTGGAACCCGTCCTGTTCGTAACCAATTTCTTTGACGGTGCGGCGCACAGTGGCTTCGACCTCTTCGCGGACGCCGGGGGCCCAGTTGCCAGCCTCATCCATGATCCCCTTGCCCCGGATTTCGCCTGCGAGCACCACGAGCTGGGTCGTGGTTAGCGTCTCGCAGGCGATGCGCGCTTCGGGGTCTTTGGAGAGGAAAAGATCGACAATTGCGTCAGAAATCTGGTCGGAAACTTTGTCAGGATGTCCTTCGGACACGGATTCGGACGTGAAGAGATAATTGGAGCGCATGGTTTTTCCAGTCATTTGGCTGTGTCTGCGTATAAAGAATTCTTTATATCGAGGTGCGCCCTTAGCGGGATGCACGTGCGCGGGCAAGCGGTAACAGCGCAAATGCGATAAGCAGCGCCGCAAAGCCTAACGGGAGGATATTGCCATATCGTGCAAACAAAGTTGGCGCGTGCGCGTGCGGCAACCGCGTTTCAATCCGCCCCGCTTTGCCGAGCGGCAAGCTTTTGACGATACGCCCGTCGGCGTCTATGACAGCGCTGATGCCCGTCGGCGTCGCGCGTATTACGGGAAGCCCCTCTTCGATCGCGCGCAACCTCGCCTGCGCGAGATGCTGTGGCGGGCCGATTCTGCCGAACCATGCGTCGTTCGAAGGATTGAAGATGAAATCGGGACGATTTTTGCGATCGACGGTCTGCCCTGAAAAGATGATTTCATAGCAAATCTGCATTCCCACCTTCACCTGTCTGTCGCCTACTTTGACAGTCAAGGTCTGCGGCCCTGGCCCCGGCCAGAAATCCAGGTCACCCGGCACCAACCGTGCAAGGCCAAGCGGACGCAGCAGCCAAGGCAGCGGCAGATATTCGCCATAAGGCACAAGATGCGCCTTGTCATAATGGCCGAGCAATTTGCCGGTCGAATCCATGGCCGACACGCTGTTGCGGGCGGCTACAAGCTGGCCTTTATCGATGACCAGCCTGTTGGCCCCGGTAATCAGCACATCCCCTTCGCCCATCAGGGTCGTAAGTCGCTGCCGCGCCCCTGCGGCGCTCTCACCGGGCTGGAACTGGTAATAGCGATAGGGGTAGCCGTCCTCGAGATAATCGGGGATTGCCGCCTCGGGCCAGAGCAGGAGGCGCGGGCCCTGGTCGGCAAGGGGGCGGCTGTTCATAGCCAGCTTGGCGAAATTGATTGCGTCATAGCCGGGGGCATATTTGTCGGCCTGGGAGATATTGGGTTGGACGATGGTCAATGCCACCGGCTCTTTTGGTGCTGGGGACCGGTAATAGCCGCTGAATAACGACAGACGCAGGACGAGTGCAGTAGCGACCAGCGCAAACAGCAATAGTCCGCCGGCAAAATAGCCTGTCCATCCGTTACCTTTTCGTTCTTCTGCAGTCGCGCGCGTCCATAGCGACAAAAATTTTATCGCGCCGCCAACGACAAGCAGGATCAAGCCGGACAAGCCATATGTGCCGACCGCACTCGCAGGCTGGGCGATGAAGGGAAAGGGGACTGTGATGACGCTGAGCGGATTCCAGACGTAGCCGGTGAAAACCCAGCTGCGGAGCCATTCGGTGACGATCCACAATCCGGCAAAGGCGAGGATGAGGGGGAGGGTGATCCTCCCCTGCACGGGGAGGGAAACCGCCGAAGGTGGTAGAGGTGTACCCGCCGGATATCCTGCCGCTTCGATGTCAGGTGACCCTGCCCGTATCCCTCCACGGTGCTTCGCATGGTCCCCCTCCCCGTTCCGGGGAGGTTCTAATCGGTTTGCAATCCACCACGCCCCCCAAGCCGCCATTGCCGGATACACCGCTAGATACAGAGCCAGCGCCACCACCGCGACATAGCCCAGCCAGATCGGCATTGCTGCCTGAAAGGTGAATGCCACCGCGATCCACTGGTTGCTGAACGTGAAATGCCCGACCCCGAACAGCCAGCCGAGCATGAAGGCCCGCTTGCCGGTTCCGGCGTTGGCGGTCAGGTGGATGAGCAGCGCGAAGCAGATGAGAGTAAGCGGCCACAGGCCCCACGGCGCGAAGCCGGTGGCAGAAACAAAGCCTGCAATAAGGGCGGTCAGGCGCGGGAATTTTTGGAAGATGCCGGAGATTTTTTGCACGTAGCGGTCTTTGGCCGTTAGCAGTAGAAAAAGAAAGCATGGAAACGGTTCAACTCAAATCTCGTCATTCCTGCGAAGGCGAGAATCCA
Organism: Sphingomonadaceae bacterium; assembly: GCA_016742125.1. Taxonomy (GTDB): domain Bacteria; phylum Pseudomonadota; class Alphaproteobacteria; order Sphingomonadales; family Sphingomonadaceae; genus Sphingorhabdus_B. The sequence goes on along the minus strand of JACVCM010000036.1, from coordinate 13,023 downwards.
TGACCGATAACATCCGCACTTCCGCCGGTCGTCATTCAAACTTGTAGTTCAGGCCATGGATTCCGGCTTTCGCGGGAATGACAGAGGTCGGCGGTAAGGTTGTTGCTTGCCGTTCACCTCCGGCCTGCTAATCCGCAGCCATGTTTCTACTCGCTCTGGCTCTAGCCGTCCCCACCGCCCTCACCGAAACTCACCAGCGCGACATATCCTGCGTCGTCGAAATCGCCGTCCTTGCCGATGCGCAGAAACGCGGGGTTGCTGGCGGCATCGACGTTCAGGCCAGCGGCAGGCGCTGGGCAGGTATTGTCGGCGACCGCATCATGGCCGAAACTGGCCAGCCGCGCGAGCTGGTGGCGGTGGCGATGACCGAGGCGGCAACGGCGCGCGCCGGTCGTCGGGTTGCCGACGACGCAGCGGTGGTGGCTTGTGCTCGACAAATGATCAGCGAACTCGCTATTGCCGAAGCGGCGAACGCGCCGCTGCCCAAACCCGAAAGGTCGAAATGAACTTACGCCCGTTCCATCTCGCTTTTCCGGTACACGATTTGACCGAAGCGCGGATTTTCTATGGCGAGATTATGGGTTGCGCCGAAGGGCGGTCATCGGATCATTGGATCGATTTCGATTTTTACGGACACCAGATTGTCGCCCATCTCGACGCCTCGGCACGGGCGGTTTCGACACATAACGCAGTCGATGGCCATGACGTGCCGGTGCCGCATTTCGGTGTGGTACTGACAATGCCGCAATGGGAGGAACTGGCGGCGCGGGTGAAAGGCGCCGGAATCCATTTCGGTATCGAACCACACATCCGCTTTAAAGGTGAGGTAGGCGAGCAGGCGACAATGTTCTTTTACGACCCGAGCGGCAATGCGCTCGAATTCAAGGCCTTTGCCGACGACGCTCAGTTGTTCGCCGCATAGTCCTGAGGAACCTGTTGTTCGTAAACCGGCTGGGGCGCTGGCAGTGGCGCCGGCGCTGGAGCGGGCGAGTCATTCTCGTCCAAGTCGACGGTAGGCTCCCCCATCGCCGGGAAATCCTCTTCTTCCGGAAACTCCTCTTCCTCCTGGTCGGTTGCGGGTGTTTCCTCGACGCTTGGCTGCTGCACCACTGGCGCGGCAACTGCGGCAGTTGGAGCCTGCGCAGTTTCCTCCTTTTTCCAGTCGGCGTAGAAATGCGCCGCCATCAGCAGCATGGCGGAAAAAGTGATCGTCGCGATAAATATCACGGTGTTGCGCGAGCTGTTATCCATACCCACAATTTTATCTCAAACAGGCTTAACAACTGGCTAACCTGTCTGCAGGTCAGCGTGCCTTTTGCGACAGCGCTTCCATCGTCGTCACGCTCGAGCATTTGTCGCTTTTTTCTGCACCGCCGCCTGCGAGCATCGAAATGGCGATAAATCCGCCGACCACGGCGACGAGGAACGCCGCTGTCACCCATGCCAGATACTTGTCAATGAACGCCTTGATCGGCCGGCCAAATTTCCAGAAGAGGAATCCGACCAGCATGAACTGAAAAGCCCGGCTGAGAATGCTGGCCCAAATGAAGGTGAACAGGTTCATCTGGATGAAGCCAGCGGTCAAAGTCAACAATTTGAACGGGATGGGCGTGGCGCCCTTTATAAGGATGATCTCGGCGCCGAATTCGCGCAGGTAACAGGCGGCAGCAGGGAAACTCTCCCACAATCCAAGTGCTTTCAGCAGCGAGATGCCGACCGCTTCATAGGCAAAATATCCGATAGCGTAACCGAACAGCCCGCCGAGTACCGAGGCGACTGTGCAGGTAAAGCCGTAGCGCAGCGCCCTATCGGGTCGCGCCAGGCACATCAGGCCGAGTAGTGGGTGAGGTGGAATTGGGAAAAAGCTGGATTCGACGAACGAAAAAAGAAACAGCCAACGTTCAGCGTGAGCATGCCCCGCCTTGTCCATCATCCAGTCGTACAGGCGTTTAAGCATGGACCGCGGCCCTAGAGCGCGGCGCAACCTTTGTCCAAGTAATTCAGCCTTGGGCCTTTTGCGCTGCCGCCACGCGAATTTCTTCGGCTGCGTTGCGTTCGGGGACAAATGCAAAAAACCCGGTAATCACGAGCAAAATCACGATAAGTATTTTCAACAGATCGCGAATGTCCTGACTTTGCAACCTGCGCCGTGCACGATTGCGTGGCGGAATCGGCTTTCCGGCGATGTCCAAAATTGTCGGCATGATTTGCTCCTTGGCGGGGCAAACGCGTCAGGAGAAGGCTTGTTCCTTTGGGGGAGCTTCGCTCGGTCCAAGCCCCATCAATCGGCCGTAGGCCCAGCCGATGCCAATAAGTGCAATACCCAGTCCGAGAAATGACAGAATCCGGAGAATTCCTGTCAGTGCCGCAGCGTCAATCAGGAACACCTTCAATGTAATAGCGGTGAGAAGCGAGAGACCCGCCACGCGCAGTAGTTTTGTCTTGCGCTTGATGCCGAGCGCCAGCCAGCTTACAGCGAGTACGAGTAATCCGGCCGAATAGAGATAATTTTCGCCGATACCGACGTAGGCTCCTGAAACCAGATTGCCTTGCACGGTCTGCCTTATAGTCGCCAGCACGGCCACAATCATTGCACCCAGCCCAAGCGCCTTGCTAGGCAAAACCAATCGTTGCGGGACTTCGCGTGCCATCAGCCAAAGCCAAAGCGCCACAAGCGCCAAATGCAAGGTAAGCAAATTGGCAACTGGCACCGGTCCGACAGCTTGTGGATCGAATAGTGGGTTATGGATAAAAAGATCGAACCAGATGACGCGGTACAGCGCGATCGCCGACAGAATCCAAGCCGTAAATTTCAGTGATGACCATTCAGGTCGCTTCCTCGCCTCCGCGAAGCACAGCCATCCAATGGCGAACAATGCCTGGGTGATGATCGCTCGTTCGGTGAAACCGAGGCGGATGAAATCGGAAGGCGAGACGATGTGGGCTGGTTGCTTGGCCAGCAGCCACAAGAAGGCAACCAAACCGGCACCCCCGACGAACAGCACAAGCGCGCGCGTGCGCCGACCGCTGGCAAAGAGAGACCGTCGGGCAAGAACACCGATCAGAATTGCAGGCACCAGTGTCGTACGCAACGCCTCTCCGACCGGCGGCAGGAGGTTGTAAAAGGCACCCGTCCCTGACAGCGAAGCGCCGATAGCGTGGGTGAAGCGCCAGGACATGGCAAAGGTCAGGATCATCGCCGAGCCAAGCGGCACCCAGCCAACGCGGCGTTCCCATTTGCCGACGGTGACTCTTGCCCAAGCCGCAACAGCAAGGGCGACCAGAGCGGTATAGCTGGCGGCCCATTCCTCATCGAGCAGCAGGATCGCCGCCATCCACAGCAGTAACGCGGCTGCGATGGTTGCCCATGGCTGGAGCGCCGGGTCACGGCCTTTCCTGTGCCATTCCCATGCGGTCCATGCCGCAGGGCTGGCGGCCATGATGGCGAGTAGCGCCCACAGACGGTCGGCGTCCCCTGTGCTGGCAAACGATGCGGTAAACCAGCAGAGGACAGGCGCGGCGATTCCGATTATCGCCCAGGCTGTCGACGCGTCGACCGACCGACGCGCGCGGATATGTCCCGCGCCGCCGAACAAAGCAGTTATGACAGCTGTCATGAAGATATCTGTTCTTAGCGCGCCAACGGCTTCCCATGCCAGACCGAGCGGTCCCATTGCGAGCAACAGCGCGCCAGCGACCAGCGGCAGCAGCGCCCGGTCGCGCCAGGCGAGTGCGATCGCGAGGATCGAGAGCGCGAAGTAGAAGAGCCATGCGGTCGCCGAGAAATCCATTTTGGGCAAGAGCAGCGTAAGCTGGACGAAAGCCAGCGCCAACGGGGCATAGCGTGCAAGCTGCACCCAGATGCCGCTGTTTTGGTCAAGACGCTTGGTCGCGAGAAGCGCGCCGCCGCCGGTAATCGCGATAAAGCCTCCAAGCAGACCAAGATTGCTGTTCGCCGTCGCCAGCATCGCGAGGCTCCACGCCAGCCCGCCGCCGCTCGCCAGTACCAGCAACCACAGCCAGCGACGCCAGACGGCGAGCCCGAACAGCGCAGCGATGAAGACCGCGAGATAGAGCAGCAAGGTCGGCAGGTCGCTGGCCCCCATGCCAGCGACCCACGGCGCGGCGAACCCGCCGACAAGGCCCATCAAGGCCACGGGTGGGCCGTGGCGCAGCGATAAGGCAAAGGCAATGGCGGTTGTGAGGATGACCAGGATGAAGGCGGCCCCGACGCTGATCAGGCCGTAGATCTCTGCGGCCATGTATAATGTTCCATACAGAATCGCGACGCCTGCGCCTGCGAGGCTCTGGCCTATGCGGGGGTCGGCCGAGAAGCTGGTGCCGACTTTGGGCAGCTTGCCGCCGAGCTCGCTCATCGCGATCATCGCAAGCGCAAAGATCGTCGCGGTCACCGACCGCGCGCCAGGACCGAACAGCCCGGCCTCGATCGTGTATCGCACAAGGAAGAAACCCGCAAAAACAAGGCTGATCCCGCCGATCCAGATGGGAAGCTTGCCGCCGATCAGGCTTTCGAAGCTGAGGTCGGCGAACGGGGACTGGCGGGAAGCCCTGGCCTCTGGCTGCGGCTCTGGCACAGTCGGCGCCGGTGGCCGGGGCGCGCCCGACACAACCGAGGCGGTCCGGACCTTGGGGACGGTGTGTGTAGCGGGCGGTGCGCCTTGCATCGCTTCCGGCAGGTCCGGCGCACCCAGCCGACCCTCAAGCTCCTGTATGCGACGATGCAGATATTTGATGTCAGCCCGTGTCAACCACAGCACAAAGCCGACCACAAGCAGCGCAAGGAACAGGAGGGTCTCGATCACTATCGGTGGTTATGGCGCGCTTCACCAGATGCGTGAAGCCAAATTCGGCGGTGGCCAAAAAAGCAGAAGCCGTGCCAGGCGTCCCGGGGGGGACGGCACGCCTGGGCACGGCAACGGTTGCTGCGGCTTTTGCCGTCGTTTTTAGTTTGCGATCTTCTCCGCGGCCTTCTCGACTGCATTTCCGGCCTTTTCGGCGGCAGCACCGACATTATCGGCCGCTTCGGCGATGGCATCGTCCTTGCGAACCTCGCTGTCGCTGTTCGCAAACAGGAAATAACCGCCGACTACCAGAGCAAGCAGCAGGATGACGGCCATGATGCCGCCGAACCCGCCGCCCGAACTATGCGGGGTGGTGTTGACCGTAACCGCCGCCGGGCCGCTGTCGCGCTCGATCGTGCGCTCCACGACATTTCCCTGGGCATCGGTGGTTTCGGTGATGCGTTCCTCGATCATGTTTTCTGCTCCCTTGTTAAACCATGCTGCAAGAATCGCGGCTGGAGGATTTTGTTCCGTCGAGCCGATAACAGTTGCAAAATGCTACTGAATTGGCAGTGTGAACGCCCAGGCCGATTCAGGCCTTTTTCTGGAGAGATTCATGATCCTGTACGGTGCCCCCTTGTCCCCCTTTGTCCGCAAAGTCCTCGCCTTCGCCGCTGAAAAGGCGTTGACGCTGGAGCTTGTTCCTGTCGGCCTTGGCGAGCAGAATCCCGATTTTCTGGCCTGTTCCCCTTTCCGCAAGATGCCGGGCTTTGCCGATGGTGATTTCAGCATTTCGGATTCAACAGCTATCGTCACCTATATCGACACCAAATATCCCGGGACGCCCCTGATCCCTGCCGATGCCGAGAACCGCGCACGGACCGTTTGGTTCGATGAATTCGCCGACACGATAGTGGTGGCGGCCGCCGGTCCGATCTTCTTCAACCGGATCGTGTCGCCGAAATTCATCGGCAAACCCGGCGATGAAGCGGCGGCAGCAAAGGGTGAAGCGGACATGACGCCCGTCTGCGATTATCTGGAAGGCGTCATCCGCCCATCCGGCTATCTGGTCGGCGACAGCCTGACGCTGGCCGACATCGCGGTCGCCAGCCCGTTCGTCAATGCAGGCCATGCCGGATATGCCGTGGACGCAGAGGCCTATCCCAAACTCACAACCTATCTGGCCGCGATCCATGCAAGACCAAGCTTTGTCGACTGGATCCGGCGAGAGAAGAAAATGCTGGGGTCATGAAGGGCACGACGTTCCGAAAACAAATAATATAACCATATCGGTAAAAAGATATTGACATCGTAACGCCATTGGGGTACAAATAGGCATAGTCGAAAATTGCGATTCGCAACCGGGCGCTGTTGTCCCTGCTGCGATCGCCGGTTCCGGGGCTGGAGAGTAATCTCCGGCCCTTTTATTTTGCCTGAAAGGAGAAGGTCGGTGAGAACATCCGTCGAGGTTGAACCCGGCATTGTCATAGAGATGCGTGACGGCAAGCCCATCAAGAACAAGCTACGCAACCGCCGGTGGAGCGCCGAAAAGCAGGGCAGGTTTTTCGACCATCTGGCCGCGAGCTGTAATGTCGTCGCCTCGGCGGAGGCGGCGGAGGTTTGCACATCGACCGCCTACCGGATGAAACGGCGGGATCCGGAATTTGCCGCTTTATGGCATCGGGCACTGGAAACGGGTTACAGTACGCTGGAAACCATGCTGGTCGGGCGGGCGCTTAAAGCCGTGGAGGTGCCGGTCGGTGTGACCGATGTTCCCGACCCGAACCTGATGAGCACCGAAACCGCCTTGCGCGTGCTCGACCGGCATCGCCGCGAGGTTACAGGCCAGGTGAAAACCGGAGGCCCGATCCCGCGCCGCGCGACCGAGGAAGAGGCGCGTGATGCCATATTGGCGAAACTGGAAATATTGCGGGCGAGGATAGATGCAGGAGAGGCTTGAGCGCGTGGAAACGCTTGCCGACGCGATAACATTGCTGGCGGGACTTGACCCGAAAGAGCGCAAATGGATGATGGCCCGGTTGTCGCCTGTCATCCGGCGGGCGATTGGGGAATGCTGGCCACGCTGGGCGCATGACGGACAAGTGCCGGATTCCGGCAACTGGAAAGTCTGGCTGCTGATGGCCGGGCGCGGATATGGCAAAACACGCGCTGGTGCCGAATGGATCAGCAATCTGGCACGCAGCAACGGCAATTTGCGCTTTGCGCTTGTCGGCGCCACCATCGAGGATGTCCGGCGCGTGATGGTCGAAGGTGAAAGCGGGATTCTGGCGGTGGCGCGGGACGATGAAAAGCCCGAATGGATCGCCGGGAAGGGGGAAGTGCAATTCAACAGCGGGGCGGTTGCCTATGCCTATTCCGCGCGCAACTTCGAAAAACTGCGCGGGCCGCAGCATCATCATGCATGGTGCGACGAACTGGCCAAATGGCAGCATGCAGATGCGTGCTGGGACAATTTGCAGCTGGGGCTTCGGCTCGCGCGGCATGGCCGGATATTGGTAACAACCACGCCAAGACCGGTACGGATCCTGAAACGGTTGTTGCAGGACAAGGGCACGGTTCTGAAAAATGGTTCGACGCGCGGCAACCGGCACCTGCCCCCCGACTTTGTGGCGACCATGGAACAGCTTTACGGCGGCAGCCGATGGGGGCGTCAGGAACTGGACGGCGAGCTGATCGAGGATGCCGAAGGTGCGCTTTGGTCCGTCGACCTGATCGAGCGGCAGCGCGCATTCACGCCGCCGGAATATCGGCGCATCGTGATCGGGGTCGATCCGCCGGCGACGGCCTATGGCGATGCCTGTGGCATCATTGTTGCGGCACTGGGCGCCGACGGACGCGCCTATGTGCTTGCCGACCATAGTGTCGAGCGCGCTTCACCCGAACGCTGGGCCCGGGCGGTCGCGGCGGCGTCGATTGCATGGGCTGCGGACAAAATCGTGGCGGAGGCCAATCAAGGCGGTGACATGGTTATCAGCACCCTGCGCGCCGCGGACATTGCCATGCCGGTCAAGCGCGTCCACGCCAGCCGGGGCAAGTCGGCGCGCGCGGAGCCTGTCGCCGCGTTGTACGAGGCGGGGCGGGCGTTTCACGTCGGGGCGTTTCCCGAGCTGGAGGACCAGATGTGCGGCCTGATATCGGGTGGCGGTTATGAAGGGCCGGGACGGTCGCCCGACCGGGCGGATGCCCTGGTCTGGGCGCTGACGGAATTGATGCTGGGCAAGGCGGCGAGGGTGCCGCGGGTGAGTGTGTTGTAGTTTATCCTCCCTATTTCGCAGAAATTGGGAGGTGGCAGTTGCGCAGCAACTGACGGAGGTGCAATGGCGCAACCGTTGCTGGCCCCTCCGTCACGCCTGCGGCGTGCCACCTCCCCATCTTTGCAAGATGGGGAGGATTCAGTGAGGAAGAAAAATGAAAATCTTCGGTTGGAAATCAACCGGGCGTGGCTTGCTGCGTCCGGCGAAAGCACGTGTACAGCAGGACCGGCTGACCGGCATCCGCACCTATGGCGCCGCGACGCTGGGGGATTGGCCGCGGTCCTATGAGCAGCAATTGCGCGAGCTCTATCTCAGCAATGCCATTGCGCAGCGGGCGGTGCGGCTGGTGGCGGAGGGAGTGGCCTCGGTGCCGCTTACCGCGTCCGACGATGCAGCCCTGGCTTTGGTCAGGGCGACGTCGGCGGGCCAGGCGTTGATCGAGACGGTGGCGGCGCATCTGCTGCTCCATGGCAATGGCTATGTCGAGATTTTGTCGGGACCGGACGGACAGCCTGCAGAGCTGTTTGCGCTGCGCCCCGAACGGGTGACGGTAGAGGCCGATCATCGCGGCTGGCCTGTCGCCTATGTCTACAAGGCGGGCGAGGTGGCGACGCGGTTGCCGGCCGAGGGGATCGTCCACATCCGCTCCATGCACCCGCTCGACGATCATTATGGACTCGGCTGCCTCGGCGCGGCGTCGGGGGCGGTGGCGATCCACAACGCCTCGACCAAATGGAACAAGGCGTTGCTCGACAATGCCGCGCGGCCATCCGGGGCGCTGGTCTATGACGGCGCGGAAGCAGGCACGCTGACGGGTGAGCAATATGCGACATTGAAGGAGGAACTGGCGGCAGCGTTCCAGGGCGCGGGCAATGCCGGGCGGCCGATGCTGCTGGAGGGCGGCCTCAAATGGCAGGCGATGGCGCTGACCCCGGCAGAGATGGATTTTGGCGGGTTGAAGGAGGCGGCGGCACGGGAAATTGCGCTCGCCTTCGGCGTGCCGCCGGTGCTGCTCGGGCTTCCGGGCGATGCAACCTATGCCAATTACCGCGAGGCCAATCGCGCGCTGTGGAGCCAGACGATATTGCCGCTGGCCAGAAAGATTCTGGATGCGATTGCGGAAGGCCTCAGGCCCTGGTTCGACGGGCTGGAGCTGGGCGTAGACCTCGACGCCATTCCCGCGCTGGCGGAGGATCGCGAGCGGCTATGGGCGCAAGTGGGAGCGGCGGACTTTCTGACGGCGGAGGAGAAAAGGGCGGCGGTGGGTTTGGGCTAACCCGTCTCGCATTTCCAGCGGGTGTAATTCCACTGACCGCCGATGTCGTTGCAGCTGCTGATGCCCTCATGCTGAAGCAGCCAGTAGCCGCCTGCCACCAGCAGGACGATGCACAAGATCATGAAAATCCATCGGCCCATATCGGTCACATAGCCGAATAGTGCCTCAAGTTATAGACAGGAAATCGAACATGCCTGAACAGAATATGCAGGCGCTGCTGGAGCGCGCCTCGGAAACGGGTGCGCGCCGTGCGCTGGCGCGGCTGGGGCTGGACGACCCCAGCGCAGCCAAGGACATGACCGAGCTGCGTGAATTGCTGTCCGCCTGGCGCGATGCCAAGAGGTCGGCGCGCAAGGCAGCGATCGGCTGGATCGTAAGGATGGTGCTGGCGTTGCTGCTCATCGGGTTGGCGGTGAAGCTTGGGCTGCCGGGGCTGGTGGTACAGTGAGGATGGCAGGCTATGCCGCCATTTTCGATGCGCCGGACCGGGGCGGCGACATCGTACGGAAAGGCGCCTTTGCGCGGGCGGCGCAGGCGGGACTGCCGCTCCTCTGGCAGCACGATACCAGCCGACGGATCGGCTTTGTGGAGAGCTTGCGCGAGGACGAGCGGGGGTTGCGGGTGATTGCGCAGATAGATGACGAGGCTACGCCTGTCTGCGCGGGGGCGGGGCTGTCCTTCGGATACCGAATTCGAGCGATGGATATGGGAACATATAGAGAACTTACTGACCTCGATCTCATCGAAGTGAGCGTCGTCACGCACCCCATGCAGCCGCTCGCGCGGGTGCTGGCCGTCGAGAATTAACAAGAATCAGCAAAGGAGTAGAACATGGATTATGAAACCAAAGCCGATCCGCTTGACGCGGTGTTCGACGGGGCCACTGCGGAAGTCGCTGTCGTACGCCCGATGCTGTCAGGTGCACGGATCGCGGATCCGGCGAAAGCCGCCTTTGTCGACGGCTATTTGCGGCGCGGCAGCGAGGTTGAACTGAAAAGCTTTTCGGGCGCTGTAGCCGCCGATGGCGGCTTTGCCGTGCCGAAGGAAATCGATGAAGTAATCGACGCCACGTTGAAGGGCATTTCGCCCATTCGCGCGATTGCCAATGTCGTGCGCGTGGGCACGGCGGGCTATCGCAAGCTGGTAACGCAAAATGGCGTGACCTCCGGCTGGGCATCGGAAACCGCCACCCGTCCTGAAACCGCAACACCGACATTCAACGAAATCGTACCCAGCTTCGGCGAGTTGTATGCCAACCCGGCGGCGACGCAGGCGATGCTCGATGATGCAGCGTTCGACGTCGAAGCTTGGCTGGCTGGCGAGATTGCCACGGAATTTGCCAAGGCCGAAGGTGCAGCGTTCGTCAACGGCAATGGCACCAACAAGCCGCGTGGATTTTTGCAGGCACCCACTGCGGTTACCAACGATGCAACGCGGCCCTTTGGCACGCTGCAATATGTTGCGTCGGGCGCGGCGGGGGCGTTTGTTGCGTCCAACCCGCAGGATAAGCTTGTCGAGTTGGTGCATGCCCTGCGCGCACCCTATCGTCAGGGCGCGGCCTGGGTGATGAATGCCTCGACGCTGGCAACGATCTGCAAGTTCAAGACCACCGACGGCGCGTTTATCTGGCAGCCGGGCATCGCTGCGGGGCAGCCCGATACGCTGCTTGGTTACCCGGTGGTCGAGGCCGAGGATATGCCCGATATTGCCGCGAACAGCCTGAGCATTGCATTCGGCAATTTCAAGGCGGGTTATCTGATTGCCGAGCGGAGCGAGACCAGCATCCTGCGCGATCCATATTCGAACAAGCCCTATGTTCACTTTTACGCAACGAAGCGGCTCGGCGGCGCGGTGACCAATTCGGAAGCGATCAAGGTGATGAAGTTCGCCGCATCGTAAGAGCCGCAGCAAGTAACAACCTCCGTCGCTCCAGCGAAGGCTGGAGCCTGTCTCGCCTGTCGGTTTCAACTGCGAGACGTGATGGGCCAGTTGCTGGTCGGATTGTCCCCCCGGACAATCCTTGGACATGCGGGGCATGTCCAACCTGCAGCTCCTTCGCTGGGGCGACGGGTTTTTGTTCGATCAGACCGGAGCCAAACATGACCCCCTATATCTTCCAACGTGGCGAAACGATTTCGCTCGCGCTCGATGCCGTGACCGGCGATCCCCTTTCGGTCACGGCGATGAGTGCAAGCATGAAGGCGGTGGCGCCGGGACGAACCAGCGTCAGTGCTGCTTCTCCGGTTGCTGCCGTCTTCACCGTCGCGCCGCGTGCCGCACAGGGTAATATTCCGCCGGGCTGGAATCTTACCATCGACGCGGCCAGTTCCGCAGCTTTGCAGGCGGGAAGCTATATGGCCGACGCCAGGCTGCAGATTGGCGGCGGTGTTGTAATTACCGAGAGTGTGGCGATTGCCATCCGCGAAAGCGTTTCGGGATGACGATGCTGCTGCAATGGCGGCAATCGCCGCCGCCTCTCACGCTGTGCTGGCGGGGTCCCGATGGCGGGATCGCGCAGGTCGCGGCCGCATCTTCGCCCCTGGCCATCCCGACATTGATCGGTCCGCCGGGGCCTCCGGGGCCAGAAGGGCCGGTTGCCAACATCATAGATGGCGGGACGTTTAACTAAACGGATCCTCCCCATCGACTTGCGATGGGGAGGGGGACCGCTCGCGAAGCGAGTGGTGGAGGGGCTTTCGACGTTGCTGGCCCCTCCGTCAGTCGATGCTGATCGCACCGCCTGCCACCTCCCCATCGCAAGTCGATGGGGAGGATTAGGAAAAAGGAAAATTTATGCCCAGAATTCAACTCAAACGTGGCCTTAAGGCCAATCTTCCTTCGGCGTCGATGCTGGCGGGCGAAGCGCATTTCACTACTGATCGCGGCACTTTGCATGTCGCGACGGGGGCTACGACCAGACTTCCCGTGGTGCCACCGATCGACGACCTGACCACCATTGCCGCCGTAGACGGTGCGGCGGATTTTCTCATTCTGCACGATGCGTCGGCCAGTGGTCAGAAAGAAGGCAAGATTACCGTCAACGCTTTCAAGACTGCCTTGAACATACCAGCTTCGGATCTGGATGAAAAAGCCGCCATCGTGTCAGGCGGCACATCTGGTTATATTTGGGGCACTAATGGAACCGATGGGGTTATCAGGATGAATACGTCGATGGCCTGGACCAAGGATGCAGGCAACGCCTTTGTTACCCTGGCTGTTGGCGATGTGGACTGCGGAACCTTCTGATGCCAAGCATTGCGCACAAGCGTGGAACGCGCGCGCAGATTGACGCGGCGGCAACCGCCAATGCGCTCAAGGCGGGGGAGGTCTGCCTCATCAGCGATGAGGCCCGGTTGACTGTCGGCATCGCGCCGAACGCGCATCAACCGCTGGCAAAGGAAGGAGAGCCCGGGGGCAGCGACCCCTGGACCTGGCAGAAATTGAGCGTCGATGTCGCCAATAGCACAATATCCTTAGCTTCGGTGACGGGGCTTTCCTTCGTGGCGGCTGCGAACACCAGCTATGTGGTCGAGCTTCTCGGTGCATGTCAGTCTGCTGCGACGACCACCGGTCTGGCGTTGGCGCTCGATATCCCCTCGGGAACGGTGGTTGGCCAGGTGCTGTCCAACATATCTTCAACCGCCATTGGCGCAACCGAGCAGATTTCCGA
>JACVCM010000035.1 GCA_016742125.1 Sphingomonadaceae bacterium | reverse complement strand
AGGCGACGCTCGCAAAGACGCCGTCGGCGCTGGCCTTGTCGATATCGGCATCGTCGAAGATGATGAACGCCGATTTTCCGCCCAGCTCCAGCGTTGCCGGCGTCAGGCTCTGCGCGGCGTCGGTCAAAATCGCCTTGGCGGTTTCGCCGCCGCCGGTGAAGGTGACTTTATCGACCCCGGGATGCCGGACCAGCGCCGAGCCCGCAGCGCCATCGCCGGTGATGACGTTGACCACGCCCGGCGGCACACCCGCTTCGTTGCACAGCTCAGCAAAGGCAAGCGCCGACCACGGGGCAAGCTCGGACGGCTTGATCACCACCGTATTGCCCGCCGCCAATGCCGCTGCAACCTTCATTCCGATAAAACCCATCGGCGCATTGAAGGCGATCAGGATGGCAACAACGCCGTAGGGTTCCCACAGATGATAGTTCAGCCCGTCGCCATCGAGCATCGGCGCGACGCCGCCTTCATGCTTGTCCACCCAGCCGGCATAATAGCGGAACCATTCGACCGGCGTCGCCGACGCAACAAAAGGCGCAAAGGCCATCGGCATGCCGTTTTCGATCACGGCGATACGCGAAAGCCGCTCCGCGTGCGTGGCAAAAGCTGTCGCCAGGAACAGCAAAAGGTCACGCCGCTGCACCGCGCCCATCGCCCTGAAACCCGGCAAGGCGGCGCGCGCCGCAGCGACGGCGGCATCGACATCGGCATCGCTGCCAAAGGCAAAGCTGCGCGTCGTCACGCCATTGGCGGGATTGATATGCGCGCGCACATCCCCGCCGATCGCCGCCACCGTTTTTCCGCCGATATGAAGCTTTGCCTCAGGAAGCAGCGACAGCGCTTGTGAATGGAAATCTGCAAGCATCGCGCCCTACCTCATCCCTGCGGCAATATGATTTCGCCGCTTTGCGATTCTCGATCTAGTCTGATTTTTTAATTCAGTCAACTAACTGACCGAATTACTGCCTCAGCGTCTGGTGGACCGCCGTTCGCCGCTGACCATACCGTGAGAAATAAGCTCCAGGATCGCCTGCCCGACCCGGTCGGCCTCACGATCGATGTCGCGCCAGCGCCGGGCACCGACGATCATCCCGACAATCAGTTTCGCCGTCACGCTGACATCGATCTGGACAAACGCGCCCTCGGCGATCCCCCGGCTGATCAGATGATAGAAATATTTCATGAAAATCCGCTGGATCTTGCGGATATTCTCGAACTGCTCAGGGTTAAGCACTTGCTCCAATATATATTCTTCATGGAAATGCACATTGATCGCCTCATTCCGGCTTTGAAACCATTTCATCAGGCCGCGCACGACGGTTTCCAGATTTTCGACGGGATCGTCTGTCCGCGCCGCTTCGAGGATATCGACGGCGCCCGAGGCCGAGGGATAGCAAATATCGTATAAAATATCCGCTTTTGACGGATAGTAATAATAGATCGTTCCCTTGTTCAGCCCGGTCGCTTCCGAGATCATGTCAGTGGTCGTCGCTGTATAACCATAGCGCGCAAACAGCTCCGATGACTTTTCGACTATAAGGTTGCGCCGATTCTGCCTGTTTTGCTCGACGATTTTCGGCTTCCTGACAGGAGGCGTTCTGCTCATTCTCTCACCTTTCAGTATAGCGGTGCAATCGTTCATGCCCTTTTTCAATCGTCACACCGGTGCCGTTAAAGCGTGGAACCGAGGTCAAAGGATCAAGATCGATCGCGCTTACCAATTCGTTGCGGTTTACACCACCCAGACTTGCCTCCCAGCCATGCTCCATAACCGCAACCCCGCAGCGCAAGGAATCGCTGACGATCACCTTGGCGCAAAGCGCGCCTGTCATGTTGCTGACGGTTACGACATCGCCATCGACAAGTGTGTCTCGGGCCGCATCGGCTTTGGAAATCTCGATGCTATCGTGGCGAAGATCACGCATTTCATGCCCGATACTGTTATTCAGCCAGCTGTTCATTGCCGCCATGCGCCGCCGCGAGATCAAGCGATATTGCTTTTCTTGAATGGGTTGCTGGAGCGTGGCGAGCGCCTGCTGCAAGGCTTCGAGGAGAGGCGCGGGCGTGGCCTCGATCTTTCCGCTAGGCGTGCGCAAGGCACCAGACAGCTTGCCGGGACGCAATGGGAGGAAGCCGAGCCCGTTTGGCGCATTCCAGACCTCGTCATAGCCAAAGCCCGCGCCATGCAGCAAACCGTCGATAAGCCTGGGCGGGCTGGGATCGGGCAGGCCTGCAAACAAATCCAGCCCCATCCGCTCGGCCAGCGCTTTGTAGAAGCGCCATTCCGGCCAGATGCTATTGGGTAGGGGCAGGGCAGCGCGCCCCGCCTGAACCCATGGGTCGGTCGAAAGCGCCATCGAGAGCGGATTGAACTCGTCGCGTTCAAGGAAATGGCTGCCGGGAATGATCCAGTCGGCGCTGGCATGGCTGTCACGGACAAACAAATCGATGCCGACCAGCAAATCGAGCTCGGCAAGGGCTTTGGCCAAACGCACCCCATCCGGGCCGGAGATCACCGGATTGCCACCATTGACGATCAAGCCACGCACCTGTCCGGGACCGGGCGTGAGGATTTCATCCGGCAATTCGGCGAGCGCATAAGCGCCCGCGATCGGTTTTGTGCCGCGCACCCTGCTGGGCCGCTCATGATCGGGAAAGACCTGTTCGGCAACGCTGACCAAGTCGATCGGTACATCATTATAGCAACGACCGCCGCGCACATCTATCCGCCCGGTCACCAGATTCAAAAGATGCGACAGCCATTCGGTGAGCGCACCATAACGCCCCATTGCCGATCCGGTGCGGGCAAGGCACGCGGCAGTCTTTGCTGCATGAAAACGCTCGGCGACGTCCTCAATCGCGGTGACCGGAACGTCGCAATAGGCAGCCATCCCTGCCATATCGATATCGCGCAGTATCGGCACGATCCGTTCAAGCCCAACGGCTTGCTCATAGGCCGCCGGCGCAAAGCCGAACCGTCGCTCAATCGTTGCGATAACAGCGATCAGGAACGCCCAGTCAGTCTCCGGCAAAGATGCAATATGCAATGTGGCCTTTTGCGCCGTCTCACTGTGGCGCGGATCCAGAACGATCAACTCCGCGCCCTCCGGCCGTGCCAAAACCCTTCGCCAGCCTTCGGGCACCGCCCCCATCCAGCTCATCGCGCTTATTGCCGGATTGGCGCCGATGAGCAGCAGGCATTGGCAATGATCGATGTCAGGCAGCAAGGTACACCAAGCCGAGCCATAGATCGCCTTGGCGACATAATGCATCGCGTTCTGATCGATCGAGCCGACCCAAAACCGGTTCGAGCTGCCAAAGGCGGCCATGAATGCATTGTGGAAGGCAGAATTGCTGATCGAAAAGCCATTGGGGTTGCCCGTGTAGGACGCAAGCGCTTGCGTTCCGAAATCCTGCCCCAATCGGATCAAGCGCTGGGCAATATCATCCAGCGCCGCCTCGTAACTGCTCGCCACAAGACGACCATCGATCCGGCGGAATGGCGTGAGCACACGGTCGGGATGATCGCGCACGCGCCCAGCACTCGCGCCTTTGATGCAGAAATCCCGCCAATGCGGCGCGGCGCGATTGGGCGCGATATCAACGATACGATCCGTCGTAGCGGTGACAATCAATGGGCATGCCTGCTCGCAAATCTGGCAGTAGGTCTTTGTGCGGATCGTCTCCGGCCGCCGCTCGATAAGCGCAGCAGCCTTCACGGCTCGCTATTGCCCCGATCAAAACGGGGTTCGCGCTTTTCGAGCAGGGCGGCGACGCCTTCCTGGAAATCGGCCGCCCCCCAAAGGGCTTTCTGATCGGCCCATTCGCGTTCCAGTGCGCGTTCGAAGGCGTCGGCTTGCAAGGCCGCATGCGCCCGCAGCAGATGCTGCGTCGCCATTGGCGATGCCGCCATGCTACGCGCAAATTCAAGGGTCGCCGCATTGAGGTCGCCATCATCAATAAGCTGGTCAAGGAGGCCGAGCGCAAGCGATTCCTCTGCGCGCACGATTTTGCCCGACAACTGCAGTTCCAGCGCCGCACCAAGGCCGACTTTGTCCGGCAGTGTATAGGAAAGCCCCAGCTCCGGTCCCAGGCCAAGCCTGCCGAACGCTGCGGCAAAGCGCGCCGATGCATCCCCGATCCGGAAATGGTGGACGAGCGCAAGGCAAAGCCCGCCACCCGCCGCCGCTCCGCTGATCTGGGCGATCATCGGCTTGGCGATCTGCCGTACCGCCAGCGCCCAGCGATTGAAACCCAGCAAATCGGGCTCGCCCGGGCGGGGCAGTTCATGATCTGCCAGCCCCTGCTTGCCCGAAAAATGCTCTGCAAAGATCGTTTCGAGCGACAGCCCGGCCCATTCCTCCAGATGATCGGCGCCCGCGCCGACCGAAAAATGCTTGCCCGACGATCGCGTCACGATCGCCTTGATCGCGGGATCGCGCTCTGCCGTGCGCCATGCCCGCAACAGCGCCTCCTGAACCTCTGCGTCCAGATTATTGCCGCGCTCAGGTCGCGCCAAAACGCAGATCAATATATCATCGTCCCGATAAATCTCGACCGTCATATTCGCTCCTCTTCAGAAGACATAACTTGACTCGGTCAGTCAGTCAACTTAACTAATGGAGTCGGATGGCATGGAGGGATTAAAAGGATGGATGCAGGCTATTTCAACCCGCTTTTGAAGCGCGCGCTTGTCCTGGCTCAGGAAGGCGCGACCGATAGCGCGCCCACAGCGATGCGCATTCCCCTGAGCTATTATCGCGCGCCCGACGCAGAGGCGATGGAAAAGGAAAAAATCTGGGAGGCGGTGCCGCTGATGCTCGCAACGACCGCGCAGCTGCGACAGCCGCATGACTTTCTGGTCAGGACAGTCGCCGGCAAATCGGTGCTCATTGCGCGCGGCGCGGATGGCATCGTCCGGGCGTTCGAAAATTACTGCCGCCATCGCGGTGCATCGCCCGCCAGCGGTTGCGGTAACAGCAAATTGTTTGTCTGCCCCTATCATGCCTGGAGCTATGACAGCAGCGGTCGCAACAAGGCCATCCCGGCAAAATCGACTCTTGGGCTTGAAGAGGGCATGTCCTTCGAT
The DNA here is from genome assembly GCA_016742125.1 of Sphingomonadaceae bacterium. GTDB lineage: Bacteria > Pseudomonadota > Alphaproteobacteria > Sphingomonadales > Sphingomonadaceae > Sphingorhabdus_B. The sequence goes on along the minus strand of JACVCM010000035.1, from coordinate 24,406 downwards.
CTTGTCGAACTGCCCTGTACGGAACGGCATGGGCTGATCTGGGTCAATCTGAAACCGGGAACGCCGCAGGACATCAGGGCCTTTCTGGGTGCCGAGCTTGATGATGAGATCGGGCTTTGGCCCTATGCGCAAAGCCTGCTCTATCCGCCGATGCGCCAGACAGTGTCTTCGAACTGGAAGCCGGTGGTCGAAAATTTCGGCGAAACCTATCATTTCGCCACCGTCCATGCCCAAAGCGTCCCCAGCGAATTGTCGTTCAACAATTGCATGACGCATGACGCCATTGGCCGCCATCACCGTATGCTGTTCCCATCGAAAAGCATCCTGACCCTTGCCGATCAACCCGAAGAGCAATGGCATTATTGGCCGCACGCGACGGTCGTCTACTGGATTTATCCCTCGACCATCTTGGTCAATGTCGGCGTGGTCGCCCAGGTGATCGACGTTTTGCCTGAGGGGCCAGACAGCACGGCGATCAACACCGTTTCGCTGGGTTTTGACGCACAAGCCGATGCCGCCACCCGTCAGCAGATGGACTATATTGTGCAATCCGCGCGCCAGGCGATCTTTGAAGAAGACGGCCCCGTCCTCAATGGCCTTGGCCCCGGCACACGCCATTCGAGCCAGGGCCATGTGATCGCGGGCCGCAACGAAATCGGCGTGCAGCATATCGTCAAAACAATCGCCGCCGAACTGGGCATGAGTGTGTGAAAGCGTCCGGCTGTTTTGCTCCATCGTCAAAAGGAACTGCTAACGTGGAAAAAACCATGCGCCGCTGGCTGTTGAACGACAGGCCCATCGGCCGACCCGTGCGCGATGAGGATTTCAAGCTTGTCGAACTGCCGATCCCCCAGCCCCGGGACGGTGAGGTGCTGCTGAAAAACCATTATATCGGGCTGAACCCGGCGCAAAAAGGCTGGATGGAAAATGTCGCCGATTATTCGGCGCCCATGGCGCTGGGCGATCCGATGCGCGGCTATATCGTTGGCGAGGTGATCGAAACCCGCAACTTGCAATATAAGCTGGGCGACATGCTCGCGGGCTATGGCCATTGGGAGGAATATTCCACAACCGATGGCGATGGCCTTGAACTGTCGCCCGAAGGTGTTCCGGCATCGGCCATGCTGTCGGTGCTGGGCATTAACGGCATGGCTGCCTTTGGCGGACTGTTCAAGGTCGGTAAGCCCGTTCTTGGTGACACGGTTGTGGTTTCGGGCGCGGCGGGCGCAACCGGATCGATCGTCTGCCAATTGGCCAAGGTCGCCGGGTGCCGGGTCATCGGCATCGCTGGCGGGACAAGAAAATGCCAATGGTTGATCGAAGAAGTCGGCTGCGACGCTGCGATCGATTATAAGGCAGAGGATGTCCGCCGACGGCTGAAAGCACTGTGCCCACATGGCGTCGATGTCATTTTCGACAATGTCGGCGGCGCGATATTGAACGAGATGCTGGCGGTGATAGCCGATCGCGCGCGTATCGTGATTTGCGGCGGCATCGCCCGATATGAGGCCGCTGATCTGCCACCGGGGCCGCAGCGTTATTTCAATCTCGTCTTTCGGCGGGCGACGATGGAAGGCTTCATCGTCTGGGACTGGAAGGCCGAATATCCCGAGATGCGCCGCCGCCTGATCGATCTGCTGCAAAGCGGCAGGATCAAATATCTCGACGATGTGCAATATGGAATCGAAAACACCCCCGCCGCCTTCAAACGCCTGTTCGACGGATCGAATTTCGGCAAGCAGCTGGTGAAGCTGCAACATGGCTGAGGGGTAGAGGCGGATGGATTTCGATTTCAGCGAAGAGCAGGAACTGCTGCGGCACAGCCTAACGCGCTTTGCCGCCGACCGCTATGGCCTGGACAAAAGGCGGCACTATCTCGCCTCCGAGCTTGGCTATTCGCGCGACAACTGGCGTCTGCTGGCCGAACTTGGCATGCTCGGCCTCACCATTCCGGAAGAATATGGCGGCATGGGACTGGGCGAAATCGAGCGCTATCTGGTGATGGAGCAATTCGGCCGGTGCCTGTTGACCGAACCCTATCTGGCGAGCGCGGTTCTGGCCGCTGACCTTCTTCTCGCCGCCGATAGCGAGGCGAAACATGTGGACAACTGGCTGCCGCGCATTGCCGCCGGTGAAGCGGTGGTGGCAGCGGCGCTAGCCGAACCTGAGGCCCGTTATGAACGGTGCCATGTCGGCCTGCGCGCGCAAGCGGACGGGCAGGCTTTTCGGCTCACAGAGCGAAAATGCGCCGTGTTATATGCTGAACATGCCGACGCGCTGATCGTCAGCGCCCGCAGCAGCGGAGGCGTCGCCGCCGAAGATGGCATCAGCTTGTTTCTGGTGCCGCCTGCTGCCCCCGGCCTGTCGATGCGGCCCTATCGCCTCGCCGATGGCACGCCCGTCGCGGACATAATTTTCGACAATGTCCTCGTCGGCGAAGACGCTCTGATCGGGACACCGGGAACAGCCTATCCGGCGCTCAGCCTCGCATTGGACAAATGCGATCTGGCCTTGAGCGCCAGCGCCATCGGCGCGATGCGCGCGATCTTCGACGCAACGCTTGCCTATGTGCAGACACGTCAGCAGTTCGGTCGCAAAATCGGCAGCTTTCAGGCGGTGCAGCACCGGCTTGCCGATGCCTTGGTACGCATCGAGATGGCGGAAAGCCTCGCCCTGCGGCTTTTGGCTGAGGAGCCTGCGGAAGGGACCGCTCACCGACGGCTGCGCGCGGGTTTGCGCGCGCTGGTCGCCGAGACGGCGATCGAGATCGGACATGAAGGCATCCAGCTGCATGGCGGGATGGGCATGACCGACGAACTCGATGTGAGCCATTATCACAAGCATATCATGGTTGTTCGCAGCCTGTTTGGCGATCCCGACCATCATTGGCGTCGCTATGCCACCCTGGCGCGGGCGGCTTAGGAGGCGGCGATGGATATGGGTTTCTCCGATACTGACAAGACGTTTCAGCGCGACGTTCAGGCCTTTCTGGCGCAGCAGCTGACGCCCTATCTGCGCGAAGCAATGGCGCGAACGCCAACGGTCTTTGTCGAGCAGGATATTGCGCTCGGATGGCAGGCGCTGCTGCAGGAACGGGGATGGGCGGGCTATCTATGGCCCGAAAGTGCTGGTGGCCCAGGCTGGACACCGGTGCAGCGTTATATTTTCGAACGCGAATGCGCAATTGCGGGCGCTCCCGGCCTGGTTGGCCTAGGGCTGAAATTGGCCGGCCCGGTAATCTACACTTATGGCACTGCGGCGCAGAAGGAACATTTCCTGCCGCGAATCCTGTCTGGCGAACATTATTGGTGCCAAGGCTATTCGGAAGCTGGCGCCGGTTCCGATCTTGCCAGCCTGACAACGCGGGCCGAATTGCGCGGCGACCATTATGTCGTGAATGGCAGCAAGATGTGGACGACACATGCGCATTTCGCCAACTGGATGTTTTGCCTCGCCCGCACGCAGGAGATGGATCGGCCGCAGCAGGGAATCAGCTTCCTGTTAATCGATATGGATCAGCCGGCGGTTGAGGTCAGGCCGGTCCTGACGCTTGCCGGCGATCATGAAGTCAATGCGGTGTTCCTCGACGATGCGCATGTGCCGGTGGAAAATCGGGTCGGGGCGGAAGGCCAGGGATGGGAAATCGCCAAATTCCTGCTGGAGAACGAACGTGGCGGCTCCTGCTTTGCTCCGATCCTGCTCGCCCAGCTCCGCCGTCTGCGCGAACTTGCCCAGGGCCGCCCCGATGGATTGGGCGGCACGCTGCTCGATCAACCTTCCTTCGTTCAGAAGCTGTGTGCACTCGAAGTCCAGGCCTTGGCGCTTGAAGCCTTTGAGCTTCGGCTGCTGTCGCAACTGGACAAGGGCATCAGGCCTGGCGGCAAAACCTCGATTGTTAAGCTGGTCGTCGCCGACATTCGACAAAAACTCGATCTCTTAAAGGTCGATGCCCATGCCCATCACGGGTTGGCGCTGGAAACACATCGCCCGCTTTACGGCCGGGATGCAGGCGATCCTGTCGGTTCGATCGAGGCCGAGCTGGCCATGCCCATGTATCTCAACAGCCGCGCCCGCTCGATCTTCGGCGGCTCAACCGAAATCCAGCGCGGCATCATCGCGAAGCAATTGCTCAATTTGTGACGAGCGTCAAAAAGAGGCAACCGGTCATTTGCATGTCGTCGCCAACCCGATCGTGCTCCAGAGCTGGACCGCGTTTGACTCAGTCTCGTCGCCGCTATTCTGGCCAAAGGGTGCGACTGCATAGCGGCCATCTTTATATTGCCACGACCAAAGCTCGGAGCCCCGAATGGAGTGGGTCGACCGCAAGACACTGACCATTTTAGCTTGCGCTTCGCGCAGTAAGGCTTGCGATTCTTCCGGGAGATCGGTTCGGCCAAGCTGACGTTTGATCCCGGCAACCATAAGGCCTTGCTGCCAGGACCAGGTCAATTCGCCATGATAGCGGGTCTTGTCGAAAACAGGATAGCGATCGGGCGTGGCCAGCGCCGGATTGGCGACCAGCATCCCGGCAGATGTCACCAATCCCGCCGGATAAGACTGCATGATCGAACGCAGCGCGACATCGAGCTGGCGGGCATCGGGGTTTCCGAACAGCAGCAGGAAACCTTCGTCCGAATGCAGAACGGGAACCGGCGCGCCCTGCGCGTCGAGCGCAAGCGCATGAAAGCGAACTGGCTCGGACGCGCCTGCGATTTGCGGCACACCGCGCAGTTTGGCGAAGGCCGCCACACGGTCGTTCGCCTCGCCGGCTGTAAGCGAAACCTCAAACAGCCGGGGCGCCTCGCGCGCCCAGACCCGCGCCATTGTCGAAAGATCGCCAAGATCAGAAAGATCACCACTATAAGGCGTCAACAGGTCGCTCGCACGTAGCCGCACCGCCGCATCCAACGCCGCCGGCACGAAAACGCCGTTTATATTATAGGCATAACGGCCATCGCCGCCCAGCCCTTTTTGGCTGTCGCGCCATTCGCCAACGGTAATCCCCGGCAGCAGTGAGATCATGTTGCGATAGACCGGTGCTTGGGCAAATGGCTGCGCGCGTGCCGCAACAAAGCGCAGGTTGCGGCTCAGCAATTCGCCATAGCGGATACCTTCGGGGCTCTTGCGCTGCAAGAAGGCCGCCGCCCGTGCGCGTCCATCGGCGGTATCGAGCAGATAGGCCGCGATCACCGGCGCGAGCAGGAAATCGTCGTCGACCATCTTATAGTCTAGGATAGCCTCAGCGCTCAGCGGCTTGCCCTCTCGCTGCCGCGCGAGCAGCGCATATTCCGTCATATCCTCCTCATGCGCGACTTCGCCATTGGCATTCAAACGATCCAATACCGCACCCAGCCCGGCCTCAATCGGGCGTGGCTTCAATGCAGGCATCAGCAAGCGAACCGACATCAGCGTGTCGCGCCCGAAATAGGTGTTGAACCGCCACGATCCGCCAAGCAGCTTTTCGTCGTAAGTCAGGAAAGTCAGCGTGTTGCGCAATTGTTTGTCAGGGGCGGCACAAGCCGCGAAAATCTCCTTTGCGGGCACGGGGCTGAGCGGGTCATCGCCGCTGAGCGCGGTGACGCGCAGGCGCAATTTTTCGCCCTGCCGCGCGACCATGCGAACAGGAGCCGAACCTCCGCCTGTAACACTGCCATTAAGCACTTCGACCGAGAGATAATAGCCGGCCGCACCGTCCAGCCTTCGCCGTTCCCATGTGACGCGATTGCCCTCGACCTTTGGTGCGGCTTCGACCGTCGGCGAAACCGGCGTGTCATAGCCATAGTCGCGCAGTACGCGCACATTGCTGAGCAGGGCCCGCTTGACGGTGATCGACTCGAGGCTGGCCTGTGCATCAAAGGCGATGCCTCGCCGGATCGCGCCATCGGCAAGCGTCACCATGCGTGGCGTTATCCGTTCACCGCCGCCCCACATTATGGCTTGCCCGGCAGGCTCTTCGAACCACAGGCCGATGCCGCTATTGCCGGCCGGGAAGACCACCAGCAGACGCGGCTTTGGCCCTGAGCGGAGCAACAGATGCGCCGCTATCGGGCCATCCCGATACACTTCATTGCGGATCGCGCCTTCGGTGATGCCATAGCGCAATTCGGGCTGCGGCTTGGGCTGAGCATGAGACGGTGTTGCAAGGAGCAGACAGGCCAAGGCGAACGCGAGGGGGCTTCTCATCACTTACTCCTCGTGTAAAATCCCCGCAGCGCCAGCAACAGTGCGCCCATCGGGATCAGCGTCATGTAGAAAGCGGTCTGCCCATCAAAGGCGGCGAAGACTCGCCCGGTGATCAGCGATCCGGTTGTGCCGCCAAGGGCCGAAAACACGACCAGCAACCCGGTCATCGCGGCATGATCGGGCTTGGGGAGCGAGCTGAGCATCGCCGAATTGATCGCTGGGTAAATGGGCGCAAGAAACAGCCCGATCAGCGGCAGGATATAGGCAGCAAGCGGCGCGCTCAGCCAGCCGACATTGGGGTCGGGAACCAGCCCCCTTGTCATCGGCAGGCTGATCAGCACCAGCGCGCCCATTGCAAGGATGCAGGCATTAACCAGCGGATACCAGCCGATCCGCGTCAGTATCACCCCTGCGCCAAGCCGCCCGAGCGCGGTTGCGCCTGCAAAGATGCTCGCCGCCTGAATGCTCATCGCCTGCGGCAGATGCAGCACTTCATTGTTGAAGGTCGGCAGCCAAGTGCCGATCGCCTGTTCAATGAGGACATAGAGGAAGGCGGAAAAGACAAAGATCAGCACCAAAGGACGCAGGCCCAGCGCCAGCATCGCGCGGAAATCTTCTGCAGGCGCGCGCGCCTCTGCCTTCGCCTCGCTTTCTTCGAGCTGGCTGGTGGCGAGCAGCAGCACGACAAGCGCGGACATCGCAGCGAGCAACCAATAGACGTTGAGCCAGCCCAGCCCGGCAGGATTGGCGGGATCAATGAACGCGCCAAAAATCCAATAGCCCGACAGCACCCCAACCATGAACAGCCCCTCTATCACATTGGTCAGGCTGGCATGGCGGGCCGGGCCATCGGTGATCAGCCCGATCGACGAATAGACCGACACTTTGACAAGCGCGAAGGCAATGCCGGTGACAGCGAAGAGCAATTTGGCGGTGGCAAAAGCGGGCAGCAAGGGCATGATGAGGGAGGCAATGCCAACCGCGCCGGTACCCAGCATCATCGCCCGACGATATCCCAAACGCGGCAGGAAGGACGCGACAAGGAAAGAGGTGATCGCAATTGGCAAATCCTTGAACGCCTCCAGGATCGAGGCGCTTTCCTTCGTCTGCCCCATGGTGGTGATCGCTTGCAGAATGACGGTGCCGACGCTGTTCAGCATGATGCCGAACAACATATAGGTCAAAATCAGCGCGCCGATAATCCTGTAGCGTTGCATGGGCCTGGTTCCCTCCCCCGAAATACTGACTATTGAAAAGAACGAGGCGTCGCACCGTTTATCAATGCGACGCCTCTTTTTAATCAGACTGCTTCCAAACGATCAGAAATCATAGCCGATCGAGAATTTGATCGAACGGCCAAGGATCGGGCGGCCATTGGCGGACGTTGCGACACGCGGATCGCCCTCGGTCAGGCCATGGCTGTCGAACAGATTGTCGGCATGAACCTGGCCAAATACGCCCCAGGGGCTTTTGACCTTCAGTCCCAGATCAACCTTGCTATAGCCATTCAGCGTCACCGTGTTGGCAAGGTCGCTATAGCGATCCCCCACCAGCGCCGCCGCGCCATAAAGGCTGCCCGTCCAGCCGCCGAAATCAAAGTCATAGCTGGGGCTCAAACGCAATTGCCAGTCGGGCTGGCGAAGCACCTTGTTGCCAATGACGGCGGCATTTGATGAGTCGGTCACCTTGGCATCCTGGATCGTTCCCAAAACGCCCAGGTTAAAGCCAGCCAGCGAAAGCCGCCCGTCGATTTCAAGACCATAAGACCGGGTCTTGAACGCGGTCGCCGGAGTGCTGCCGCCGACCACACTGTCAAATGAGTCGTTGGTGTTGCGGAAGGCGGTCGCGAACAGGCTGAAATTGGGGGTGCTGTATTTCAGGCCCAGTTCCAGCTGCTTGATGCTGTTCACGTTGAGGTTATTCTCACGGATGTCATCGAAATGCGGCATCACAAAGCCGTCTGAGTAGCGGGCAAAGGCCCCGAAACTATCGGAAAAGGCATAATTGCCTGCAACGGTATAGGCCCATGCCGAATCCTTGAGCGTGGTGTTCAAATCCTGCGTGCCATCGGGATAGCCTGGACCTGCGTCGAGCCGATAGGTCAGCTTGATCCATTCGCGGCGAATACCGCCATCGAGCCGCAACTTGTCAGTTACCTCAAACGAATCGGCGAGGTAGAGGGCGTTTACATTGGCCTTGCCGGTCGAATCGATGCCATAGCGCCAACAGCCCGAACCAGAACCGGCGGTCTGCAGATTGGCGCATGTCACATTGGCGGCTAGGAAATCGCCATTCTGGACATTGTGAAGCGGCGTGAAATTGCCCAATGTCCAGAAATCGTCGGACGAATAGTTGGAGTGGTAATAGCCGATGGTCAGTTCGTTGCGATTGGTTTTCCAGGCGAGCGAAAGGTCGTTGGAGAGCGATTCCAGATCCTTTTGGACGACCCAATGGCCGTAATTCTGGACATATTCGGTGCCAGCAAGGGCGACGCCGCCCAATGTCGATGCCGTTCCTGCGGGCCGCGCGCCGTTCGCGGGCAGGCTCGATACCCGCACTGGCGCACCATCGGGCACCAGCCCATATGTGTCGGCAGAACCCTTGGTGAAGGAGAAGTCGTTGCCAAGCGTCAGCGAATCCGAGATGTCGAGGTCGATATTCAACCCAGAGATATTACCGCGCCAGCCGCGGCCATTTTTGAAATCGAACCGCTTGGTTGCACCGGTGCCATCGATCTGCAGTGTGCGGTAGCGCGTTGCATTGCCAAGCTGCGAGAATGTGCCGAGATCATTGCCTGATACCAGCGACATGGGCAGATACCATTGGCCGACATCGTCGGTCTGCCTGGTGAACAGGTTGATCTTGCCATTGTCGAACCGATAGGTCAGCTGCCCGGTGATCTGCCAGCCCTGTTCGGAATTGAACTGCGCGTCGCGGATGCCAGGCGAGGTCGAATAATAGCCGCCGACCATATAATAGAGATTTTCGGCAAGCTTGCCGCTGACCACGCCATCAAACTGGAAAAGGCCATAATCGGAGGTTGAGAGTTTTACGCGGCCCTCGGTATCGTCCTGCCCCTCTTTCAAGCGGAAATTGAGAGTAACGCCGGGCTCACCGCGTCCGAATACGGCATTGGGGCCGCCGCGCAGCGCTTCGACCGAGCCTACGGTTTCATCGGCGCGAAAGATCGAGCTCTGCTCAAAAAAGGAGAGCATTGGCGTGCCGTAAACCGGCGAACCATTGATCGCGACGGTGACATAGGGCGCGTCGCCGCCGCCAGGCAGCCCGCGCACGTCGATATTGGCGCCCGCCTTGCCGCCCGAGCTTTCGGCCCACACGCCGGGAACAAGGGCAAAGACTTCCGCTGTGCTTTTCGGCGCGGCGGCACCCAGTTCGTCGGCTGAAACCGTGGTGATTGCAAAACTAGCATCCTGCTTCCGCAGTTCCGATCCGCCGGGCGTTCCGGTCACGATGATTTCTTGCTTATCTTCATCTGAAGCTGCGGCCTCATCCTGCGCAAAGGCGGGGGTTGCAATCGCAACGGCCGCAACCGACGACAATAGAAATAATTTTCTCATAATCACTCTCCCATCAGAAAATATCTTATGCTCTTCCAGTGACCGCAGAGGCGATCCTGGATGTATTTGTCTGTCTGCAATGGAGGCGGTTCGGTGGGCGCCTGACGCTGGCCGAACAATCATTGTCGGCGCATCGCAGCGCAAGGATTGCGCGCTTGATCCTCATCCTCCCCTTCCAGACTGTTTTGCGTCAAGATAGTGAAGCCCTTGTAACGCGATATGAAATGCATTTCAATATGAATTTCAAATTGTCGCCAAACTGAGTTATTTTATTGCGTTAAGCCCGTATCCGCCTGGTCCAGCATGCGTTTCAGTGCGAGCACAACGCCATTGGTCCACCCAAAGCCGATTTCCACGGCATATTCGCCGCCGCCGCCTGCGGTTTCGGCAATCACATCATATTTTTCCATAATCTGCCCGCTGGCGCGATAATGTCGTTCGACCAGCGCCAGCCAGCGCCGCGCGATCTCTTCGGCCAGGTCCTTCTCCTCATATCGTTGCAACCCTTGGCAGGCGACCCACTGCAACGGTGCCCAGCCATTGGGCGCATCCCATTGCTGTCCAGTGTGCGACATGGTCGTCAGCAGGCCGCCGGGGGCCAGCAAGTTTCGCAGCGCATCCACTGTTCGGCGCGCCCGATCTACGCTGCACTGCCCGGTAAAAAGCGGGAAGGCGGCGGCGGCGGTAATCTGCGCCGACGGCGCGCCTGCATCAAGCCAGTAATCAGCATGAAACCCGCCTTCTTCGGTCCACAAATAGGTCGCGATCGCCGCCGATCGTTGCAGTGCGCGCCGCTCAAATGCCGCGGCTTCGGTCTGATCGCCCAAGGCCATTGCCTCGCTGGCGATGGTCTGTTCAAGGCCGAAAAGCAGGCAATTGAGATCGATAGGCAAGATCCGCGTGGTGGAAATCGTCTCCAGCGACTGGCCATCGGCCAGCCAGCGCGAGCTGAAATCCCAGCCGCTTTCGGCCGCCGCTCGCAGATTGCGCCACAGCGCCGCTTTGGCCGCATCCGGCAAATTGGCGGCCAGTTCGAAATCCTCGATCCAGCTTTCGTCGCGCGGTTGGGCGCGATCGTCCCAATAACGGTTGAGCAGCGTGCCGTCCGGCAGCCGCACCACCCGGCGGTGCGTTTCGCCTGGGGTGACCATATCCTCACCCGCCATCCAGAAACCATGCTCCTGCCGCATCCATGCCAACCGGCGGCGGCGGCATGCGACCGATTGATCCTGCGACAAGCCAGCGGCGAGATAGAAAAGCGGTGGATGCGATCGGCTGAGATAATAGCTCCGCGTGGCATTGGGGATCATGCCAAAGCGATCGAGCAGGCTGCCGAAATTCCCAATCATGTCCTCAATCAGATCGTGACGACCGCTGACATCAAGACCAAGCATGGTGAAATAGCTGTCCCAATAATATAGTTCGCGAAAGCGACCTCCAGGCACCACAAAGGGTCGGGGTAGCGCGAGTGCCGAACAATAAGGCGCCGCTTCCAATTGTGTTCGCGTCAATGCGTTCCAGGCATTGGCAAGATAGGTTTCAAAATCCGCTGTGCCGTCATTGGCGTGATCATATTGGGCAGGGAGTTCAAAATTTGCGTCAATGAAATTACGCAGCGCGGTATCTGTCAGCAGCCGTTTATCCTGCCATTCCTGTAAAATGTCCGATGGATGCCGACGTGGCACAGCGTCGGCGAAGCTTTTGGAATCGCCATAAAGTTTGCGCGCCTGCACATCGACGAAAAGGCTGTCGAAAATTTCCGAAGGAATTGATGGTGCAGGGCCAGTCATATCCGCCCGCACTGCATGAAATCGCAATTCCATAATGCCACGACATAATCCGGCTGCAACAACGATTTCACGACATCCTCCCTCACAATCGACCTTTAATATGAAGCTATGAAATCCATTTCAATAGCGAAAAGGTCAAAGCCGTTGCCGCGTCCGTCAAATTGTGCTTCGATCACTTCACTGAAAGAAAGAATGGAATCCAGTCAAATGGCAGAAAAGCGGCGACGCGCGATGCGCCCCACCATGGACGATATTGCGCGCCTAGCCCAGGTTTCGAAACCGACAGTGTCGCGCGCGCTCAGCGGCAGCCGACTGGTTTCGGAGGACAAGCGCGCCCGCATTCTCGAAGTTGCGCGCGAGCATGGCTATGCAGTCAATCGCAATGCGCAGAAATTGCGCCAGGTCAGGACGAATACGGTCGCCGTAGTGCTCGATTTTCATTCGCACCGGCATGGCGCGATCGGCGATCCTTTCATCTATGAACTTCTGGCAGGCGTTTCTGAGGCGCTTTCGGTGCGCGATGTCGATCTGTTGCTATCGCCCGCTGGCCTTGAAAGCGTTGGGGACTACGTCGATTTGCACCGTTCGCGCGGGGCCGATGGTTTCATCATTCTGGGGCAGGGGATGCGCGAGCCCATTTTGCGCGAGCTTGCGCGCAAGGATATTCCCATGGCGGTATGGGGCGCGGTAATGGCCGAATCCGGCTATTGCGCCGTCGGCAGCGACAATTTCGCCGGCGGACGCCTTGCCGGAGAGCGTTTTTTGCAATTGCACCGGAAGAGTTGGGTGTTTGTCGGCAACATCGCGCATGAAGAGATAAGGTTGCGCTATGCCGGGCTGGCTGAGGCCGCGAGAGAGTCTACCGAGGTTGAACTTGATCTACTGCGTATAGATATGATGGCTTTTTCCGAAACGATGAGCAAAGCGCGCGAATATCTGCAGAGCGGGAAAAGGCCTGATGCGGTTTTCGCATTTTCGGACACCGCATCAATGGCGGTGATAAGTGCATTCCGCCAGGAAAGGCTGATTCCGCCGCACGACTATTCGCTTGTCGGCTACAATAACATTCCCCCAGCCGCGCATTTTTCTCCCTCGATCACGACAATCGAACAGGATACCAGCATTGCAGGCACCATATTGGTGGAAAAACTGATGCAGCAACTGGATGGCGCAAGACCGAAATCCGTGACACTGCCAACGAAGCTTATTGTTCGGGAGACCTAAGCACACTTTAGCTTAGTGTAATTGAAACACAGACCGATGCTTCATGGCCAGTAATAGCAATGCGCAGCGTTGTAATAGGGCCGGCATTGCCGCTCCCTGATGTGAATGATCAAGGTCGCCTCGGCTCAAGCTTGCAAACCTAAACGGGTTGGGACGTTGCAATCACTGATTTTTCCTAACGTTCAGTCAGTCAGTGGCGTGTCAATCCGAGTTAGATGCGATCCAAGCCGGGTTGTTTGGTGGCCTGCATGTCCGGAAATGATGGTGATGCTGAAATACAGAAACCCAGAAACGGAACATATTGATCCATCGCGGCGGATACCGTCACCGAGCCGCATCTTATCGATCGCCTGATGCGGATTGCTCGGATGGGGCGCATTGAAACTGGCCTTGCCGATCGAAACTACACTGAAGCGCTAACAGCCTGAGTTCAAAACCGCCGTCTGCAGACTGGCTTATTGGAAGTGGGCGACAAAAGCACCGCTGTTGGGCACGATAGGTAACGGCGCGCTATCGATAAATAGCGAGATATTTGTGCGTCGGAAGTATCCTCTACGCCGATCGGGGTTTTCCAAGTCGCTCAATCGAGCTTATTGGTATTCGAGATCGCCAAGACCGGCGTCTACGATCCACCGTGCGCGCGCCAAGTGACTGCGATAGCAAAGCTCCGCAGCCGCAGGATCGCTCTCCACATCGCGATAGAGTATGCTTGCCGCGCTTTTCTGCCAATCGGCACCCTCTTCGGCAGCATCGATCAGCCGGGCGTAGGTCAGAAAATGCTGCCGGTCATAATAGGTCACCGTATCGTCTGACGGGGCCTGAGCCTGTATCCGGGGATCAATCTCTGCCATCATTTCCAACCGGCGAATTTAACCCGCTCCAAACCGTAACGATTGACGAGTATACTCCGTAGATAAAAACAGCGCAATGCCCTCGCATGGCGCTGTGACCATCCGGGAAATCTTTGCACGCAATCTTCGTCAGCTTCGCCACGCCAAAGCCTTATCGCAAGAAACATTGGCGCACGAGGCAAAAATGGATCGCACCTATGTCAGCGCGCTCGAACGCGGCCTCTATGCGGCTTCGATCGAGACGGTCGCCGATTTGGCACAATGTCTGGATGTCGAGCCGTATCAGATGCTGATTCCCCGACTTTCTGTGGTTGATTCGAGCGTCGAGCCAGCGGAGGCCAAACGCCCCCAAGGCGACTGATCGACCGACACCGAACGGATTCAGTCTTTGCTGCAATCAAGGCTGCAATAGAGATTTATAGCCGCCCGCCGCCGTCGCATGGGCCGATCTGCACAGTCTGCGGATTTGCGAGCGCATCGCATCCGACCGGCCATTCCATTCGGCAGCCACGCGGCTTGGCCCGAAAAAGGCAATGGCAACCTCGCGCTGGCTGGCACCTGCCACCAGCGCATCATAGGTTTGCAGCAATGCGGCTTGGCGTTTGGCTAAAACATAATGTGCGCGCGAAGGCTTCGGAAACCTACCGTGGTTCAAAAGGAAGCTGAAAACGGACAGTGATTCGGCCATATGCGGAAGGTGCGCAACGCTCGGGGCTAGAAAGCAAAGATTCACCAGCCCGTCCAACACGCTGCCCGACACCACGTCCAGACGCAGGCAGTGCTGGCCATTGCCGAGCGAGAGATATTCAGCGCCGTCGTCATCGACGACGACCGAAGCGAATTTGAGCAGTTTCAAAAGATCCAACCCGTCTGCAGGTCGCTTCACAGTGTCGGCACGGACGGTCAAAGCCGTTGCATCAATAGAAACCGACCAGAAAAGCCGTGCGTCACCTGCGGCAACGCTGGCCGATTCCACGAAAGTGCAACCCCCAGCGATCGACCGCCGCCCGGGGAGCGGGTATCAACAGATTGTAACCGTGCGGACCTGTGGCTGGCTCTGGCGGTTCTACCGGTGCTATAGCCTGATAGCCGGGATCGCGGCGCAGCCATTCCCACATCAATCCAGGACGACCAAGTTTGAGTAGATAGGCGTAGTGCGCCGGATCACTCCAATCGTACCCTGCAAAAAGCGGATTGGATGGGGTCATATCGCTGCAACCGCAGGCCGGTCAGAGCTTCCCCCATTCCATTCGCAGAGAACATCCTTGCTGGCAGAATTTACGGCCAATATCCGGATCCTTTCATGGACCGGATAGTGCGCGATTATTGTGCTACTTGGCTATTCCCCCTTTGGAAGGGACTAGTGCCAACCACCGATGGCGCTCACCTGACCATCATGGACGGCACGGACCGCCAACGCCGTCCGCCTGTCGACGCAATAGCGTTTGCGCGCGAGGTTGATATGCTGGGTAACCGTTTCTTCGCCGATCCCAAGGATCGTCGCTATTTCCCAGTCGGTCTTGCCGCGGGCCATCCAATAGACACAATCACGCTGGCGCTGCGTCAACCGCGTCGCAGTCGGATATCCTTTCGCTGCAAGTCCTGTAATCCGCCGCCCGGCCTGGAAAGCAAAACTGCCAATGAGTTCCGCAGCGATAAGATTTTCGCGCGGCAAGGGAATCCCCGCCTTTGTTACAAAGCTGCATGATCCAGGCGGTTCACCCGGGACATGGGCAGGAACAGTGTATCCCTCGCCCAGTCCATAGCCGCGGCAACTGTTAAGTGTGTTCTGAAGCCGGGGTGTCATCTGGATGAGGGTGTGAATCTCGTCCCAGGCAAAACCGACATTGGTGTAGTTACAGGCTTGCAGCACGGGGTCGTGCCGGAAATGCTGCTCTTCGAAATAGGCTGTTGCCTGATTGGCCGGATAATTATGCAAGTGAACGAGCAAATCATTCGGTTTGCTTGGATCGGTGTGATGGATCAGCATGAAATGCGCAAAGCCCAGCGCGCGGGTCGAACGGTGGAGCAGTTCGTGCAACTCTGCCAAGCTCGCAACATTCTGATATTGCGAGATCAAGTTTCTCAGATTTACATTTTGGCGTGTCATCACCACCACCATGTAGCGAGAGGATATGCTTAATTGATTGAATTACAGCGTTTAGCTGCCATTTTCAAGATGAACGGGAGATTACCGATCAAGAAAAATCGGTTACACTTCAACGATTCACAATCCAAGAAGCACATCTACACCGCGCCATTGATCAAATGGTAAACGGTTCACGGGCATCATGCGACGAAGACGCATGATGCAGCGCTTGAGGTGCACTGATGCTCCCCGTCTTCCAAGTCTAGTTTCGACGTCCTGATCTTCATCCGTTCGGGGTTGAAGCGAGGATAGCCTGTGACCCCCACCAAACTCCTTATCGGCCAAATCCTGATCGTGTTTGCGATCATGGTGCTAGGCGTTTGGATAGCAACACAATGGGCTGCGGCCATGCTGGGCTATCAGGCGCAATTGGGAACAGCCTGGTTCCACTTTGCTGATTTCCCGATCTACCGTCCCTGGCAGCTCTTCATTTGGTGGTATGAATATGACGCTTATGCGCCTCTGGTCTTCGACAAGGCGGGATCGCTCGCGGCAGCAAGCGGATTTCTGGGCTGTGCTTCAGCGATAGGCGGCTCGCTTTGGCGCGCCCGCCAATCGCGGTTGGTCACGACCTATGGGTCGGCCCACTGGGCGAGCACCCGCGAAACCAATGCTGCCGGTCTGCACCGCCCACACGGCGTATTCTTGGGCAAGCTGCGCGACGATTACCTCCGCCATGACGGTCCTGAACATGTGATGGCCTTTGCGCCGACCCGCTCTGGCAAGGGCGTTGGCCTTGTCATTCCGACGTTGCTTTCGTGGACCGGTTCTGCTGTCATTCACGACATCAAGGGCGAGAACTGGCAGCTGACCGCTGGCTGGCGCGCAACGTTCAGCCATGCGCTGCTGTTCAACCCGACCGACATTCGTTCGGCGCGCTATAATCCGCTGGTCGAAGTCCGGCGCGGCGCCCAGGAAGTGCGCGATGTCCAGAACATCGCCGACATATTAGTCGATCCCGAAGGCGCACTGGAACGCCGCAATCACTGGGACAAGACCAGCTACGCGCTGCTCGTGGGTGCCATCCTGCATGTTCTTTATGCCGAACAGGAAAAGACCCTCGCCCGCGTAGCCAGCCTGCTCTCCGACCCACAGCGAAGCTTTGCGGCAACGTTGAAGCGGATGATGACTACCAACCATATCGGCAGCGCCGATAAACCAATGGTCCATCCCGTCGTCGCATCTGCCGCCCGCGAGCTTCTGAACAAAAGCGAAAATGAACGCTCCGGCGTGCTTTCGACCGCAATGTCCTGCCTCAACCTCTACCGCGATCCGACGGTGGCTGCGGTGACGAGCGCCTGCGACTGGCGGATTGCCGATCTGGTTGACGGCACACAGCCCTGCTCGCTCTATCTGGTGGTGCCGCCTTCGGACATTTCGCGGACCAAGCCGCTGATCCGGTTGGTCTTGAACCAGATTGGCCGCCGTCTGACCGAGCAGCTCGACGTATCGGGCGCTGCTGCGCCAAAGCATAAATTGCTGATGATGCTCGACGAGTTTCCCGCTTTAGGCCGTCTGGATTTCTTCGAAACCTCGCTCGCCTTCATGGCAGGCTATGGCATCCGTGCCTTCCTGATCGCGCAGAGCCTCAACCAGATTTCCAAAGCCTATGGCGAGAACAACGCCATCCTCGACAATTGCCATGTCCGGGTGTGTTTCTCGACCAATGACGAGCGCACCGCCAAGCGAATATCGGATGCACTCGGCACAGCCACCGAACAGCGCGCGATGCGCAACTATGCAGGCCACAGGCTGTCGCCCTGGCTCGGGCATGTCATGGTCAGCCGCCAGGAGACCGCCCGGCCTTTGCTGACCCCTGGCGAAGTCATGCAGCTGCCGCCTGCTGACGAGATTGTCATGGTGTCGGGCCTCGCGCCGATCCGCGCAAAGAAGCTGCGCTATTATGAAGATGCCAATTTCACGCATCGCGTGCTGTCACCGCCACGCCTTGGCGGCGCTGGCTACCGCGATTGTCCTGCTACCCGCAAAGATGATTGGGCAAATATTGTCGCGCATACCGATGTGCGGCTGGGCGCCAAGGCCGATGATGACACCGAAAAGCAGGACGGCGGATTGCAACAAGCCAAACAGCCCGAGCTTCCCGATGTTGCCAAAGTGAAAACGGCAAATCCCGAGCAACTCGACCTGCCTATCTCCGGCGAGGACGAGAATGATCCTGCGAGCGACCAGCGCAACATGGACCATGTGCGTAGCCAGACTGCGCTGACCAATGCCCATGCGATCAATGAAAGCTCAGGTCGTGACGATCTGGTGCCGAGTTTCTGACGATGCGCAAATCCAAAGTCCGTTATCAGCTGTTTCTGACGCCCAAGCTTGCAGAGCGCTTGGAAGCGCTCGCTGCCAAGCCCGGCGTCACCAAATCCGCCATCCTCGTCGATGCACTCACCGCCTGGATCAATGCCGCAGGCGCAAGCGAGGCCGAGGAGCGTTTCGGCGTCCGGCTTGACCGGATATCCAACCAGTTGGCCCGGATCGAACGCGACGGGCATGTGCTGATCGAAGCTTTTGCCTTGTTCGTCCATTACCAGCTCTCGGTCACCCCGCCGATTCCCGAGGGTGATATCGCAGCGCGGGCTTCGGGCCTCGGCCGCTTCAACAAGTTCGTCGCCCAGGTCGGCAAGGCGATGGCTTCTGGCAACCGCGCGCTGACGCCTGCGGAGGATACGCCATGAGCGAGCGCGGGCACAATTCGACCATCAGCGCGGCACGCGCCTATGCCATGCTGCAATCGGCGATGGGACCGGACATTGCCGCAGCCTTGGCCGATCCGCTGACCCAGGAAGTCATGGTCAATCCAGACGGCAAGCTCCGCATCGACCGCCTGGGCGAAGGGTGCAGCGATACCGGCATCGTCATCCCCGCATCGCAGTGCGAGCGGATCATTAGATTGGTCGCCAGCCATATCCGCGCCGAAGTGACGCGCGAATGCCCGATCGTCAGCGCCGAGCTGCCACCGCACGGGTTTGCCCGGGCAGGCGAACGCTTCGAAGGATTGCTGCCTCCGGTATCTGCGGCGCCCTGCTTTGCCATCCGCAAGCCTGCCACGCGCAGCTACACGCTGGATGACTATGTTGCCGATGGCTTGATGTCGCCTGTGCAGGCCGACCTGCTCCGCGAGAGCGTCGCCGCGCACCACAATATCCTGATCGCGGGCGGCACCAGTTCGGGCAAAACGACGCTCGCCAACGCGCTGCTCGCCGAGATGGCTGCAACCAATGAGCGTATTATCATCATCGAGGATACGCGCGAGCTGCAATGTGCAGCGCCCGATACCGTCGCGCTGCGCACAAAAGCGGGTTTGGTTACGATGGCCGATCTGGTGCGCTCGACGCTGCGGCTACGCCCTGACCGGATCATCGTTGGCGAAGTCCGCGGCGGCGAGGCGCTCGATATGCTCAAAGCCTGGAATACCGGCCATCCCGGCGGGATCGCCACGGTTCACGCCAATAGCGCCTCCGCCGCGCTCACCCGGCTCGAACAGCTGATCCAGGAATGCGTCGCCACCGTTCCGCGCGCGCTCATCGCCGAGGCAATCGACACGATCATCTTCATTTCGGGGCGCGGCGCCGAACGACGCATAGCAAGTGTCGCAAGGCTCACCGGGCTGAACGCCGATGGTGTTTACGACCTGCACGAACTCAACCAATTTCCCACCCCAATCAAACCAACGCCCATCAAGGAGGCCCGACATGGCTAAAGTCCGTTCGTCATCTACCCAACACGCAACGCTTATCATCGGTGCAGCGGCGTTGTGTATCGCGCTTTCCAATCCGGCACTGGCCGCAGGTTCGGGCATGCCGTGGGAGGAACCGCTCCAGCAGGTGCTCGAATCGGTCCAAGGCCCGGTTGCCAAGATCATGGCGGTGATCATCATCATCGTCACCGGACTGACACTTGCCTTTGGCGAGACCGCAGGCGGATTCAGGAAACTGATCCAGATCGTGTTCGGGCTGTCGATCGCTTTTGCGGCTTCCAGCTTCTTCCTCTCCTTCTTCTCCTTTGGCGGCGGCGCGGTGATCGCATGAGCGAGTCGACACATCTCGAAGGCTTTGAAGCCCCACTGCACCGCGCGCTGGTCGAGCCGATCCTGCTGGCGGGTGTCCCGCGCGCCATTGCCATCCTCATCGGCACGCTTTCGGCGGCAATTGGCCTCGGCCTGCAACAATGGCTGGCGGGCATATTGCTCTGGGCGGCAGCACACAGCGCCGCGGTCTTTGCCGCCAGGCATGATCCCGATTTTGCCGCCGTGCTGATCCGCCACATAAGGCAGAAGGGGCATTGGTCATGCTAGCCTTGCACGAATATCGCAGCAGTGCCGACCGGCTCGCGGATCATCTGCCCTGGGCGGCACTGGTTGCCGATGGCGTGATCCTCAACAAGGATGGCAGCTTCCAGCGCACACTTAAATTCCGTGGCCCCGATCTGGAAAGCGCGACCGAAGCCGAACTCATGGGAACTGCCGCGCGCGCCAATAATGTCCTCAAACGCTTCGGCTCGGGATGGGCGTTGTTCTTCGAGGCAACCCGCTGTCCGGCAATCGGTTATCCTGAAAGTTCATTCCCTGATGCAGCATCATGGCTGGTCGATTCCGAGCGGCGCGCGGACTTTAACGGCACGGGTGAAGGTTCAACGCCGGACAGTGGAAATAGGGCACATTTCGAGAGTCATTATTATCTGACGCTGGTCTGGATGCCGCCCGCCGACCAGAGCGATAGCGCCGCGCGCGTCCTTGTCGAACGCAGCGATGGCCAACGGACACGCGACTGGCGCGAGGCACTCGCCGGATTTATCGACGAGACCAACCGTGCTGCGGATTTGCTCGCTGGCTTTATGCCCGAAATTGCTCCGCTCACTAGCGAAGAAGCGCTCACCTATCTGCACGGCACCATTTCGGAGAAGCGGCATAGGTTGGCGGTTCCGGAAACACCGATCTATCTCGATGCGCTGCTGGTCGATACGCCGTTCATTGGCGGTCTCGAACCGAAGCTCGGCAATCATCACATCCGCACGCTAACCATATTGGGATTTCCGAACCTCAGCCGTCCGGGTATCTTGGACGCGCTTAACCATCAGGATTTTGGCTATCGCTGGGTCACGCGGTTCATTGCGCTCGACAAAAGCCAAGCGACATCGACGCTCACCAAGCTGCGCCGCCAATGGTTCAACAAGCGCAAATCGATCACGGCCTTGGTCCGCGAGGTCATGTATAACCAGCCCGCGCAGCTGCTCGACAGCGATGCCGACAATAAGGTCGTCGATGCCGACTCTGCGTTGCAGGCACTCGGCGGTGACCATGTCGCCTTCGGTTACCTCACCACCACAATCACCGTCTCGGACCCATCGCGCGCCAAGGTCGAGGACAAGGTTCGCCGCATCGAGCGGATTGTCAATGGCTTAGGGTTCACGGCAAAGCGCGAAAGCGTCAATGCCGTCGAAGCCTGGCTTTCGGGCCTGCCGGGGCAGGTTTATGCCAATGTCCGCCAGCCATTGGTGCATACGCTTAACCTTGCGCATCTGGTGCCTTTGTCCTCCGTCTGGGCGGGCCCGCCCCGAAACGCACATCTGAACGCGCCGCCTCTGCTCTACGCCGAGACCAGCGGCTCGACGCCTTTCCGTTTGTCCACGCATGTCGGCGATGTCGGCCATATGCTGATTGTCGGGCCAACCGGTGCAGGCAAGTCGGTCTTGCTCGCTTTATTGGCCTTGCAGTTCCGGCGTTATGCGAATTCACAAATCTTCATCTTTGACAAAGGCTTTTCAGCGCGTGCTGCCGTGCTGGCTATGGGCGGGTCGCACCATGCGCTCGGCAGCGGCGACGATGCTGCTGAAGCGCTCGCCTTCCAGCCATTACGCCATATCGACGGCGACGAGACGCGGGCTTGGGCGATGGACTGGCTTGCCGGTCTCCTCGCGCATGAGCAAGTGGCGGTCACGCCCGAGGTCAAGGAAGCGCTTTGGTCCGCGCTGATCAGTCTGGCGTCTGCGCCTGCTAATGAGCGGACGCTCACCGGGCTATCGTTGCTGCTGCAATCGAACGCACTCAAATCGGCATTGCTGCCCTATACATTGGAAGGCCCGTTCGGGCGGCTGCTCGATGCGGTCGAGAATGCGGACCAGGCCGCTAGTCTCGGCGCGTCGCTCGTGCAATGTTTCGAGACCGAAGCCTTGATGGCGACGCCCTCGGTGGTCGCGCCAGTGCTGACCTATTTGTTCCACGCATTGGAAGCGCGGTTCGATGGCCGTCCGACATTGCTGATATTGGATGAAGCCTGGCTGTTCCTCGACAATCCATTGTTTGCCGCGCGCATCCGCGAATGGCTCAAAGTGTTGCGCAAGAAAAATGTGGGTGTGGTGTTTGCAACGCAGAGCCTTGCCGATGTGGCGGGCAGCGCAATCGCCCCAGCCATCATCGAAAGCTGCCCGCAGCGGATATTTCTGCCCAACGACCGGGCGATCGAACCGCAAAGCAAGGCGGCTTATGATGCTTTTGGTTTGAATGCACGCCAGATCGAGCTGATCGCAAGGGCTACTCCCAAGCGCCAATATTATCTGCAAAGCGCGCGCGGCAACCGCCTGTTTGAACTGGGACTGGGCGACATCGCGCTGGCCTTTTGCGGCGCATCCGATCCGGAAAGCCAGAAGCAAATCGATGCGCTGCTCGCCGACCACCGCGAAGCGGATTTCGCCTCCGCGTTCCTGCGCGCTCGTGGGCTCGATTGGGCGGCCGACCTACTCAACGAATTCCTTCCCCCACCCTCCAACATAGGAGAAAACACATGAAGAAGCATATCCTCCCCATATTGCTGGGCCTTGCCGCTAGCGGCGGCATCGCAGCGGCAACATTGGTGCCGGCGTCGCCTGCAATGGCAATCCCGGTGTTCGATGCCACCAACTACAGCCAGAATCTGCTGCAAGCTGCCCGCGCGCTGCAACAGATCAACCAGCAGATCACGCAATTGCAGAATGAAGCGACCATCATTCAGCAGGGTGCGAAGCATCTCGAGCGGATAGATTTTCCGCAACTCGATGAACTGACCCGGACCTTGCAGCAGATCGATGAGCTGATGGTGCAGGCGCAAGGCATTGATTTCAAGGTCGATGATTTGGATGCGCAGTTCCAACGGCTCTATCCGGGCTCTGCCGAACGACTGCTCAAGTCGGACGCCCGCCTGGCTGAAGCCAAGAACCGGCTCGACACCGCCATGTCGGCTTTCCGCCAGACGATGGGCGTGCAGTCGCAGGTTGTCCAAAATGTCGCATCAGACGCGCGTATCTTGCAGGCGATTGTCGCCAAAAGCCAGGGTGCGGCGGGGGGGGTGCGGAAGGTGGCGGGGGCTATTTCCGGCATGGAGATTCATGCGGGGGCGACAATCGGGCGGCGCTTGTTTATCGATCACGGCATGGGAGTGGTGAGCGGGGAGACGGCGGTGATCGGCGACGACGTGATTTTGTATCAGGGCGTGACTTTGGGCGGTACCGGTAAGGACAAGGGCAAACGGCATCCGACGTTGGGGAACCATGTTGTGGTGGGGACGGGAGCGAAGGTGCTGGGCAATATTACCCTTGGCAACAATGTGAAGATCGGCGCCGGGAGCGTAGTGGTGCATCCGGTGCCGGACGATTCGACGGTGGTGGGCATTCCGGGAAGGATCGTGCGGACGCGCGGACAGGTGGTGGACGATTTGGAACATGGCCAATTGCCGGACCCCGAAGGCGATTCCATCGAGGATTTGCGGAAGCGGATTGAAGCGCTAGAATCCGTACTGCGGACGCATACGCATCCGCACTCGCAAAACTGAGGCGCCATGAATTTACTCGCATTTGCCTTGACGCTGCTCTATTGGGTGGATCCGCATCCGGAGGCGCCGCTGGCGCACGCGGCGATGAAGCAGTGGGAGGCGGCGAGCGAGGGGAAGTTGATTGTGAAGGCCGTGGACAAAGAAGACGACGCGGAGTTGCGCTTCCGCTGGTTGAATCCGCAGTACCGGGGGCTTTACGGTTCGTCGATCGCCAAGATGGTGAAGGGGAAGCTCGTTCACGATCTGGTGATCAACGGCACGATGGCGAACGAGGAGAAGGATCCGCTGCTGGCCGCTACGATTTTGTTTTTGACGTGCGTGCATGAGAGCGGACACGCGTTGGGGTTGCAGCACACGCGGGACTTCGCCGACATCATGTACAGCTTCGAGTACGGCGGGGACTTGCAGGAGTACTTTGCGCGATACCGGAGGCAATTGCAATCGCGCGAGGATTTCAAGAAGGTGAGCCCGGTGGCGAAGGGGGATGCGGCGCAGTTGCGGGCGATCCTCGATAAGCGAATGCGTAGCGAAACGCGTTCTGGCGGAGGCGCTCCAAATCCTTAGGAGTGAAGCCTAGGATATTGGCGGCGACGGCGTATTCGTTAGCCAGGGTGGTTTGGAAGAGGGCGGGGTCGTCCGTGTTGAGGATGATAGGCACGCCGGAGTCATAGAAGCGTTTGGCGGGGTGGGCTGCAAGGCTGGAGACCGAGCCTGTTTTGGCGTTGGAGGTGAGGGAAATTTCCAGGGGGATCTCGTGTTTGGCCAAGTGAGCGATTAGCGTCGGGTCATCGATGGAGCGGATGCCGTGGCC
>JACVCM010000001.1 GCA_016742125.1 Sphingomonadaceae bacterium | reverse complement strand
ACCGCGAACCAGATCAAGGCTGACAGGATCGACCACAAGCGAAGCGCCTTCGCCTTCGGCACGGACATCGTCGGCCTCGACGGTGTCGGCCAGACCGAATCTGTACTGGAAGCCCGAACACCCCCCGCCTTCGACCGACAGCCGCAATATCGGTGCTTTGCCGAGCTTTACGGCAATTTCGGCGACGCGGCGCGCGGCGTTGTCTGTCAGGGAAATGACATCGGTTTCAACCATGCGCGCAATGTAGGAGGAGTGGAAGACAAAGAAAAGGGGCGGCAAAGTTACCTTGTGCCAGCCCCCAGATTACACCCTCTCCCAAAGGTGATGCGTTTAGCCGGTTAGCTTACTCGTCTTCAGCTGGTCCGCCCATGGCTTTGCTATCAGTTGTTTTGGCAGCAAGCAAGACATTTGCGGACGGTGCGTTAGGCGATAAAAAAGCCACCGGGTTGATGGCTTCGCCTGCAATACGCACTTCATAATGAAGATGGCTTCCCGTCGAACGTCCCGTGGAACCCATATAGCCGAGAATATCACCCTTGCGGACGCGCTGGCCAGGGACAACGTTCATCGCCGACAAATGGCCATAACGCGTCTGAACGGCGTTGCCATGATTGATTTCGACATATTTGCCATAACCGCCGACCCATTGTGCGCGGCCGATGACACCGTCTGCGGTAGCGTAGATAGGCGTGCCGACAGGGCCAGGAATGTCGATGCCCTTGTGATTGCGGCTGGCGCCACGCGTCGGCGCGTTGCGATAGCCAAAGCCGCTGGAAAATTTCATGACTTCGACGGGGTTGATAGAAGGAACGGCAACTTCGACCTTGGTCGATGCGCCAACGACCCGTCCCCAGCTGTCATTCAGGGCGCGAAATTCAGGATCCGAAGTACCCAGTGCGGTCTGGTTAGCCTTCAGATCTTCCGGTTTGATACGGAAATTATCGGAAGCGGCGGCTGAATTTGCATAAGAAGGCGTTGCTGCAGAAGCAGCGATCATAATGCCAAATGCGGATACAGCTTTGAAGGTCAGTGATTGGCATGAAGCCAAAGCGCTGCGAACCATAGCGTGTAATTACCTTTTGTTGCGACCCACGCTAATGCGCAGCCCCGAAGTTTTACCAAGGCAGTTGATCTGCCCACCCCTTATGTCAGGAGTGGTGACGCAGTGTTTCGGGCATTGCAACCTGTGCGTAATAATCGCGGGACAAACCGGCGCTCAAACGCGCTGAGTCGTTGAATGGAGGCTTAACGGACCCCCGGAAATGGCGGTTTACCAGTATTTTCCAGTAATACTTTGGTAATAGATTGCGGTCCGCACAACCTGCCTCGAACCATTTTGTTCCCGCAGAAACGTGGGAAATTTCGTCATTATAGATGCGATTCAGGATGCGTGCAGATGCCGAATCGCCTGTCGCTTCGAACCGCGCGACCGTCGACGGCGTAACATCCAGCCCCCGCGCTTCCAGCACCATCGGCACCACGGCCAGCCGTGCAAGGGCATCATGGCGCGTTTCAAACGCCGATTCCCACAGCCCGTCATGGGCAGGATGCGCGCCATAATGACTGCCCAGTTGGCGCAGGCGACGGTCGAGCAGGGCGAAGTGCATCGCCTCGTCCGCACCTACCTTCGTCCAGTCATCGGCAAATTCGCGCGGAAATTCTCTGCCAAAGCGCCCGACCAGGTCAAAGGCCAGATCGATCGCAACAAATTCGATATGGGCTAGGGCGTGGAGCAACGCGATGCGGTTCGCCTCGGTCCCGCCTTTGCGCCGCTTTGGCATTTGGCCCGGCGCCCGCAATATCGGATGGTCGGGCCGCGCCGGTGCGTCGGGCATCGCGAAATCAAAGACATGCTCCAGCCGCCCAAGCCGCCAGTCGCGCGCCGCCTTGCGAGCGGCCATGACCTTCGCCGCAGGGTCGGCGATTATGAGGACATTAAGGCAGGATTGGGCGAGGGTTTCGGTCATTATCGTCCTTTTTTCCTCCCCATCGCAAGTCGATGGGGAGGATTAAACTAAAGCGCCTTCGCCGCTGCCAGCACTTCTTCAGCGTGACCCTTTACCTTTACCTTGCGCCAGACCTGTTTGACCCTGCCGTCCTTGCCGACGAGATAGGTCGAACGGTCGATCCCCATATAGCTGCGCCCGTACATCGACTTTTCTACCCATGCGCCCATCTGCTCGGTCGCATCGCTCGCCTCGTCCGACAGTAATGTGAGGTCCAATCCATATTTAGCCGCAAACTTGGCGAGCTTGGCAGGCTTGTCCTTCGAAATGCCGTAAACGGATACGCCGATCTTCGCGAATTCGCCTGCAAGCGCAGTGAAGTCTTTGGCTTCACTCGTGCAGCCCGGCGTATCTGCCTTCGGATAGAAGTAAAGCACCAGTGGGCCGCCCAAGCCCTTCAAATCGACCGCCTTGCCTTCGCTGTCGGCCACGGTGATGTCGGGCAGCATATCGTTCACGTCGATCATTGTTCATCCTTTTCAAAAGTCGCGGGCCCCGAATAGGCGCTCCCACTCTGCGGTGACAACCCCGCGATAATCCCTAATCGCCGCCATCAGGCTGTCCCAGTCTTCATGATCGAGGCTCTTCGCGATCAGCGCCTGCGCAGCCTCGGGCGGGACATTGCAGTCGGGCGCAATCAGGCGGATCATGACCAACAGGCGTCCGAGCAGCGCATAAGCCTGCGCGAAATCGGGCGGTAGATATCCGGCGGCAACCAGGCCATCGACCGCCCGGCCCAGTTGCGGATGCAATGCGACATGCTTTTCGAGCTGCAGAGCGTGGACGATAAATTCCAGATCGACCAGCCCCCCGGCAAGCAACTTGACGTCGAGGTCACCTTTGGGCTGCTTGTGCGTAGCCATTTCCTTGCGCATCTCAGCCACGTCGGCGCCGAGTTTAGCGGCATCGCGCGGCGCGGTCAGCACGTCGGCGATGATGGCACCGACTTCGCTTTTCGCCTTATCCGAACCGAACAGCACGCGCGCGCGTGTCAGTGCCATATGTTCCCACGTCCAGGCATTCTCGCGCTGATACTTGCCGAAGCTTTTGACCGAAGCGCAAAGCAGGCCGTCTGCCCCCGACGGGCGCAACCGCGTATCCACCTCATAGAGTGCGCCTGACGCGGTCGGCACCGACAATGCTGCAACGACGCGCTGCGCAAGCCGGTTGAAATATTGCGTCGCACCCAAGGGGCGTTGCCCGTCGGATTCGGATTGAAAGTCGCCAGTGAAAAGAAGGATGAGGTCGAGATCCGACGCATGGGTCAGGGCTTCACCTCCCAGCCGCCCCAATGCCAATATGACCAGTTCGCCGCCCCGAACCTTGCCATGCGTTTTTTCAAATTCCGCAACTGTCGCGGCGGTCAATGTCTGCAAGGCGGTTTCGGCCAAATGCGCATAGGTGCGTGCGATATCGAGCGCATCGTTGCGGCCCTCGATCAATTGCACACCCAGCGCGAAGCGTTTCTCCCCGACATAATCACGCACGATATCAAGCGTTGCCTGATAATCCGCGTCGCCAATCCGCCGCTGCATTGCCGCCTGCAATTCCGGAACCTCTCCGGGCAGTTCCATCGCGCTGGCGTCGATCAGCGCGTCAAGATAGCGGCTTTGTCGTCCCAGATCGTCGGCCAGCGTCGGGGCGTAGCTCAATATGTCGGCGACCAGTTGCAGCAGGCCGGGCCGTGCCTCGAGTAGGCGGAACACATTGATCGCACTGGGCATCGCCTCGATCATATTGTCGAACCTGGCAATGGCGTGTTCAGGATCGGGGGACCACGCCAATGCTTTCATAATCGCGGGCAACACGGCCTCGAACGCATCGCGCGCCGATGGACTTCTGATTGCGCGAATTTTGCCGCTACGCCAGCGCGCCATACGCTGCATGACCGCCGCCGGATCGGCATAACCAAGGTCTGTAAGTTGCTCCTCAAGTGGCAGGCCTTCGTCCGCCATCCGGGGTCCATCGCTGCCGCTGGCGTCGACCATCCGGTCGTAAATGGCGGCGACTGCTTCGGTTATCGGCCGGATTGTCTCTACCAGCGCGTTTGCATGGGCAAGTCCGTGCAACCGCGCCACCGCGTCTGCGGTTTCGCGGGCTGGAGGAATCTCGTGCGTCTGTCGGTCGCTGTGCATCTGCAGCCGATGTTCAATGGTTCGAAGCTGTTCATAAGCGGATGACAGCGTGACCGCTTCTTCGGGCTTGATGGGCCCCGCCGCCGCCAGTGCGGCCAGCGCCGCCCTTGTGTCGGCGATTCGCAATGCCGGGTTTCGCCCGCCATGAATCAATTGATGTGCCTGCGCGAAAAATTCGCATTCGCGGATTCCGCCATGCCCGCGCTTCAGATCATAGCCGAGACCGATTTTCTGCCCTTTGGCATAATGGTCGCGGATTTGCGCGGTCATCGCAGTGATGTTTTTCAATTGCCCGAAATCGAGCGACTTGCGCCAGATGAAGGGCTGGATCGCGCCCAGAAAATAGCCACCAAGCTGGCGGTCGCCGGAACTTACACGCGACCGGATGAAGGCCGCCTGTTCCCATGCCAGCGCGCTGGATTCATAATAGCTGATCGCCGCCTCGACGGGCAGGACAATCGGGCTGACCTCTGGCGAAGGACGCAACCGCATGTCGACACGGAAGACGTAGCCGTGCTCATCCATATTGCTTAGAATTTCGATCACTCGCCGCCCGTAACGCACCGCAGCTTCGGCAACATCGTCGCGCTCGCGGTGCGGCAGCGTTTCGGGGTCGAACAGGAATATGGGATCGATATCGGACGAATAGTTGAGTTCGCGGCCCCCATGCTTCCCAAGCGCGATGACGGCAAAGCCTTGATTGGGTGCGCCGGGAACGCGCTCCTCGATAGCTGCGGCAATCGCGGCGTCGAGCGCATGGTCGGCAAAGTCGGAAAGGGTGCGCGTGACCTTGGTCAGATCCCACATGCCTGCGAGGTCGGCAATCGCAGTGACGAGCGCGACGCCTTGGCGTTGTTTGCGCAGGGCGGTTTCGATGGAGTCTGACATGCGGGCCCGCGCGCTGGCTAACGCCTCATCGAACTTGCCCGCTTCGATTAGCGGCATCAGGTCGGTATTGCGCTCGATCAACCCTGCAAGAAAGGGGCTGTAAGCTTGCGCGCGGGCAATTGCTTCCATCTTAATCCTCCCCATCGACTTGCGATGGGGAGGTGTCAGGCGACGCGCGAGCGGCGACAGACGGAGGGGTCTCTGGCGTCGAAGGCCCCTCCGTCACGCTTCCGCTTCGCTCCAGCGCGCCACCTCCCCATCGCAAGTCGATGGGGAGGATTGGTGCTCGCCTCTCCCTCATTTTGTGCGCTTCTTCTTATCTACCAACACATCCTGTTGCCACTTGCTCGGGGCCTTGTCGGTGCGGTGGATGCAGCCTGCCCAGCAGCAGGGGCGCTTTTTTCCCTCGAGCAACTCCTCACCCGTCCGCTGAATGCGGCGTTCGCGGGTCTTGGCCTGTTTGGCGTCGTCGACCCAGCAGATGAATTCGTTGCGCCCGAGCGGCGTCAGTTTTTGCCAGAGCGTGAATAGTGCGGGCTCGCTCTCTATAGCGTCGCGCAAATCATCCGCCGCCTCGTGCACCGTCCCGTGTAGGAATGCCTCGCTCATGCCCCCAGATAATCCCGCCGGAAGTCGCGTGCAAACTGATTAAACCGCCCCTCAGATATCGCCGCGCGCATCCCTGCCATCAACATCTGGTAATAATGGAGATTGTGTTGAGTCATCAGCATCGCGCCCAATATCTCGCCCGACCGGATCAGGTGATGGACATAGGCCCGCGTCCAGGTACCGCAGACAGGGCAGGAGCAGCGCGTGTCGATCGGCCCCTGGTCCTCGGCATATTTTGCGTTGCGGATGTTGATCGGGCCGAAATGCGTGAATGCCTGTCCGTTCCGCCCTGAACGTGTCGGCAACACGCAGTCGAACATATCGATGCCGCGCTCGACTGCGCCGACCAGATCGTCGGGCTTGCCGACACCCATCAGGTAGCGCGGCTTGTCCGCAGGAAGCTGATCGGGCGCATAGTCGAGGCAGCCGAACATCGCCTCCTGCCCTTCGCCGACGGCGAGGCCGCCAACCGCATAGCCATCGAAGCCGATATCGATCAGCGCGTCTGCGGAACGCTTCCTGAGCTCCTCGTCGAGCGAGCCTTGCTGGATGCCAAACAGTGCTGCGCGTTCCGCATGTTCGCCGCCGCTGTCGAAGGCGTCCCGCGAGCGTTTGGCCCAGCGCATCGATAGCTCCATCGACCGAACCGCCTCGTCGCGGTTGACGCCATTGGCCGGACATTCGTCGAACGCCATGACGATGTCGGACCCCAACAGCCGCTGGATTTCCATCGAACGCTCGGGCGACAGCATATGTTTCGACCCGTCGAGATGGCTCTGGAAGGACACGCCTTCCTCGGTAATCTTGCGCAAGGCCGAAAGGCTCATCACCTGATAACCGCCGCTATCGGTCAATATCGGCCGCTCCCAGCCCGAGAATATGTGCAACCCGCCCAGCCGCGCCACGCGTTCGGCCCCTGGGCGCAACATCAGATGATAAGTGTTGCCAAGGATGATATCCGCGCCCGTCGCCCGCACTTCGGCCGGGCGCATAGCCTTCACCGTCGCGGCGGTGCCCACAGGCATAAAGGCCGGCGTGCGGATTTCGCCGCGGTGCATCCGGATGCTGCCGGTGCGCGCCTTGCCGTCGGTCGCGGAGATGGTGAACTGGAATCGGGTGGTCATCGGCTGCGCATTAGCAGGGTTCGCGAAGGAAGGAAGGCCAACCGAATCCTCCCATCGCAAGTCGAAGGGGAGGACAGGTTTTGCTTCACACCGCGGCTCTCCATCCCCATATAGACAAAATGACCTATACAGACCCCCGCTCATATCTCTACCAACCCGGCTTGCTCGATCCCGATGGCGCGCAGCGCATTACCCGTGAAGCGCTCAAGGCCTGTGATGATGGCGAGCTGTACTTACAATATAGCGCGACCGAGAGTTTCGGCTTCGATGACGGCCGTCTGAAAATGGCGGATTATTCGACCGGCTCGGGTTTCGGCCTGCGCGGCGTATCGGGGGAGATGACCGGCTTCAGCCACGCCAACGATCTGAGCGAAGCGGCCATCCGCCGTGCCGGTGAAACGCTCAAACTGCTCGACCCTGCGAAGGAGCAGCCTGCGCCGCCGCCGCGCAAGAACAACCGGCATCTTTACACCGACGGCAACCCCCTCGAACTGGTGCCTTTCGCCGAAAAGGTAGTTTTATGCCAGAAAATCGACGCCGCGGCCCGCGCCCGCGATCCGCGCGTGGCGCAGGTCAGTGTCAGCCTGTCGGGCAGCTGGACCGTGGTCGAGATCGTCCGGGCCGATGGGTTTGTAGCCACCGATATTCGTCCGCTGGTGCGACTCAACGTTTCGATTGTCGCAGCAGACGGCGACCGCCGTGAAACCGGTAGCTACGGCTTTGGCGGGCGCTATCTTTACGGTAAATTGTTCGAGGACGCGCAGTGGGAACATGCAATTGAGGAGGCTCTGGCGCAGGCGCTGACCAATTTGCGATCGGTCGCCGCCCCTGCGGGCGAAATGACCGTGCTGCTCGGCCCGGGCTGGCCCGGGGTGCTGCTGCACGAAGCAGTCGGCCACGGGCTTGAAGGAGATTTCAACCGCAAGGGGAGCAGCGCCTTTTCCGGCAAGATCGGCCAGCGCGTTGCGGCCCCCGGCGTGACCGTCGTCGATGACGGCACCATGCAGAACCGGCGCGGTTCGCTGTCCATCGACGATGAAGGCACGCCGACCCAGGAAAACGTCCTGATCGAGGACGGCATTTTGCGCGCCTATATGCAGGACCGGATGAACGCGCGGCTGATGGGCGTCGAACCCACGGGCAATGGTCGCCGCGAAAGTTATGCGCACGCGCCGATGCCGCGCATGACCAACACCTTCATGCGCGGCGGGCAGGACGACCCTGACGAGCTGCTGAGCCGGGTAAAGAACGGCATCTTTGCCAAAAGCTTCGGCGGCGGGCAGGTCGATATCGTTTCGGGCAAATTCGTCTTCAGCTGCACAGAGGCTTACCTGGTCAAGGATGGCAAGCTGGGCGAACCCATCAAGGGTGCGACCCTCATTGGCGACGGTCCGACCGTGCTCAACAAGGTCATCGGTCTCGGCAACGACATGGCGATCGACGAAGGCATCGGTGTCTGCGGCAAGGCCGGGCAGAGCGTGCCTGCAGGCGTGGGGCAGCCGACAACGCTGGTGAGCGCGCTGACCGTCGGCGGAACTGCGGGGTGATCGACGAAGACGAATTTGAAGGCGCGGTGCCGCCGACCGACTGGGCGCGGCAGACGCTCGCATTCTGGTTCGACGAGCATGGCGAGTCCGACTGGTTCGGCGGCGGACCGGAATTCGATGCCAAGGTAACCGACCGCTTGGCTGGATGGCGGGACGCGCTGCGCAGCCAACCGGCCGACATGTTCCTCGACCATGCCGACACCGCGCTGGCAGCGATCATTCTTTTCGATCAGGTCCCGCGAAACAGCTTTCGCGGCACGGCAGAGGCGTTTGCGACGGATCATGTTGCGCTCGCGGTCGCAAAAGCGGCGGTGGAACGCGGTCTGGATGCCGGGTTGAGCAAGGACCAGAAGCTGTTCCTGTATCTTCCGTTCGAGCATAGCGAAAGCAACGCCGACCAGCGCGAATCAGTGCGCCTTTTCAGCAGTCTCGGCGACCAGCATTTGCTGCAGTTTGCGCTCGACCATCAGGCCATGATCGAACGCTTCGGTCGTTTCCCGCACCGCAACAAGGCTCTGGGTCGCGCAGACCGCGCGGGCGAAGCCGAGGCGGTTGCCGAGGGACATCGCTGGTAAGGACTTGAGTCTTATGCCGATCGGCATATAATCGACGCCACGGGTCGCATGTTTGTCCGGAAATTTCCGGAACGCCTTCAGGAGTGCAAACATGCGTATGTATTTTCGATTGGTCTCGCTCGCGGCGGTGGCTGTGGCCATTGTGTCCGTTCCCGGCTCTGCCCAGAAAACAACAGGTCCCAAGGCCACCTATGCGATGGATGTATCGACCATGTCCGGCATGGGAATGGGGGCGATGATGGGCGGGGGTCTCGGTAGCCTCCTCGGGGGCGGAGGCGGTGACAATTACATGCTCGACCTCCGGTTGACCTCGGCGACGCCATCCCCGCAACAGCCTGAGAGAGGCGATCACTTCTTCCTGCCCTCGGCGAAAATGGGCAAGTCTGTGCCGTTGCTGGGCGATGCCCCGGGCAAGGCATCCAGGCCCGATCGCGACTATGAACAATATAAGATGGAGAAGCCCAAGGGGCGCCTGCTGATGTTCTGGGGTTGCAACACAAAGGCACCCAAAGGTCAGCCCTTCATCATCGATTTTGCCAAAATGCCGACCGCGCAAATGCCCGCAAACATGCCCGCGCAGATGCGGGGATATGAGGCCGCCGCCGCCGCCCGCGATGCCAATGCTGCATGGTGGCCGAACAGCCAGAATGGCAAGCAACCCAAGTCTGGTTCGTCCCTGCGCGGTGAGCATCGGGTGGCGAGTGCCTTCACGCCCGAAATCAAATTCTCCGTCGCCAATGACTATATGGCCGCACTCAATGTCCGCCCGTCAGAACAGCTCGGTGCGATCCTGCTCGGCTGGAACGCCGTGCCGACCGCGACCGGCTATATCGCCTGGGCGATGGGCGGGATGGAGCGGGCCGGGCAGGGCGGGGATCTCGTCATGTGGACTTCATCGAATAGCCGCGACAATGGCGTCGGCATGGACTGGCTTTCGCCCGCCGAAGTCTCGCGCCAGATTGCCGCCGGAAACGTCATGCCCCCGACCAAGACCAGTTGCGCCATCCCCGCCGAAGCCAAGGCAGCGGCAGGGGGCATGATGTTCGGCAGCATGAATGGCTTCGGGCCAGAGGAGAATTTTTCCTTTCCGCCAAAGCCCGCTGACCCGAAAGCGGTCTGGAATATAGACTGGACGGCGAAGGTCCGCTTCCGCGCGTTTGCGAGCTTCATGACCGGAATGGGCAATATGGGTGCAATGGGTGGCATGTCCGACGGCGGTGCGCCGACGCCGCAGCCAAAAAAGAAGTGCAAGGGGCCGATGGGCATACCGATCCCGGGCACGTCTTGCTGAGGATTAGAAACCGCAAATAAGCATATCAATGGCGGCCAGAATCCGCTCCTGCTCCGGTTCGGGGTTGAACATCGAACTGCAACATCAGAAGCGGCGATATTCGGCGACGCGAATGCCTTGTTTTTCGGTCCATTCGTTCCACGCCTGTATCGACGCCCTGTTTTCGCTTTTCCACCTCGCTTCGCGAACCGATTTCAGTTCTCTGGCGAGTCCGGACTCGCAGGTTTGCGATATGTCGATGCCCAGCCCTTTCGCCTCTGCAAGCATCGCCGCGTTCAGCGATTTGTTCGTTGCTGTCTTCCCTCGTGGCGATTTCGGTTTATGACTAATGGCGTTCACTATGCTTGCTCCGAGCTTATGCGCATAGGTTATCAACATTAAATATGGTATCGATCATGGCCGAATTCACCGAAATGCTCACCGACAAACATGCCGAAATGATCGCAAAGCAGCCGGTCTTCTTCACCGCGACAGCGGCGGCAGACGGGCGCATCAACCTTAGCCCCAAGGGCTATGACGCCTTTCGCATCCTGTCGCCGACCCGTGTCGCCTATCTCGACCTTGGCGGGTCTGGTAACGAAACCCACGCGCATCTCTCGGTCGATGGCCGTATCACCATCATGTTCTGCAATTTCGACCGGCCCGCGCTGATCCTGCGAATCTACGGGCGGGGCAGGGCGGTGTTGCCGCAGGACGATGAGTGGGAGGCGCTGGCTGCGCATTTCACCTTGCTTGCCGGAACGCGCCAGATTTTCGTTATCGAGGTTGACAGTGTCCAGACCAGCTGCGGCTGGGGTGTGCCGTTCATGGCGTTCGAGCGTGAGCGCGAGACGCTGCAAAAGGCGCATGCCGGCCTCGACGAAGAAGCGTGGATGGCAAAGGCTCGCGGCCGGAATAAAAGCATCGACGGCATTCCGACGCGGGTCACAGACCGCTATTTCGGACCCGTCAGCTAAACCGTGTCGCTGGTCGAACTTGCCCGCTATCCGTCGCCGATGGCTGCCGAAATCGCCCGGACATTTCTGGAATCGCATGGGCTGGGAGCGGTGACCTTCGACGGCGGGATGAACATTGCCGACAGCGCGGCCTTTGCCATCCCTGTCCGGTTGATGGTGCTGGAAGAGGATGTTGACGAGGCGACGAAATTGCTGACCGAAGCGGGTATCGAATGACGCTGCCGCTAAAGGTTGCCACCTATAACATCCGCAAATGCGTGGGCCTCGACCAGAAGCGCAGTCCCGACCGCATTCTGCAGGTGCTGAACGAGATCGACGCCGACGTCATCACCCTGCAAGAGGCCGACCGCCGCTTCGGCTCGCGCGAAAGCTGCCTGCCCGCGTCGCTGATCGAAAGCGAGACGCCCTGGCATCCGGTGCCGTTCAACATCCGTCCCGGCAGTATCGGCTGGCACGGCAACGCGATCCTGGTGCGCAGGGGTATTGAGGCGAACCACGCGCACCCGCTGGATCTGCCGATGCTCGAGCCGCGCGGCGCGGTTGAGGCATATTGCACATTCGAGGGTCGGCAATTCCGGATCATCGGAGTCCATCTCGACCTGTCGGGGCTGTGGCGGCGGCGGCAGGTGCGGGCGATATTGGCGCATATCGACGCCGCTCCGCGGCATTTGCCGACGGTCATCATGGGCGATTTCAACCAATGGTCCGACCGCGGGGCGCTGTCCGAATTCGCCTTTCACCACCACCGGATCATCAAGACGCCGAAAAGCTTCCATAGCTCCAGGCCGGTCGCGCATCTCGACCGTATCATCGTCAGCCATGACATCTCGGTCGAAGGGCAGGGGGCGCATACATCCCCGCTGTCGCAGCGCGCATCGGACCACTTGCCGATCTGGGCCGACCTTAAACTCCATTAGATGCCTAGTTTTTAATCATATCGAAACGACTGATTAAAAATTAGGCATTTTGCGGTGGAGTGGAAGCGGGTGTCCCGGTCCGCAACTACCATGAAATCCAGCCAAAACCGTCGCTTTCGGATTCTGGCACAGCGTTTGCATATTGCACTGCACCATCAAGCCAAATGGCAGAACGGCCAATCACAAACGGGGGGTGTGCATGAAATATATTATCGCCATCATCAAACCGCACAAGCTGGATCCGGTCCGCGAGGCGCTGACCGCGCTCGGCGTGTCCGGCATGACCGTGACCGAGGTCAAGGGCTTTGGGCGGCAGAAGGGGCAGACCGAAATCTACCGCGGTGCGGAATATGCTACAAATATGGTTCCCAAGGTCAAGATAGAGGTCGCCTGCGCCTCCGACCAGTCGGCCGCCGTCGTCGAAGCCATCCAGCATGCGGCCGAAACCGGCGCGATCGGCGATGGCAAGATCTTCGAATTCGAACTCGCCGGTGCGCTGCGCATCCGCACCGGCGACACCAATGAAACCGCGCTCTGACGCGAAGATATCAAGCTAGGGGAACTGAGATAATGATGAAATCACTCAAATATCTGGGCACAGCGGGGGCGACATTGTTCGCGGCCCTGCCTGCCTTTGCGCAGGAGGCTGCGGAGGCAGCAGCGGAGGGCGCTGCCGCCGCAGCCACTGCCGTGACCGAAGGCCCGATAAAGGCACCGACGGTCGAGCAGATGGCCAGCATGGTCGACAAGGGCGATACCACCTGGATGCTGATCAGCTCGGCTCTGGTACTGCTGATGTCCATCCCTGCGCTTGCGTTGTTCTATGGCGGCCTCGTGCGTACCAAGAATATGCTCAGCCTGCTTATGCAGGTGTTCATGATCGTCTCGGTCGCGGCGCTGGTCTGGGTCAGCTATGGCTACAGCCTCGCCTTTACCAGCGGCAGCCCGTTCATTGGCGGCTTTTCCAAGGTGTTTCTGCAAGGCGTCGATGCGACGACCCTTGCCGCAACGTTCAGCAATAATGTCTATATTCCGGAATATGCCTTTGTGGTTTTCCAGATGACATTTGCCTGCATAACGCCGGCGCTGATCGTCGGAGCATTTGCGGAGCGGATCAAGTTCACGCCGCTGATGATTTTCACGGTTCTGTGGCTGACCTTCGCCTATTTCCCGATCGCGCACATGGTCTGGTACTGGGCCGGCCCGGACTTTCTGGTCGATGCGCCAACCGATATGGGCCTGCTCTGGGGCTGGGGCGCGCTTGACTTTGCTGGCGGAACCGTTGTCCACATCAACGCCGGTATCGCGGGCCTTGTCGGCTGCCTGATCGTTGGCAAGCGGGTCGGCTATGGCAAGGAAGCCACGCCGCCGCACAGCATGACCATGACCATGATCGGCGCTTCACTGCTGTGGGTGGGCTGGTTCGGCTTCAACGCCGGTTCCAACCTCGAAGCCAATGGCCTGGCCGCACTTGCCTTCATCAACACCTTTGTCGCCACCGCTGCGGCCGCTGTGGCCTGGTGCATCATCGAACAGCTGCACCATGGCAAGCCTTCGCTGCTCGGCGCAGTCACCGGCGCGGTTGCGGGTCTCGTGGCGATCACCCCGGCGAGCGGCTTTGCCGCACCGATGACATCGATCCTGCTCGGCTTCGTGGCATCGGCGCTGTGCTATGTCTTCGTGGCTTATGTGAAGAACAAGCTGAAATATGACGATACGCTCGACGTCTTCGGCGTGCACGGCATCGGTGGCATAGTCGGCGCTATCGGGACCGGCATTGTCGCCGACCCCGCGCTCGGCGGTCAGGGCTGGTTCGACTACACCGTTTTCCCGGCGGTGCCCGGCGAATATGACATGGCCGGTCAGGTCATGACCCAGATCTGGGCCGTGGGCACCACCGTTTTGTGGACGGGCGTTGTCTCGGCGGTACTCTTCTATGCGCTCAAATTCACCACCGGTCTGCGTCCGAGCGAAGACGCGGAACGTGAAGGCCTCGACCTCACCGAACATGGCGAGCGCGCCTATAATTACTAAGTTTGACAAGCTTGGCGGCGGGGCATTCTCTCCTCTCCTTTAATGCCCCGCCTCCTCCCGATGTTCCTCCCGCGAACATCCGCCTTACGGCCCGGACCAGCAATGGTTCGGGCCGATTTTGTTTTTTGGTTCACGCAGAGGCGCAGAGGCGTAGAGGATTTCATGCGAAGGGCGCGAGGGCGCGAAGGGGAACCCGCGTTTAAGTTGTTGCGCGGTATTAGCTTGCAGGACGGGTGCAGATTACACTTTCCCACAAATCGCCATATAGCGAGATGGTTCTCGTCAGCCGGTAGCGAGCTACCGCCACGCTTCCGCGCCGACCGTCATTGGGCGCGCACCGTCAATGTGCGCAAATGTTGTAGGAATTATACTGCGTCTGCAGGAAAGCGAATGCTGCCGTCAGGCAACCTTCGATTCAGATCCAAGTATCAGCGGATCGGCAACCTTGCTGACATCAACGGTCGTGCGGGCGATGCTAGGAACGCCGTTCGACGACTTGTGCTTGAACTTGCCCTCCACCTGGCCACCCGGCGCGATGGTGAGATTGTTGTAGACAACGTCACCGATAATGCGGGCACTGGCTTCGATCACCAGGTCATTGGCTTCGATCGAGCCTTCGACCTTGCCCGACAATTTCGCGGCTTCCGCAGTGACCTTCCCCGCAATCACACTGCCTTCGCCCTGGACAAGGCTGCCGCAGGTGACATCGCCCTGGACCTTGCCGTCGATGTGCAGGTCGACCCGCGCGGTCAGATTTCCGACGATTTCCACGTCGGATGCGATGATCGAAAATGTATGACCTGAATTTGCCATGCGGCCATTACCTCTTTGCGAATGTGCGTTCTGCGGGATCATCGGTGCGACCTCCGGCGATGGCTTGGATTTCGAGAACATCGGAATTTGCCTCCAGGAATTTGCGCGGGTTTATGGCCTGCCCGTTCAGGCGAACTTCGAAATGCAAATGGCTACCGGTCGATCGTCCGGTACTCCCCATCCGTCCGATCTGTACACCGCGATCGACCTTTTGGCCATTGCGAACGTTGAAACCCGACAAATGCGCGTAACGGGTTACCAGACCGTTAGCATGGGTGATTTCGACAGTGTTGCCATAGCCGCCCTGCGAACCCACAGAGGTGACCTTGCCCTCAGCAGCCGCAAAGATCGGTGTTCCGATCGGGCCCTTGAAATCGAGGCCATTGTGCATGGCCGCGCCGCCGGTGAAGGGATCGCTGCGATAACCGAAGCCGCTCGACATCATCATAACAGCGGCTGGCATCGATGTAGGAATCGCGGCAAGCGCCCGCTCCATCGCGTCCATACGTCCCAGCGAGGCGGCCAATCTGGTAAAGCGCGGATCGCGAACATCCTTTTTCGATGTACCGAAAAATGATTCGAACGGACCACCCTGCGCAGCGCTCGCCTGACGCGCCAGTATATCGGGATTCAGGCCGAACTGGCGGATGGCCGATTCCGCCTTTCTGGTACGCGCTTGTGCAACACGGGTCATGACTTCGGCGAAGCGGATCTGGCGGGCTTCGATCTGCGCAAGCCCGGCCGCTTCGGGGATAAGCGCGCCGATCGTTCTGGCCGCCTCGTCCTCTTCGCCAGTGGCGGGCATTGCGGCTGCCGCTTCGGCAGGCAATTCGTCGAGATATTGTTCGCTCAAGGATTCGAGCATTTTCTGGCGCCGCTCAAGGTCGGCTGTGACTTCTTCTATGGAACCGCGATAGGTGGCGACCCGTTCTTCAGCGGATTCGATCTTCGCTTCCTTCTCGCTCAGCGCCATGCGTTCCATAGATACGCTGACCTGATTGACCGCCATGCCCAGAGTGACCATAAGCCATGCGCCGACGACGAGCGCGAACGATCCTGCAACACGACGTTGCAACTGCGCAGAAATCTTCAAAAACCGGACTTGGCCATTGGCCCGCATGAAAAATTCGCGGTCAATAAACCATCCAGCGATCCGGTTTTTCCAACCGGTCATTCTGGTCTGTAGCGACACGACCCACCCCGTTTTTTAATTTGTGCAGCGCGCCTAGCAGAGGAACAAAAGCCTTGCGAATCGGTTTTGGGCGACTCGTGACGAGTCGGGCGAGTCGCACGGTGAGTTGTGGAAAACGATATCTACATGGTTAAAATACGCGCGTGATTCCAACATCTCATCCTACACGCGAAAATAAAATCCAATAAAAACAGCGCATTTCTGCCGATTCGCTTTTGGTTGCAGGCGGGAATGCAGTTTTCCGACACGCTACTTCCCCTTTTTCCGCCATTTCTCTAGGGACGGTTCGATGACCGACACCGAAACTCTTGTGAAGGATATGGCCGCGCGCGCGCGCGGGGCTGCCCGGCTGTTGGCGCAGGCAGGTGACGCAGCAAAGTCCGAAGCGCTGAAACGCGCCGCGGCGGCGCTTCGCACACGCATGGCTGAAATCATTGCTGCGAATGGCATCGATATGGAGGCGGGTGCCAGGTCCGGCCTGTCCGCTGCGATGCTCGATCGGCTCAAGCTCGACGAAGGCCGTGTTGCAGCCGTTGCCGCTGCGGTCGAGCAGGTCGCGACGCTCGCCGATCCCGTGGGACAGATTATCGACCGCCGCACACAAGCCAACGGCCTTGTCATGGAACGGGTCCGCGTTCCGGTCGGGGTTCTTGGCATAATCTACGAAAGTCGTCCTAATGTGACCGCTGACGCGGCGGCGCTCGGCTTGCGGTCGGGCAATGCAGTCATCCTGCGCGGCGGTAGCGAGGCGGTGAACAGCAACCGCGCCATCCATGCGGCGATGGTCGATGGCATCACCGCTGCGGGTCTCCCCGCAGACGCGGTGCAGATCGTCCCGACGCAGGATCGCGCGGCGGTGGGTGCCATGCTCCGCGCGCAGGGCGCCATCGACATGATCATCCCGCGCGGCGGCAAGTCGCTGGTGGCGCGCGTACAGGATGAGGCGCGCGTGCCGGTGCTCGCGCATCTCGACGGCATCTGCCACACCTATATCCACAGGGACGCCGACCCGGCGATGGCGAAGGCTGTCGTCATCAATGCCAAGATGCGCCGGACGGGCATTTGCGGCGCAACCGAAACGCTGTTGATCGATCAGGATTATGCCGCCCCCGGCGAGCTAGTAGCGGCCTTGCTCGACGCCGGATGCGAGGTGCGCGCTGACGATGTGCTCATGGAGCTCGACGCGCGG
Source organism: Sphingomonadaceae bacterium (assembly GCA_016742125.1). Taxonomy (GTDB): domain Bacteria; phylum Pseudomonadota; class Alphaproteobacteria; order Sphingomonadales; family Sphingomonadaceae; genus Sphingorhabdus_B. The sequence goes on along the minus strand of JACVCM010000001.1, from coordinate 91,256 downwards.
GCGGTATCGGCCGATGCGGACGACTGGGATACCGAATATCTCGACTCGGTCATTTCCGCCCGCATCGTTGCCGGCCCCGAAGACGCGATGGAGCATATCACACGCCACGGATCGCACCACACCGATGCGATCATCACCAGCAATGAAGCCGTTGCAGCGCGGTTTCTCGCCGAAGTCGACAGCGCCATTGTCATGCACAATGCCTCCACCCAATATGCCGACGGCGGCGAATTCGGGCTGGGCGCAGAGATCGGGATCGCGACAGGCAGGCTGCATGCGCGCGGACCGGTCGCACTGGAAGGACTAACGACCTACAAATGGCTGGTCCACGGACAGGGACAGACGCGCCCTTGAAAACCGTTGGCCTGATGGGCGGCTCGTTCAATCCCGCGCATGGCGGGCATCGGGCGGTCAGCCTGTTTGCCATCGATGCGCTCCATCTGGATGAATATTGGTGGATGGTATCGCCCGGCAATCCGCTGAAGCCCAAGAAGGACATGGCATTGCTGTCGGCACGCCTTGCTTCGGCCAGGGCGCAGGCACGCCGCAGCCCGATCAAGGCCACCGCCATCGAACGCGAACTCGGCACGGTCTATACTATCGACACCTTGCGTAAAATCGTCGCGCGCTACCCCAAAACGCATTTTATCTGGATCATGGGCACGGACAATCTGTTGCAATTTCATCACTGGAAACGCTGGCGTGACATATCACGGCTGATGCCGATTGCAGTTGTTGCCAGACCCGGCTATGATGCGAATGCTATTGCGGGACCCGCAATGGCCTGGTTCAGACGGTTTGTCCGGCGTCCGGATCAGCGTCATCACTGGACAAAGTGGAGTACGCCAGCGCTTGTCTTTTTGCGCTTTCGTCCAGATCCGCGTTCGGCAACCGCAATACGCCGCGCCGACCCATATTGGTTTCAGCGATACCGGAACATGGCAACGCGTGATGGCGTTACCCGCAAACTCGTGTCCTAAGGAGCAGATTTGATAGACACCGCATCCGTCCCCGCCCCCGCAAAGGCCAAGGGACCCACATTGAGCCCTGAGAAGCTCCATGAACTCATCCTCAAGTCGCTCGACGACGATCAGGCGCAGGAGGTGGTCACAATCCCACTCGAAGGCAAAAGCAATATCGCCGACCATATGGTGGTCGCATCCGGTCGCTCGTCGCGGCAGGTGGCATCGATGGCGCAGAAGCTCGCCGAACGAATCAAACAGGCTGGCCGCGCTGCGCGGATCGAGGGCCTGCCGTCGGCCGACTGGGTGCTGATCGATGCCGAGGATGTGATCGTCCACCTGTTCCGGCCCGAAGTCCGCAGCTTCTACAATCTGGAACGCATGTGGGCCTTTGGCGACGCGCCTGAAGTCGCGACGGCCTAAAAGCTTCGCAGGGCGCAGATGGCGATGCGCCTGCATATCATCGCGCGCGGCAAGATTGGCCGCTCGCCCGAGGCTGACCTGGTCGAGCGTTATTTGAAAAGGATTAGCTGGCCGGTAAAGCATTGCGAACTGCCCGACCGGGGCGGGGAACTGCCAGCGTCAGATGCCCCGTTCAAAACTATTATCCTGGATGAAAAGGGCGAGCAGCTTGGCTCGGTCGAACTGGCGCGCCTGCTCGAGCGTTGGCGGGACGATGGCGTGCGCGAGGTACGCTTCCTGATCGGCGCGGCGGACGGCTTCGGCGATGCCGAGCGGGCCAGCGCGGACAAGCTCATTGCTTTTGGAAAGGCGACCTGGCCGCATTTGATGGCGCGCGCGATGCTGGCCGAACAATTGTTTCGTGCCACGTCGATCATTGCCAACCACCCCTATCATAGGGAAGGATAGCGGGATGCGCTTTGGCCTTACCGTCTTGATGCTGGGACTCGCACCAATAGGTGTAGCCGGTGCCCTGATGGCGCAGGGCGATGTCCAGCAACAGGCGTTGCGCGATGCCAAGGAAAAGGCACTGAAAGCCGAACGGCGTAGCGAATTGTTGCGTCAGGAAGCCAGCAACGCAGAAAATGCTGCGGACCGGATCGTGACACAACGGGCGGTGCTGACCGCCGATATCGCCGCAGCAGAAGCGCAGATCGAAGCTGCCAATGCGCGCATCGCCATTATTGCCCGTCGTCAAAGGACGCAGCAATCCCGGCTGGGACGCGAAAGCGAACCGGTGCTTCGGCTCAATGCTGCGCTCCAGCAGATGACCAGCCGCCCAACGGCGTTGATGATGGCGCAACGCGGGAGCCGGGAAGACTATATCCATCTGCGCGCCGTCATGGCGACCGTGCAGCCGGAAATCGTCCGACGGACGTCGGCTTTGCGTCAGCAGATCGCGGTGCAGAACGAGTTGCGATCACAGGAACTTGTCGCGCTCAAGTCCCTCCGCGATGCGCGCAGCCGCCTGCAGGGACGCCGCGCGGCACTGGCGCGTCTGGAAGGCAATGCGCGCGGCAGGGCCGGGGAACTGTCGGCGGATGCTGCGATCGAATTCGAACAGGCCATCGCGCAGGGCGAACGTGCGCGTGATATAGTCGGCAGGATCGATACGCTGCGCCTGAGCAGTGAGAAAGCCGCCGAACTCGCGGCTCTCGACGGACCGGCACTCCGTCGCGATGCCGGAGCACAACAGGCTGACGGGCCCAAAGCCTATATCCTGCCTGTACGTGGGGATGTGGTTTCGGGTTTCAACGAGCTCACCAGCACCGGCTACCGCGATCGCGGTATACGCATGAACGCCGCCGCCTCATCACCAATCGTGGCCCCGGCGGCAGGCAGGGTGACATATGCCGGACGTTATCGCAGCTATGGCCAGATTATCATCATCGAACATGGCAATGGCTGGAACACGCTGATCACCAATCTGGCCGCAGTTCGGGTCTCAAAAGGTCAGTCGGTTGACCAAGGGGCCGTGCTGGGCACATCGGGTGATGAAGAGCGGGAAATTGGCGTCGAACTGCGTAAAAATGGACGCGTCATGGACATCGCGGCTTTGCTTGGCTGACGCTCGTCGGGTGGCATTTAATGTTCGTGGTAAACACGCTTTCACCATGCGTTCAGGCGCGATATACGACTCATCCTGACACAAGGACTGGATATGTTGATGAAAAACCGCCTGCTGCCTTCCACCCTGGCCATCGCTCTGGCGCTTTCGGTGCCCGCGACAGTGCTGCTCGCGCAGTCGGCACAGCAAAAATCGGCCTCGCAATTGCAGGCCGATCAGATTCGCGAACTTGAGCAGTTTCTGGCGGTCTACAAGAAAGTGAAGTCGAGCTATGTCGACAAGGTCGACGACAAGCAGCTTATGGAAGGTGCGATTCAGGGCATGCTGGCAAGCCTCGATCCACACAGCGGCTTCCTCAACAAGTCCGATTTCAGTACGTTGCAGACACAGATCGACGGCGAATATGGTGGTCTGGGCCTGTCGGTAACGCTGGAGGATCAAGCGGTAAAGGTCATTGCCCCGACCAAGGACACACCGGCAGACAAGGCAGGCATCAAGTCGGGCGACTATATCACCCATCTCGATGGCAAGCTGATTTTTGGCGGCACTCTGGACGAAGCGGTAGATGCCATGCGCGGTGAGCCCGGCACCTCGATCAGACTCACCATCGTCCGTCCGGGACGCGACGCCCCGTTCGACGTGACCGTTACCCGCGCCATTATCGATCTGAAGCCTGTACAGTGGGAGGTAAAGGACCGCATAGGTGTGATCACCATTACCGGATTCTCCGAACAGACCGGCGCCGATGTCGTTGCCGCTGTGACGGGCATCAAGAAATCGCTCGGCGGAAAGCCGCTGGGTTATATTGTCGACCTGCGTTCAAACCCCGGCGGCATATTGGATGAGGCCGTTGCCGTTTCCGACGCATTTCTGTCCAGCGGCGAAATCGTTTCCGAACGTGGCCGGGACAAGCGCGATATCGAACGCTGGTGGGCCGAACGCGCCATCCCGGGTGACGTGACCGGCGGCGCGCCGATCATTGTGCTGGTCGACGCCGGCTCTGCATCCGCCTCGGAAATCGTTGCCGGGGCACTGCAGGATCATCATCGCGGTCTGGTGATGGGCGAGCGCAGCTTCGGCAAGGGATCGGTCCAGAATGTGCTTCCGCTGACCCGCGATACCGGCCTTCGCCTGACGGTCGCACGCTATCATTTGCCATCGGGTCGCTCGGTGCAGGAAGGCGGGATCAAGCCCGACATTCAGGTGCCGCAACTGTCCGATCCCGATTACAAGAAGCGCATCGCGATCCGCGAATCCGACCTGCGTCGTCACCTCATCAACGAGATGCAGGATGACGCGAAGGAACTGGAAGAAGATATCGCCGACGATCCGCGCTTTGCGATGACTGCTGAGCAATTGAAGGCCAAGGGCATCGAGGATTTTCAGCTGCATTATGCGATGGAAACTCTTACCCGGCTGGGATCGAAGACCATGAAGCTGGCCGAAAAACCAGTTAAGGGCAAGGCGCAGAATTGACCGTGGGGGAAACCCGACACCGTCACCCTGAAACAGGTTCAGGGTGAGGATGGTGGGCGTATCACGGTTCGGCGCTGCCCATTGGCTGGCGTTCCTGCTGCCCGCGGGGCTTCTGGCAGGGGCCTATGCGTCGCAATATTTTGGCGGGCTTTATCCCTGCGAAATGTGCTGGTGGCAACGCTATCCGCATTTCGAAGCGGTAGCGCTCGCATTTATCGCATTTTTCGTGCGGGTTCCGCCCTATCGCCATGCGCTGGTGGCGCTGGCTGCATTGGGCATATTGTCGAGCGGACTGATCGGAGGATTTCATGCGGGCGTCGAATATGGCTGGTGGGAAGGGCTGACCGCCTGCACGTCGACAATATCGGGAACGGGCGACGAGCTGCTGAAATCGATCATGAACGCCCCGCTGATCCGCTGCGACGTCGCCCCCTGGACATTATTCGGCATTTCGCTCGCGGGTTATAATTTCCTCTTGTCGACAGGCGGCGCAATCGCCATCCTCTTCATGATATGGAAAAGCCCCAAAATCTGAGAACGGCAGCACAGCGTCATGACGCCATTGCCAGCATGATCCGCGTCAATCAGGCGGGCGAATATGGTGCAAAACGCATCTATGCCGGCCAATTGGCAGTTATGGGCGATCGCACGCCGGCGGCACGCAGCATTGCCCATATGGCCGATCAGGAGCAGCGGCATCTGTCTGCTTTCGACCGGATGATGGCCGAGCGCGGCATCCGGCCGACGGCGCTGCAACCGGTGTGGGACGTGGCGGGTTTCGCTCTGGGTGCGGTAACGGCCGCGATAGGACCGGAAGCAGCGATGGCCTGCACCGTCGCCGTTGAGACCGAGATCGACAGGCATTATGCCGAACAGCTCGCTGAACTGGGCGATAGCGATCCCGAACTGTCCGCCATGGTCGCGGAATTTCAGGCCGAAGAACTGGAACATAAGGCAACCGCGCTCGCCGAAGGTGCGGAACGCGCCCCTGCCTATCCGCTGATGAGTGCGGTTATACGTGCCGGATGCCGCGCCGCCATTGCGGTGTCGAAACGAATCTGACTTTCATCGGTTGTTCAGCAAGGAAAGCCGATTAGGCCATAAATTTCCGGGAGAAACCCAAATGACTGCATTGCCGAAAATTCTGCTCGCCGCGACGGCTTTGGCTTTGTCCGCTCCGGCACTGGCTCAGGATGCCCCCGCCAGTCAGCCGGGCGATGAAAAGATCAACCAGTTGATCGTCTATGGCGATGACGAATGTCCGCAAAGCACAGGTGACGAAATTGTTGTCTGCGCGCGCATGGACGAGGCCGAACGCTATCGTATTCCTTCGAACCTGCGCGGCGACCCCAACGATCCGCGCAACCAGGCGGTGTCGGAACGCATCAAGGCCTATGAATATGTTGGTGCGAGCGGCACGATGAGCTGTTCGCCCTCGGGCGCTGGCGGTTTTACGGGCTGCGGCCTCAAGGAAATCGACCGCGCCTATGCTGAAAAGGCACAGGATCCGGGGCTCGTCTTCGGTCGCCTGATTGCAGCGGAGCGGGCCAAGCGCATGGCAGGCATCGACGCCGAGGCCGCTGCAGTCGAAGAGCGGGTCAAGGAATTCGAAAAGGGTCGTGCCGAGCGCGAGGCAAGGCTGCAAGCTGAACTCGACGCAAAGGAAGCGGCCGCGGCGAAGGGCAATCCCGACGCGGAGCCCCTACCGGAGCCCGAATAAGCCGTTCAGGTTTTTGCTTTCTCCGCCGCGACCCAATCCTTGATCTGCGCTTCCAGCACATCGAGCGGGACCGAGCCCTGACCGAGCACGGCATCATGGAATGCCGCAAGGTCGAATTTCGCGCCAAGCTCCTTGGTTGCCATCGCCCGTAGTTCCCGGATCTTGAGTTCGCCCAGCTTGTAAGCCAACGCCTGTCCGGGCCAGCTCATGTAGCGATTAACCTCCGCCTCGATATTGGCGGCCGATAGCGCGCTGTTATCGGTCATGAAGTTGATGGCCTGTTGCTTTGTCCAGCCCTTGGCGTGGATGCCTGTGTCGACCACCAGACGACATGCACGCCACATCTGGTAACTGAGCTGACCCATTTTGCGGTCGGGGGTATCGTACAGGCCCATCTCCTCGCCAAGGCTTTCCGAATAGAGGCCCCAGCCCTCGGTAAAGGCGGTGAAGAAGGCGCCATATTTGCGGAAGTCGGATAGCGGCAGTTCCTGTTGCAGGGCGATCTGGTGATGATGTCCGGGAACAGCCTCATGGACGGAAAGTGCCGGGATTTCCCAAAGCGGCCGTTGGTCGAGCTTGGACGTGTTCACATAATAGGTACCGGCGATACCGGTTTCGGGCGAGCCGGGATTATAATAGGCGGTGGTGGTACCCTGCGCAGTTTCGGCGGGGATCTCTCTGATGCCATAGGGCAGGCGTGGCAATCGGCCAAAAAGCGATGGCATCTTGCCGTCGATATTCTTTGTCACCCGCGCGACCTGAAGCATCAGCTCCTCAGGCGTTTTCGCATAATATTTCGGATCGGTGCGCAGATGCCGAATGAAGGCCTCGCGGCTGTCGAATCCGGCTTGCTTTGCGACGTCGACCATCTCTGCCCGAATGCGTGCCACTTCCTTGAGGCCGATCTGGTGGATTTGGTCAGGCGTCAGATTTGTAGTGGTCTCCTCGCGCACACGGAAAGCATAATAGGCTGCGCCGCCCGGCTGGGCAGACACGCCTGGCGCCTTGGCACAGGCGGGTTTGTAACTGGCTCTGTACCAGGCGAGCTGCTTGTCCAGCGCGGGATGGATAACCATCTGGATGGCCTGTGAGGCCTCTGCGGCCAATGCAGCGAATTCTGCTTCGCTCACACCCTCGGGACGCTTCGCGGCATAAGGTCCATAGAAGCGCGACTTGGTAACCTCGACGGCCTTCAGACCGCTGATGGTTCCTTCGAATCCGGTCAGCGTTTCGCAAGGCTGCGTATATTGGCCCTTGATCGCCATATTGGCGACCGCGATATTCTCATCATTGACGCGGGCATATTGTTTCAAGCGCCGGTTATAGCTTTCGAAGTCTGCCTTGGATTTGAACGGGAGATTGTCTGCCATTCCCGCAAATTGCTGATGCCAGCTGGAGTAGGTCGTGAAGTTGATGGCGCGCTGCCCAAAGCGGTTTCCTTCGATGGTGGTGTTCAGCGTTCGCCGCAAGATGCCAGCCTCGACCTTCGATGCCGCGTCGAGCCCGCTCACGGCTATGGCGTCCAGCCGCTTCAGGAAAGCCGTCGCATCGCTTGCGCGGCGGTCCTGTGCAGCGAGCGTGAAGTCACCGACTTGCCCCGCATAGGTATCGACGCCCAATGCGCTCGCGTAGATTGGCTGCTCCTTCAGCGTTGCGGCCCAGACGTCGTCGACAAGCTGCTTGAGATCGGCATTTGCGTCTGCATAGGCTGGTGCGGCGACCAAGAACGCCAGACCGACGATGTATTTTTTCATTCCGCCCTCCGGTGATGCGAGGAGCTGGATAAACGGAATAGGCAAGTTTGGCGAGTCTGTTCGGCGGATGTCGAAAGGCTTCGATGCTCCAGGCACCCCTGCGTTTCGATGGTGCGAGGCCGTTTTTGACGCGACCTCGCACCCGCCCCGGTCCCTCGTTCATCCGAAGATGTGCGACCCGAGGGGACGTGACGAACCCCAGAAACTTCGGGGTATAACCGGCAAGATGCCCCCGCCGGGTACTGCTTAATATCGGTTACGTTTCGCTTCCGCCTTCGCGGTTCTGAAGCTTTCTTCCATTTCGCGACCCATTCGCTCGAATTCGGGCATCATGACGGCCATTGCGCGGGCAAGCCCACTCATCATACCCATTGCCTCGCGGCTGCGTTCGCCAAGTTCTTCTGGTAGATAACGTGCATCGCGCCCCGCGAGATCGCCAACCGTTGCATCGCTGGGGATGCGGCGACCGACGGTGCCCGGACGGGCGCGTTCGATAGCTTGGGCAAAGCGACCGACGTTCATGTTCATCATTGCGCCGGTTGCGCGCTCGACCACAGCCGCTACTCCATCCTGAACAGCAGGATCGCCGAACCGGTCGGCCAGATCGCCGAACTTGTCATCCCGATCGACCGGCGCCGTATCATCATGGGCTATTGCCACATCTGCGGCATCGTCGTCCGCAACGGTTTCACCGGTGCCGGGCACAAATATGATGTCCTGCGCCGCCGCAGGCGCAGCCACCGCAAACAGGGGAAGTGCAATCAACAATGTTTTGGCAGAAAAAACAGTGGAACGCATGACAATCATCCTCAATCACCGCCGCATATGGGCGAAGGTGCCGTTGGCGGTTCAATAGGCTTGAATGGCTTAGCCCAAGCTGAACAATGCGCTCAGGTTGGCGAAAGCAAAGTAAAGGTTTGTAAAATGCGGTGAGACGTTATTCCGCCGCCTCCAGCGCCTCCGCATCCGATAACGGATGACTTAATCGCGTGAGCATCTCCTTGGGACATATCTGCCAGAACTCCCCGCGCCGCCGGTCCCAGTCCTCAATGATGGACCGCGACCAGGCGCTGTCGGTAGCGTGGGCATGCGCCATGACGAGAGCCTTTAACTGCTCTTCCCAATAAGCGCTGTCCAGCCGTTGCCAGACGATGCTGTCGGGGTTCGCCTTCTGCACAAAGCTGCCATCATGGTCGAGCACGAAGGCCATGCCGCCGGTCATGCCGGCGCCGAAATTACTGCCAACATTGCCTAATATCACCGCCATGCCGCCGGTCATATACTCCAGACCGTTCGATCCGCACCCTTCGACCACCACATGCGCACCGGAATTGCGGACGGCAAAACGCTCGCCGGCCTGACCTGCTGCGAACAGCTTGCCCGATGTCGCGCCATAAAGCACGGTGTTGCCTATGATGCTGTTGTCCTGGCTGACCAGAGGCGAGCTGACCGTCGGCCGGACGATGATGGTCCCGCCGGACAGGCCCTTGCCGACATAGTCATTGGCGTCGCCGAACACCTCGAGCGTGATCCCTTGGCACAGGAAGGCACCCAGCGATTGTCCCGCCGAACCGCGTAGGCGAACATGGACATGGCCTTCGGACAGGGTTTTCATCCCGAACAATCGTGTAATTTCTGAGGAGAAGCGCGTACCTACCGCACGATGCGTGTTGCGGACATTATAGGTGAGCTGCATTTTTTCGCCGCGATCGAATACCGGCCTTGCATCGCGGATCATCTGCGCATCTAGGCTGTCGGGCACTTCGTTGCGGAACGTCGGGATCGAAAAACGCCGCGCTTCGTCGGGCGCATCCACCTTGGCGAGAATGGGGTTGAGGTCCAGATCGTCCAGATGCTCGGCACCGCGACTGACCTGACGCAGCAATTCAGTGCGACCGATGACCTCGTCGAGGCTGCGATAGCCGAGTTTTGCCAATATCTCCCGCACTTCCTCTGCAATGAAGGTCATCAGGTTGATGACCTTTTCGGGCGTGCCGGTGAATTTGGCGCGCAGGGCCTCATCCTGCACGCAGACCCCAACCGGGCAGGTGTTGGAATGGCACTGGCGGACCATGATGCAGCCCATTGCCACCAGGCTCAGCGTCCCGATGCCATATTCTTCCGCACCGAGAATTGCAGCAATCACGATATCCCGTCCGGTCTTCAGACCGCCATCGGTGCGCAATTTAATACGATGACGCAGGCCGTTCAGCGTGAGTACCTGATTGGCTTCGCTCAATCCCATTTCCCAGGGCGTCCCGGCATATTTGATGCTGGTCTGTGGGCTTGCGCCGGTGCCGCCGACATTACCGGAAACGAGGATGACGTCGGCATGCGCCTTGGCGACACCAGCCGCAATCGTGCCGATCCCCGCTGCGCTTACCAGCTTCACGCAGACGCGCGCGCGCGGATTGATCTGCTTGAGATCGTAGATCAACTGCGCCAGATCCTCGATCGAATAAATGTCATGATGCGGCGGCGGCGAAATCAGCATCACGCCGGGCGTCGAATGCCTAAGGCGCGCGATCATTTCGGTGACCTTGAAACCCGGAAGCTGTCCGCCTTCGCCAGGCTTGGCGCCCTGTGCGACCTTGATCTCGATTTCCTCACATGCGCCGAGATATTCGGCGGTCACGCCGAAGCGACCGGAGGCAATCTGCTTGATGACGCTGTTGGCATTGTCGCCATTGTCATAAGGGGTGAAGCGTTTCGAATCCTCACCGCCTTCGCCCGACACGGCCTTTGCACCGATACGGTTCATGGCAATCGCCAGCGTTTCATGTGCCTCCGGCGACAACGCGCCAAGGCTCATCCCCGGCGTTACGAAGCGTTTGCGGATCTCCGTGATCGCCTCGACCTCGTCGATTGCGACGGGCTCCTTGGCGAAGTTGAATTCAAGCAAATCGCGCAGGTAAACCGGCGGCAATTGCTTCACGCCTTGCGCAAACTGAAGGTAGGTGGAGTAGCTGTCATTGGCGACCGCGCTTTGCAGCAGGTGCATCAACCCGGCCGAATAGGCATGCGCCTCGCCACCATTGCGCTGCTTGTAGAAGCCGCCGACGGGCAGGCGTGCAACTGCGCTGTCAAATGCCGCGATGTGCCGGTCGCGGGCGTTGACATAAAGCGAGTGATAGCCTTCGCCCGAAATCTTGTTTGGCATGCCCGGGAAGAAGTCGTTGACCAGAGCGCGCGACAGACCGACTGCCTCGAAATTATAGCCACCGCGATAGGAAGAGATGACCGCGATGCCCATTTTGGACATGATCTTCAGCAGACCTTCGTTGACTGCCGTGCGGTAATTGCCAACGGCTTGGTCGAGCGACAAGTCACCCGCCAACCCGCGTGCATGTCGATCGGCGATGGCCGCCTCGGCGAGATATGCGTTCACCGTCGTTGCGCCGACGCCGACCAGTACCGCGAAATAATGCGTGTCGAGACATTCGGCGGAACGGACGTTGATCGAGGAATAGCTGCGCAGGCCATTGCGGACGAGATGCGTGTGCACCGCAGCTGCCGCGAGGATCATCGCGATAGCAACCCGGTTCTCGCTGATATTCTCGTCTGTCAGGAACAGTTCGGACTTGCCCATGCGGACGGCAGCCACAGCCTCCTCGCGGATTCGTTTTATGGCGGCACGCAGCCCTTCCTGACCATCCGCAATATTGTAGGTGCAGTCGATTTCGGCGGCGAGCGGCCCGAAAGCCGACTTCAGCCGAGACCACTCTCCGCTGGTGAGTACCGGACTGTCGAGCACAAGCACATCACTGCTCTGTCCGGCCTCGTCCAGGATATTGGCGAGGTTCGAAAAGCGCGTCTTCAAGCTCATGACATGACGCTCGCGCAGCGAGTCGATTGGCGGATTGGTGACCTGGCTAAAATTCTGGCGGAAGAACTGGCTGATAAGGCGCGGATTGTCGCTGATCACCGCAAGCGGTGTGTCGTCCCCCATGCTGCCGACGGCTTCCTTTCCATCCTCGACCATTGGCGCCAGGATCATCTCCACATCTTCCAGTGTCATACCGGCCGCAATCTGGCGCTTTGTCAGTTCGGCACGCGACCAATCGGGCGAGGCATCGCCTTCGGCAGCGGGCAGATCGTCAATCTTGCGAAAACCCTTTACCAGCGCGCCATAATCCTGCTCGGCGGCGATCCGGTCCTTGAGTTCATGGTCGCGGTATAGTGCGCCTTCATCAAGGTTAACCGCGATCATCTGTCCCGGCCCCAATCGGCCTTTTTCGACGATGGTGGATTCGGGGAGCACGACCATCCCGGTCTCCGAACCGATGACCAGGAGATTGTCATTGGTCCGGCAGTAGCGCAGGGGACGCAGCGCATTGCGGTCTACCCCCGCGACTGCCCAGCGTCCGTCAGTCATGGCGAGCGCTGCGGGGCCGTCCCATGGCTCCATCACCGAAGCCATATATTCATACATGGCACGATGCGCTGCGGGCAGGTTGGGGTTCGATTGCCACGCTTCGGGGATCAGCATGAGCTTCGCCGTCGGCGCCTCCTTGCCCGAGCGGAGCCGCGTCTCGAACACCGCACCGATCGCGCCGGTGTCCGATGCCCCTGCCGGGATATCCGGCTTGATGTCGTCGGACTGCGCGCCGAAGGCGATGCTCGCCATCTTGATCTCGTGGCTCTTCATCCAGTTCTGGTTGCCGCGAATGGTGTTGATTTCGCCATTATGCGCCAGACCGCGAAAGGGTTGCGCCAGCCACCATTGCGGGAATGTGTTCGTCGAATAACGCTGATGAAAAATCGCGACGCGGCTCTCGAAGCGTTCGTCCTGCAAGTCTGGGTAGAAGACCGAAAGGCTCTCGGCGAGGAACAGGCCTTTGTAGACGATCGACCGGCACGACAGCGAGCAAATGTAGAAATCGCGGATTTGCGCGGCGATGATCTTCTTCTCGATCCGGCGGCGGATGAGGTAGAGATTCTTCTCGAACTCGGCGGCATCGACCTCGTCCGGCAGCGGCCCGGCGATCATGATCTGCTCGATTTCGGGACGTGTCGCCTGCGCCTTTGCGCCGATGACCGATACATCGACCGGCACCTGCCGCCAGCCATAAATGGTGTAACCTGCCTCTATGATTTCCGCTTCGACGATCGTCCGGCAATTTTCCTGCGCCCCCAAATCGGTGCGCGGCAAAAATACCATCCCGACGGCCAGCCGGTTCGGCATCGGACGATGGCCGCTGTCCGAGATCGCATCATCGAAGAAACGGACAGGCAGATCTATATGCAAACCGGCACCGTCGCCGGTCTTGCCATCGGCATCAACGGCACCGCGATGCCAGACGGCCCTCAGTGCCTCGATCCCGGCCGCCACCACGCGCCGCGACGCTTTGCCGTCAGTCGCAGCGACCAGCCCGACCCCGCAGGCATCGCCTTCGGATTCAGGGTGATACATGCCTTCGCGGGCAAGACGCTCATGTTCAGCTGTGGGGAAGTGGGTCATAGTCGTTCCAGGCAGGTCAGAGGCTCGCCACCGCTTCGACAGAGTCGGCGGTGCCTTCGGTGGTTTCGGGTTCGGCTGATGGCGGGGTCCAGCCCTCGGCAAGCATGCGTTTGCGTGCAGCATCGACCGCGGCCTGCCATGCCTTCTCATAAGCTTCATAGGCCGCCGAACTTTGGGCACCGGCTTGTTCAGACCGTGTGCTGAGGGTATCATATTTGGTTTCGAGCGCTTTCACATTCTTGCGTTCCGCCGCTGCCCAGCTATCCTCGGCATACCAGGGTTCCTCGCCGGTCTCATGCGCATATGGGTCGGCAATGGTTACGATAAGGCGGTGGTCCTCGAGTGACTTGACAGAGACGCCGAGCTGCCTCGCCAGCTCAGCCATTTCAGTGTCGGAAAGATCTTTCAGTTCGCGCTGCCTGGGCAATTCCTCGAACTTTGCCTTGAACTTTGCTTCATCGCCCATGAAGCTGGTAAAGATCGCGGGCAATGCTTTGAAAGTTGCCTGCAGGACTTCTGGGTCGGCCTGCAGCGCGAAACTCTCTCGCGCGAATGTCGATCCGGTCGGCGTTGCGAAAAAGCTGTTGATAGTGGTCAACTCAGCAGCAGAGAATTTGCGCGCATATGCGCGCGACAGGCCGGTGCGCATGGCCGGCTCGACAATCGCCATGGCCTCGGCGATCATCGGCTTCATGATAGCGATGGTCTGTTCGGCACGTTGTTTGTGATAGGGGTCGATAATCCGGGTGACCGCTGCCTTTTGCTCTTCGGTCAACGCGGCAACATTGTCCTGGGAAGCACCGGTCGCGGATACAATCTGCGCGTCGGTAAGGCCCGGCATGATGTTGAAAAGCGGGGTCAGTATCTGCTCCACCATGTTGTCCATGATTTTCGCATAGGCCCCGTTGGGCAGTAGCTTCGACGCGGTGACCGTTGCCAGCTCGAGCCTTGCGGCTTCCGGTTCAGGCAGGTCGCTGGTGTCGAACATCTTCGTGAAGATGGACATCGCAGAATCCATCGCTTTTTGTGCCGCATTCTCCGCCGACTCTTCCACCGCGTTGGATGCGTTCCCGCTATCCGGAACGGCGGCTTGTGCCATCGGCGCCGCGGTCGTCAGCAGCAGTGCAGCGAGGATCGATTTCATCGGCATTCTCCCAAGGATCAGGCCGCGACTTTTGCCGCGTTTGCCTTTGCCTGCAACCACTTGTGCATATGCTGTGTGACGTCGCGTCCGTCGCGTATTGCCCAGACGACAAGGCTTGCGCCACGGACAATGTCACCAATGGCAAATACGCCGTCGAGGTTGGTCATCTGCGTGGCGTGATCGACGCGGATTGTGCCCCAGCGTGTGACGCCAAGGTCGGGCGCACCGAACAGCACAGGCAGCTCCTCAGCCTCGAAACCGAGCGCAGTGATGACAAGATCCGCATTGAGTGTGAAGTCGCCTTCGGGGTCGTTTTCCGGCGCGCGGCGGCCGCTGGCATCGGGTGCGCCCAGGCGCATCTTGCTGACATGGACGCGCTCTACCCTACCGTCCCCGTCAAAGCCCTTCGGCCCGGAAAGCCAGACGAACTCGACACCTTCTTCCTCGGCATTGGCGACCTCACGCTGCGATCCTGGCATGTTCTCGCGGTCGCGGCGGTAGAGGCATTTGACCGACTTTGCGCCCTGGCGCACGGCCGTCCTTACACAGTCCATCGCCGTATCGCCGCCACCGATAACCACGACATCCTTCCCCTCTGCGTTCAACGCCCCATTGTCAAAGGCCGGCACCGCATCGCCAAATCCCTTGCGGTTGGAGGCGGTCAGATAGTCGAGCGCCGGAACAATGCCCTCCAGGCCGATCCCCGGCGTCTTGATGTCGCGGGCCTTGTACACGCCTGTGGCAATCAGTACGGCGTCATGCTTTGCGCGCAGCGCATCGAGGGACGCATCGCGGCCGACTTCGAAATTGGCGTGGAAGACGATGCCGCTGTCTTCGAGGCGTTTGATGCGGCGCATGACGACGTCTTTCTCCAGCTTGAAACCGGGAATCCCATAAGTGAGCAAGCCGCCCATCCGGTCGTAACGGTCGTAGACATGGATATCATATCCGCCGACACGCAGATATTCTGCCGTGGTAAGACCGCCTGGCCCCGCGCCGATTATGCCGACCGACTGCCCCCGCGACGGACCAACCTCGATGGGTTCGACCCAGCCTTCTTCCCATGCAGTATCGGTGATATATTTCTCAACCGAACCGATCGTAACGGCGTCGTGCCCTGAAAACTCGATCACGCAATTGCCTTCGCAAAGCCGGTCCTGCGGGCAGATCCGGCCGCAGATTTCGGGCATGGTGCTGGTCAGGTTGGAAAGCTCATACGCCTCGCGCAACCGTCCTTCCGCGGTCAGGCGCAGCCAGTCGGGAATATGGTTATGGAGCGGGCAATGTACCGAGCAATACGGTACGCCACATTGCGAACAGCGCGAGGCTTGGTCGGCTGCTGCCTGCGGCGCGTAACGATCAGCGATCTCCGCAAAATCTTCAGCGCGTAGCTTTGCCGTCCGCTTCTGCGGATAAGCCTGCGGCTTCGACACGAATTTCAGCATGGATTCTTTTGCCACGGCGCACTCCTTGGGATGTGCCGCGCATAAGCAGCATTTCCGCGACTGTCACGCTCAAATCGCAAATAAAGGGCAGAAATAGTGACCTATGATGACATTTCTTTAAGCTAGTTTCAGTTCTCTGTAACTTTGTTTCAAGAAATTATGTCCGAAACGGACTTACCTGATTGAAAGCCAGATAAGTGCGACCGTTCCCACGATGATTCGATACCACGCAAACGGCGCGAATCCGTATCTGCCGACAATTGCCACAAAGGCCTTTACAACTGCCGCGGCGACGACAAAAGCTGTGAAGAACCCGATGCCGATCATGCCGAGATCGTCCATGCTTAACAGCGCACGGTCTTTCCACAGCGCGTAGACAGTGGCCGCGAGCATGGTCGGCACGGCGAGGAAGAAAGAAAATTCCGCCGCCGTCTTCCGTTCGACACCCATCATCAGTCCGCCCATAATGGTCGCCCCCGACCGGCTCACGCCCGGCAGCATTGCCGTGCACTGGATCAGACCGATGGAAAGCGCCGTCCGGAAGGGAATGTCCTCAACCGCGTGAAACCGCACATTTTTGACCATCCGCTCAAGGACGAGGATCAACACCCCGCCGACGACGAGCGCAATCGCGACAATTTGCGGTGTCTGCATCGCCGCGCGAATTGCATCATAGGCGATGACGCCGATAATCAGCGCCGGAGCGAAGCCCAGAAGGATGTTGCGGGTAAAGGCGACCGGACCTGGCTGCACTTTGAGCAACCCGGCCGCCACGTCAAAAAAACGTCGCCAGTAGATAAGCAGCACCGCCATGATCGCGCCGAACTGGATTGCGATCTTGAACGCCACAGACGAGTTATCGGTGAACCCTAGAAGCTCGCCACCAAGGATGAGGTGCCCGGTGGACGAAACCGGCAAAAACTCGGTCAAGCCCTCGACGATGCCGAGGATGATCGCAACCCATGTGTCGGTCATATCTTTTTCCGATTGGCCTGAGTGCCGGGATCCTGCGCCGGTCGAACAGTCATGCGGCCGAAGCCTGTCCGAACCGTCCGTGCCTGCGATAGATATTCAGCCAGTCATGGGCGACCGTGTCGAGGCCGGTCGGGACAATTCCATAAGTTGCGAGGCCGTCCTTGCCGGTCACGACATTATCGCTGCCCAGCATCTTGTACTGGTCCATTGTAATTGGAGCCCCTGGCATCCAGCCTGTACCCTGCGCGAGCAGACGAGCGGCCACATCCGGCACTTCGATGAATGCAGGATCGCGCCCGATGGCTCTGGCGATCCAGCGGTTGAGTTCCAACATCGAAAATATCTCGGGCCCGCCAAGTTCGAGGATGTTGCCGCTCTGGTCGTCCAGCGCAGCGGCAACCGCCTTTGCAACATCGCCCACGAAGACCGGCTGGAAGCGCGTGCCTGCACCAATTACCGGCACAATCGGAAGCATCCGTATGAGGCCGGCAAAGCGATTGATGAACTGGTCCTCACGCCCGAACACAATCGACGGGCGCAATATCGTCGCGGACGGGAAAGCCGCGCGTATCGCCGCCTCACCCGCTGCCTTGCTGCGCCCATATTCGGCTGCGCTATCGGGGTCGGCCCCGATGGCTGAAACATGCACAAGCCGGTTCACGCCAGCGGCTGCTGCCGCCTTGGCCAGATTGCCTGCGCCGACATTCTGCACCGCGTTCATATTCGCAAAGCTGCCGACCAGATTGACGACGGCATCGGCGTCCTGCACCGCACGGGCAACGCTCGACGGTTTGCGGACATCCGCTGCCATCAGTTGCACTTGCCCAAGATTACCCAGCGGTTTGATATGCATTGCGCCTGCTGGGTTGCGGCACGCGATGCGAACGCGCGCGCCAGTCGCCAGCAAGGCCTGGGCGACATAGCGTCCGACAAAGCCGCTTCCACCAAAAACCGTTATCAACTTGTCCTGCATAGATGCTCCGTCACGCAGCGCGAATGTCGGCCAGCGCTTTGCACCAGCACCTTGAAGCTTTCAAGGCCGAGCTTTGCTAAATGTTGCGGCAGTCGGTTGGGGCGGGATCTCCTGCAAAGCGGGCGCCAATCCAGTCGAGGGTTTCGTTTGCGCTGTCAGCCGCGCTTGTGGGGTGACCGCCCTTGCTGTTGATCGCGACATAGCGAACCCGTCCGCCGTTTCGACACAGTTTGCGCGCAAAGTCCTTTGTCACTGCCGGAGAAACAATGGTATCGGCGTCATTCTGTGCAATCAGAAACGGAACACCATAATTAATCGGTGCAGGGCTGTTGTCACGGGCGATGTCTTTCCAGGGCGCGATCCGTCCGAGATCGACATTCTTCAACCGTGCGCGAAGCACGGCAACGCCAATCATGGTGCCAATACGGGGCTTCGCACCCAGCGTCACACAATTGTTCCGCCCCAAATGGTTGATGAGGTCGCCGGTCGACCTGCTCCCCAGAGTTCGTAGCGAGATCCCGAAATGCTGCGACCAGCTGTGTGCCGTAAATGCAGTCAGGAACGCACGAACCGATGGGTCGGTGCCGCCGGTGAGGTTTTCGATTAAGTCGGTTGGCGGTGCTGCTGCAGCAACCCCTACCAACGTCAGTTCAGGAGCATGTTGGCGAGTCAGTTGCCCGGTCCAAAGCGCGGCATGTCCCCCTTGGGATTCCCCCCACACGGCAAAATGGCTGCCTGCGCCAGCCTCTGCAACCGAACGGGCAGCGCGAACCGCATCGAGGACGGAATAGGCTGTGCTGGTACCGACAAGATAGGGATGGGGCTGCGGTGTTCCCAATCCTGCATAATCGGGTGCTACCACCGCAAAGCCCCGCGCGATCATGTCAGCAAGCGCCGGTGTCGCCGTAAAGAAATTGGGTGAGGCAGAGGGTGTGCATTTATCGTCGACGCCCCATGTCCCATGGGTCCAGGCCAGCACCGGCCGCCCCATGCGCGATGGCGTCCCAACGGGTGCGACCACCATTGCGGTCATCTCCTCCACTGCGCCCCGGTCGCTCGTTCCGCTATATCGGATCCGCCACGCCTGCATGCCGTCGGGGGCATCAACCCGAGTCGAATCAATAAGCATGCCCGGCCGCTGCGCCATCGCCGGTGTAACGTTGACACAGCCGAACAGCATGACTGCGGCGCATAGAATGCGGCCCATCATTTGCGGACAAAGCGGCTGGTCGACCCGTCCGCCGATTTCACCAATAACATTCCTTGCGGCGTGATGTCGAACGAAACTGCTGTTTCGAGAAGCTTCTGATAGGTCTGCTCCTGATTCATCAGTGCGGGCGCGCAGGCCATCTTGGTTCCGATCATCGGCGGGAGGACTTTGATATTGGTTCCATCGATGTGGTAATTGGCCGAATAGCCGTTGCATCCGGACCGTCCGCCTATCTTTCCGTCGCTTCCGAACATCAGGGTGACTTCGCTACGATCGACAATGCCCTTGCCGCCGATATCCTCGGCCCGCCACCAGACGTCCTTGACAGGTGGAACTGGTGCTGGGGGAACCGCAAGCTCCTGAACTTCCACCCGCTTGTTCTTGCGGTTGTAAAGGCACAGCATCCGGGCCTTCGCTCCTTTCATGTGCGGCTGCGGCCATATGCCTTCAACAATGCGGGCATCGAACATGACCTTGTCGGAGTAGCGGACCGGCGGCCCCGCTGTCGCACCTGTGAGATTGGCGGCCTTGAGACAGGCAGCTTCCGATGCCCTGTCAAGTTTGGCATAGGCGTCGGGCGTTGCGCCCAGGGCCGGAGCGGCCATCGCAAAGGCGAAGGCGGCACCGGCTGCAAGTGATCTAAACAACATCGGTCAGTAACCTGTCCGGGTGCACAGCACGTCGGCAAGATAGACGCGGCCATAGACCGTTTCCTGGGTCTGGCTCGCCGAGCCGCCATAGCCGATGCTCTTGCAATAATCGTCGGCGGTCCGGGCTGCGCAGTTGGCCGTCGATCCGCCATTGGGACAAGACAGGACACGATATCCGTTGCGGCCCGGTGCCGGGAAGAATTCGCCCGACATGCCGCGCAGCGAGGTGCCTGACGGCGGGTCGGGCTGCACCGGCGGGGCGTAGCCCAGCGGACGCATCGACTGCACCGCGTAGAGCAACGGGTAAACGCGGCGCAGGTCGTTTTCATCCGCCGACACCTTGAAACAGGGGGAGCGGAAGCGTGTCCGCGCGCACAGTTCCCAAGTTCCCGACCGTACGCGGATCGAACGCACCGACCATGACAGGCCAAGGTTGCTCTTCGCCTCGCCCACAAAAACCGCAGGACCCTGAAATCCGGTATCGCGATAGATGGTCGCTTCGCCGCGACCGATGGGCGCCATCTTGTCCGTCTGGGCGGCGGCAACTGCTGTCACGCTCAATATCGCCGCACTTGCCAGCGCAATCTTCATCCTGTTCATCGTCCTTCTCCTTTTTCAACAATGCGAAACGCGAGAAAATCGGGGCGCAGTTTGCCCACCTGCTGTCGGCGCGACCTTTTTTGGTGCAGGGCAATACCGGCGGTTTCAGACTCGAAAGCCGGTATCGAGCCCGAAGCTGACATAGCAGTTTCCTGAAATCCAGCGCGAAAGCCGTGCAAAGCTTTGCAGGATCAACATTATTATTTTGGCGGCAGGAACAGGCCGTTGACAATAGCGCTTTATCGCTTAAAGGAGCGCGCCTACCCGATGCCCGGCAGCTTGACCGGGGCATCCCGTGCCCAGATGGCGGAATTGGTAGACGCACCAGCTTCAGGTGCTGGCGCTCGCAAGGGCGTGGAGGTTCGAGTCCTCTTCTGGGCACCATTTCTTTGCACAAGCGTTGCGGATCTGTTGGCACTAACCTGGCACCTGAAATGCCCCGATGCGCGCGTTAAATTGACAAGATTCACGCATAGGTACCCCCCTGATTGTCCATATTGTCAATTTAAGGTGCAAGCGGCTGTTGTGGCAGCCCGGGTCAGCCAAGGGCGCTTGGCGATGTTCGCCCGTCGAAGTCCCGCGCGTCGGGGGAGCAAGATGGGTCTGGCGCAACGCTCTCAAATGAAATCCTACATTTCAAGCAGGATATTTCGGGCAGGTTTCTTCTTTGCTTGATTGGGCCGGTGCAAGGCAGAAGCCTTGCGCACCAAAGGCATAAAAACGTTACCCGCCATGGATGAAATACGCCGACGCCATCGTTCTCCCTGAGCCATTGAGGTTCAAGGAGACAGAATATGCAAAAACTGGCCAAAATCGCTGTCGCTGTCTTGGGCATTATTGTTGCCGGGTCGGTCGATGCGGCACCATTTGCCGACAGCGCCGCAGATAAAACCGAAATACGCACAGATCCGATTGCCGGTATCTATAACAAGGCGTGGTACGCCTATCTTGCCGATGTGCGTGAGGCTGAGCAGGAATTGGGCAGCGACCTGCGTCGCGCTACAGATGCCGAGGACCGGCGCGACGCCTGGGAAGAATATCACAATGAGCTTGTCGATGCCGACAAGGATTATGTGAAAGAGATGCGCGAACGGGGCTATCGTGCCGGTCGCGTGACGGTTGGCTGATCCACCCCTCCCTTTGAAAAGCCAACCCTACTGGCGGGAGCTTCGGCTTCCGCCTTTTTGATTCCTGCCCCCAAAAGAGACGACCGGATTATCTCCACCCGTTTTCCGCAGCAGCCTTCTCGGCCGCTGCATCGAGCGGATCGTCGGCCATCATCCCCGCCGCCGCCTCGACCAGTTCGCCTGCCGAAGCCTGCCGGTAATCGCTCGTATCCCCCCCCGTCATCGTCCGGCGTAACTGCCAGTCACTGCCCGCCTTACAGGCAATGCCATCCAGCGACGCGCTTTCGAACGTGCGACAATATTGTCCATCAGCATTGGCAAAGCTGATGCCGATCCGCACTTTCGCGGTTGACGCTTGAGTTGAGGCCAGTTGGGAGTCCAGCGCGTCGGCAAGCGCGCCCGCTGCCACTATCCTGCCCCCATTGTCGCGCACATATCCGCCATCGCGATCGAGCGCGGTTCCGCCAATCATCATTCCGACGACCAGCGATGCTGCCATCGCGCCCCATTGCAGGACAGATGGCCGGTACCATTTTGGGAGGCGCCGTTCGCTGAGGCTGTTATCGACATTGCCCGACAGCAACGCCGCCAGCCGGTTGGGCACAGGCTCCTGTGCTACCGGATCGAAACGCGCCGACAGTCGCGCGCGCAAGGCCCGCTCGTCCTCGACGGCCTTGGCCACCCCGGCGTCCTCGGCAATCGACTTTTCGATGCGCCGCGACGTCACCAGATCAAGCTCGCCATCGACATAGGCGGCAATTGTTGCACGGTCGAAGCTCATGCCGCCTCTCCCAGTTCGCGTATGAGCGCCTCGCGCCCGCGCGCCAGACGGGAGGTTAACGTGCCCATCGGCACCTCCAATATTTCGGCGGCTTCCTTATAGGCATAACCCTCGACCAGCACCAGCATCACCGCCTCGCGCTGTTCGGCCGGTAGCTTTTGCATGGCGCGATCGACATCGTTCAGCTCCATCGAAGCTTCCATCCGGACATGGCTGTTATCGGCGATTTGAGTTACGCCATCGTCGATATCGGCATGAATGCCGCGACGGCCTGAGGCGCGGAGATTGTCGATCCATATGTTGCGTGCAATCCGGTACATCCAGCTATCCAGTCTTGTTCCGGCCTGCCACTGGTCGCGCGATTTCAGGGCGCGCTCGATCGCGGCCTGGCACAGGTCGTCCGCGTCGGCGGCGTCCCTTGCCAAACCCCGCGCAAAGCGGCGCAATCGTGGCACGATCGCAAGCAGTTCCTGTTCAAATGCCATTCAATTCTTTCATGGCTATGGGGATGAAACGACAAGGGTCGGTCGTTTCATCCCTGACCCTGTAAAAATTCTTCGTGCAGTTTGCATCGAAGATGCGAGAAAGCAAGTTTATGAGGCATGGCATGATCATGACGATATGCGCGATGCTGCTTCCTACCGCAGCAGCGATGGCACAGCTTGCCCTGCCCGCCGGCGGACTGCCACGCGTTGAATTACCGGAACTTCCAGTCGATTTGCCGCAGACCGGCGAAGCAGTTGAACGGCTGGGCCGCACGCTCGAGGCTGCACGTCTCGATCGCCTCAACCGCTTCGTCCGCCAGAATCGCGAGGCGGTCGATTTCGACGAAAACCGTTTCCCCGCGGTCCGGGGCGTGCTGGTTGCAACCGGCGTCAGCGACAGCGCAATAGCCGCGGCACAAGATGCCGGCTTCAAGCTGCTATCACGCGACGCCATCGAGGGCCTCGACCTCAGCTATGTCCGCTTCGCCACCCCTGCGAAAATGTCGTTGGGCGATGCCGAAAAGAAACTACGCGCCATCCTGCCCGACGCCGAAATCGACGCCGATCATATCTATTTTCAGAGCGGCGCCGCACCCGACGGGAATAATCCCCCTTTAAGCGGTGTGGCGTTGGCAACGTCCGCGACAACCACCACGTCGCTAGGCATTATCGATGGGGGCGTGGCGGACCACCCGTCGGTGCGCGGACGGGTCCGGCAAAATGGCTTTGCCAAAGGGGCGCCCTCGCCCAGCAGCCATGGCACGTCAGTGGCAGCACTCATGATCGGTAATGGCGAGATCAGGGGGGCGCGTGCAGGGGCCAGCCTTCTTGCGGCCGATGTATATGGCACGGACAAGGCCGGCGGCAATGCCAGCGCCATTGCACGCGGCCTCGGCTGGCTGACGTCGCAAGGCGTGTCTGTGGTGACGATCAGCCTCGTCGGACCGCACAATGCGCTGCTCAAAAGCGCGGTGGCATCAGCGCAGCGCAAGGGCGTCATCATCGTCGCAGCCGTCGGTAATGACGGCCCCGCCGCTCCGCCGGCCTATCCGGCGTCCTATCCCGGTGTCCTCGCCGTCACGGGCGTGGACCGCAACAACCGTGCCCTCCCCGAAGCAGGCCGCGCTTCCCGCACCGACTTTGCGGCCCCCGGTGCGGATATTGTCAGTGCAACCGGGGCACAGAAAAAAGCCCGTGTTCGCGGCACATCCTTTGCCGCGCCGTTGGTCGCCGCCCGCCTTTCCACTTTCTACCCCCACCAATCGACGGGCGCGGTCGAACCTGCTGTGCGCAAGCTGATGGCCGAGGCGATCGATCTCGGCAGAAAGGGGCATGATCCGGTGTACGGCCATGGGCTGGTCTGCGGAAAGTGCGGCAGATAGCCGGTTCAGGCGGAGGCGCAGAGTCCCTGGCTTGAACCGGCTGTATCCCGTCTAAAGATACACCTTCCCCAGTGTCTACGCGCCTCGGCGTAAACAATTGTCCTTTGAAAGGATGAAAAGCGCACCCTCCGTCGTTGTCCCCCCATGCAGGCAATCACGCCAATGCAAAGAAGGAGAACGAACATGAAAATCGCTTCCAAACATGTGTGTGTCCCGGCGATTGCGCTGGCCTTTGCCGTTTCGGCCCCGGCCTCTGCGCAACTTCTGGGCGGCAGCGGTGGCGGCGGCCTCACGGGCGGCCTCGGCGGAACGATCGGGCAGACAACGGGCAGTATCACCGGCTCGACCACTGGCAGCCTGCGCGGCGAGAAGAGTGTCGACCGCAAGTCGGGCCGTGTCCGCGGCTCCGGCGAAGCACAGGGCAGCAGCAATGGTTCGGTCACCGGTGGAACCACAGTCCTCGACCGCAGCATCGATGGCACCGGCGGTGGGTCGGCCAGCGCGTCCAAGAGCGGGAGTATCGATGCGCAACTGATCGGCACCGATGCGATTGGTGCTGCTGCGCAGGGCGGCGTGGCGCGTGGTCGCGGCGCGGTCGATAGCGTACGGGGTACGGCAGGCTCGGCAGTCGGCACCGCCCGTGGCGCGGCGGGTAACGCAGTCCGTTCCGTCTCGGCGGCAGGCTCCGTTGCTGGTAGCGCCAGTGGCGCGGCGAACGGTGCGGCCTCGGGTGGCTTGGGTCAGCTCGTGGCTGCGGGCTCTGCAGCCGCCAATGGCGTGGGCAGCTTTGCCATCGAACCGGGCATGCCCGTCGAAGACGCGAAAGGTCGCACCATCGGCTATGTCCAGTCGGTCAAACAGACCAAGCAAGGCATTGTGGAGGCTGTGACCGTCGAAACCGGTAACCGTTTCGCCACACTCCCGGCCGCCAGTTTCAGCGGCCAGGGCGATGCGCTCGTCACCGGCATGACCAAAAGCGAACTGACTTCAGCAGCGAAACAGCAGGAGGCGCAGGCTGAAAGCGCCCCCGCACAGGCACAGCCGGCAAGCAGCGAGCCCGTCCCTACCAAGGCCCGCAACAGCAGGGGCGGCCATGCCCCGCGCGAAAGCAATTCCGCGCAATAAACAACGTGCCTGGGCGATTGCTCCAGGCGACGGCAGGCCGGGTGCAACTCCGGCCTGCCGACTTTTTGTTTCTTGCAAAGGGCGGCCGTGTTCCAATCCGCGCAGCATGTCTCGAAACCCATAGCATTTGCTTGCGCCGCCTTTTTGAATCAGGTGGTCAGCCTGAATTGGCCGTTCCGTCTCCATTCCCATCGCACAAGCTTCACGCTATCGCATCGCAACGGAACCTTTTGAGATAAGGCGCGTTGGGCGCGTGGGGAGTTTGCTTGGTCCGACGAAATGCCTTTTTGCTGATGGGATGTGCGGCGTCGGCGCTGCTCGTTCCTGCTGTACATGCGCAAGATAGGTCGGCGGGCGAGGAGGTGCAGGCTCCTTTGCCCGAGGCTACCCGCGAACCGCGCTTCATTCCCCCTGCGCCGCGCCCGACCGGGCCGCTACCCCCTGTCGACCCGCGCACCCCGATCATCCCCGATGAGGAGTTCGACAAGGCGATCCCCAGTCTGGACGATGCTCCGCTCGAATCGATCGAAGAGTGGCAGCGCGCGCAGGACGTAGAGCAGGATGCCCAGAATGAGAGCGTGAGCAGCGACGCGGCGCGCGATCAGGTCGAGCAGACCGCCAACGAACGGGCGAACCCGGCGCTGCGCGACGGCGATGTGGTGGAAATGCTCCCCGATCCGCCGGTGGTCGATCCGCTGCTCGACGCACCGCTGCCCTCCATCGACAGCTTCGACGCCGAGCCGCCGCCCGAGCCGACCGAGGCCGCCGAGGCGGCACCGCGCGCGGTGCGCTATGTGCTACGGCTCGAGGGTCTGGATGCGGCCGACAGCCCCGATGTCGCAAACGATCCCGATGGCGATATCTACCGGCGCGCGCGCAACCGCTTTTACGACCTGTCCGCGCTCGACGATGGCGATGGCCGCGCCGACAGCCGGGCCGAGGTCAGCCAGCGCGCGCGCGCCGACCGGCAGCTGCTGCTCGACATATTGACCAGCGAGGGCTTTTTCGACGCGACGGTCCGGCTGCAGTTGCAGCGCAGTGATGGGGCCGGTGCGGGCGGCAATGGGCGGGGTAATGGCAATGGCAATGGTGCGGGCAATGCCGATGCACCGTTGTCGGTGGTTCTGGTCGTCGCCCCGGGACGGCGCTATTATCTCGGGCAGATCGCCTTCGACGCGCCGGTGGTCTCTCCGCCCGATCTTATCACGCGCAACTTCGTGCCCAAGAGCGGCGATCCGATAGTCGCCGACACGATCCTCGCGGCGGAAGCGAATATCGCGGTGAAGCTGCCCGAAAATGGCTATCCTTTCGCCAGGGTCGGACAGCGCGACATTTTGCTGGACGGCGATACCGGGCTTGGCGATTATACCCTGCCCGTGGAGCCGGGTGCGCGCAGCGTTTTCGGACGGATCAGAAGCGAGGGTAATGAGGCCTTCGATGCGGCGCATGTCGCAAAACTGCGGCGGTTCAAGACCGGCGATCTCTATGACGAGCGGATGGTCGACGATCTGCGCGCGGCGCTGGTGGCGACGGGTTTGCTCTCCACAGTGTCGGTGACGCCGGTTCCAGGCGAGGGGACCACGCCCGACGGCACGGCCTATGCGGACCTGGTCGTGCGGCAGGAAGCGGGGCCAGCGCGTACGCTGGCGGCGAGCGCGGGTTATGGTACGGGGCAGGGTTTCCGCGCCGAGGCGAGCTGGACGCATCGCAACCTGTTCCCGCCTGAAGGCGCGCTGCAGGTGGCTGGGGTGCTAGGCACGCTCGAACAGGCGCTTGGCGTGACCTTTACGCGCTCGAACGCGGGCAGGCGCGACCGCACGTTCGAGATGTCGCTGACCGGGCTGCACAGCAATTATGAGGCGTTCGATGCCTATACCGGGCGCTTTGCGGCGGTCTACAGCCGTGCCTCGACGCCAATCTGGCAGAAGGAAATCACCTGGTCCGCGGGTGTCGAACTTCTCGCCACTTATGAACGACAGTTTGATTTTACGCGCGGTGTCCCCAACCGGCGGATCTATTATGTCGGCGCGCTGCCGGGGCAACTGGGTTTCGACAAGTCCGACGACCTCCTCAACCCGACACGCGGCTATCGCCTGAACCTGCGGCTGTCGCCAGAGGCATCGCTTGGCACGGGCGCGCAATTTTATGCACGGGCGATCCTTGACGGTTCCTATTATTATCCGGTCAACGATGCCCTTGTGATCGCGGCGCGGGCGCGCGTGGGGACGATATCGGGGATCGAGCGAAACAATCTGGCGCCGTCGCGGCGTTTCTATGGAGGCGGCGGCGGGTCGGTACGCGGCTTCGGCTATCAGCAGCTCGGCCCGAAAGCCCCCAACGGCGATCCCATTGGCGGGCGCAGCACCAACGAGGCAGCAATCGAGGCGCGCTACCGCTTCGGCAATTTCGGCGTGGTCGGCTTTGTAGATGCGGGGCAGGTCTATGAAAGCAGCATCCCGAAATTCGATAACTGGCGGTTCGGGGTGGGAATTGGCGGGCGGTTCTACACGAATTTCGGACCGATCCGGCTGGACGTGGCCACACCCATTGGCAAAAGGCCCGGTGAATCGCGTGTGTCGGTTTACGTCTCAATTGGCCAGGCATTCTGATGCTGGCGCGGCGGATCGCGATCGGAGTCGGCGCGGTTTTGGCCCTGCTGCTGTTGCTGTTGGCGGGGGCGTATGTCTGGCTGGATACGCAGTCCGGACGCGCGTTCGTGGCGCGGCAGGTTGCGGGGTTTGAGCTGGAAAACGGGCTGAACATCCGTGTCGGGCGGATCGAAGGCTCGATCTACGGCGACGCGGTGCTGAAAGATGTGCGTTTCCGCGATCCCAGAGGCGATTTCGCGCGCTCGCCGGAGATAAGGCTCGACTGGCATCCCTTCGCCTATCTGCGCGGCGCGGTCGACGTGGATGCGCTGACTGCGCGTGAGCTTACCATATTGCGCATTCCCGCCTTTCGCGTAGTCCCGGACCGGGGCGAGTCGCTGCTCCCCGACCTCGACATCAATATCGACCGGCTGAAGATCGACCGTATCGTTTTTGTCCCTGCTATCACCGGTGAGCAGCAAATTGCCTCGCTCGAGGGCAAGGCACATATTGCCGACCGGCGCGCGGTCATCGACGCGACGGCAGGGAGCGCGCAGGGCGATCGGCTGGTTCTGAAGCTCGATGCGGTGCCCGACGACAACCGCTTCGATATCGACGCCCGGCTGAACGCCCCTGCGGACGGGCTGGTGGCTGGCCTGATGGGCCGCGAGGTGCCGGTCGCTGCCACGCTGGCGGGCCGGGGGAGCTGGCAGAAATGGGATGGGGCACTGACCGCGCAGATGAATGGCGAGGAGGTCGCCGATCTTGCACTCACTGCGCGCGATGGCATCTTCACCGCCAAGGGCAATGCGGCGCCGGCCAAGGTGATGGCCGACAGCTTGCTTGTCCGCGCGCTGTCGCCGGTTGCGACCATCGACATAGCGACCACATTCGAGAACCGCGTGGCAGACCTCAAAGGCAGCATCGCCTCGGCGGCCATGGTGACAGGGTTAAGCGGCGTTGCCGATCTGGGCGAGGGACGCTTCGACGACCTCGCGCTCGATATCCGGCTGCTGCGTCCGGCAATCATCGCGACCAACATCAGCGGCACCAATGTCCGGGGCAAGGTATTGCTCAACGGGGCTTTTGCCGAGCCGACTATAGCCTATTCGGCGACCGCCGCACGGTTGGCGTTCGATACCACCGTGCTGGAGGGCTTTTCGGTCCGCGGAGAGGCGCAAGGCTTGGCGGACCGTTTCCTCATCCCCGTTAACGCCCGCGCCGCGCGGGTGACCGGGATCAACCAGGTCGCAGGCGGCCTTCTCACCAACGTCACGATGAATGGCGAACTCGCGATTGCCGATGGGCGCATCCTGTCGGACAATCTGCGCATCCGATCCGACCGGATCAACGCAACTGCGCTGTTGGTCGGGGATATCGAAAAGGGCTATTACACCGGCGCGCTCAACGGCAGGGTGGACGGATTCCGGCTGGAAAGCGTCGGTATTTTCAATGTCGAAGCCGATGTCGATCTGGAAACCACCGCAGGGCGCGGCTATGCGCTGGTCGGCACAGTCAAGGCCCGCTCGACAAGGTTGTTCAGCCCCGGGGTGCAGAATTTTCTGGGCGGGCAGATGTTCGTCAATGCAGGGATCCGTTATGGCACGGACGGCGTGCTGCGCATTACTCGCGCCAGCGTGGTGGCACCCCAGTTCCGGCTGAACAGCGGCAACGGCACCTATGTGACCGATGGTGGACGTGTGGTTTTCAACGGGCAGGGCTATTCCAACCAATATGGTCCGGTCGGCGTACAGCTAACCGGCACGTTCGATCGTCCGGTGGCGCGGGTAACGGCCGCGCGACCAGGCTTCGGCGTCGGCTTGTCCAACGTCGTGGCGCTGGTGACGCGGAGCGCGCGGGGCTATGCGATCAAACTGACCGGTGCGACCGACTATGGCCCGATCAGCGGCGATATCGATGTGCTGTCGGGAAGCGGGCCGCTGACTATCGACATATTGCGCGGCGATTTTGCCGGGGTAGCGCTGGCCGGGCGCGTGCAGCAGGTGGCTTCGGGGCCATTTGCCGGGACGCTGACGGGCGTCGGATCTGGCTTTGACGGCACCATCGCCCTTTCTGCGCAAGGCCGTTACCAGCGCGCCGTGGTCGATGCGGTCGCGTCCAATGCCGAACTGGCCGGCGGCGAACAGAAGCTCGCCATCGGACGGGGTATCATCAACGCCGATATCATCCTGTACGACCGTCCGCAGGTCGTCGCGGATGTGCAGGTCGAAAATGCGTTGCTGAACGACATCTCGCTGGCGGCGGCGCGCGCCAGGATCGACTATCGCGGCGGCAACGGCACGGCGCAGATCCTGGCTGAAGGGCGCAGTGAGGTGCCGTTCCGTATCGCCGCCAATGCCGAACTGACCCCGCAATTGTGGCGTGTTGCCGCACAGGGCAGGGCGAACGGCATCGACTTTGCGACCGTCGGCCCTGTCCGCATTGTGCCAGGGCGGAGTGAATATGAAATCCGGCTCGCAACCGTTCGCATTGCCAATGGCACCGTGCGTTTTGCAGGGAGTTACGGAAACGGACTGGAGCTACAGTCGCGGCTCGACAGGGTGAACCTCGCCGTCCTGAACCCCTTCCTGCCCGGGCTATCCATACGTGGCAGAGCCACGGGCAGCCTCGATTGGTCGCAGGCGTCATTTGCGGCGTTCCCTCGCGCCGATGCGCGGCTGGAGATAGACAATTTCGTACGGACCAACCTGGGTTCCCGGTCGCAGCCGGTGGACATCAGCCTGGTCGGAAGGCTGCTGCCCGATGGCGGCAATGCCCGTGCCATTATCCGGCGCCGGGGTGCCGCTGTCGGACGATTGCAGATCGATCTGAAACCGCTTCCCCCCGGCGGTGCCAGCTGGACCGAGCGGTTGCTGGCCGCACCTCTGTCAGGGGGCATCCGCTATAATGGTCCGGCGGATACGCTCTTCTCGCTGGCCGCTTTGGCCGATCAAAGTCTGACGGGTAATGTCGGGGTGGCGGCAGACTTTTCGGGCCGCGTACAGACACCGCAGCTGACCGGCGTGGTTCGCGCCAACGACCTTGTATACGAAAATGACGCCTATGGGACGAAGCTGACGCAGCTTCGGGTTCGCGGGACTTTCACGAATGACCAGCTTGAAGTCACCGAGCTTAGTGCCAAGGCCGGCGACGGCACGGTCAGCGGCAGGGGATTTGTCAATCTCAGCTCCGACAAGGGTTTTCCGCTGCAGCTCGATCTCGACCTTGACCGCGCCCGCGTTGCACGCAGCGAACTGATTACATCGACCGCGACTGGCAAGATCAGCGTGACGAACACGCCCGGCGGGGAGGCGTTGATCAGCGGAACGTTGCGTCTGCCCGAAACACGGTTCAAGATTTTCCGCCAAGGCGCGGCTGAGGTTGCGACATTAACCGGCATCCGCCGCAAGACGAGAGCCGGGCGCCCGCGTGTATCTGGCGACGCCGACGCCATCACCAGCCTGCCCAGCAACTGGAAACTCGATATCCGGCTGGAGGCTCCAGATGAGCTATATGTCAGCGGTATGGGGCTGGAATCGGAATGGGGCGCGGACCTGCGGGTCACAGGCACCAGCGATGCGCCGCGCATCGCAGGCGAAATGGAACTGGTGCGCGGGACGCTGGGCTTTGCCGGACGCTCGTTTGAGCTGGAAAGCGGGCGGATATCCTTTGCCGGTGGCCCTGCGACCAATCCCACATTGCGCGTCGCAGCAGCCAGCGAGGTCGATGGTACGACAGTGCGCGTCAACATTCGGGGTACAGGGCAAAACCCGGAAATCACCTTCAGCTCCACTCCTGCTTTGCCACAGGACGAAATCATGGCCCGCATCCTGTTCGGCAATTCGATCGGCGAGCTGAGTGCGATTCAGGCGGTGCAACTGGCTGCGTCGCTGAATAATCTGCGCGGAGGATCGGGTGGGCTCAACCCGCTGGGAGTGCTGCAATCGGCCACTGGTCTGGACCGTCTCCGGCTATTGGACGCGGACGAGCGCACCGGACGTGAAATGGCGGTTGCCTTCGGTCAATATATCACCAACGATGTCTATGTGGAGATTGTCACCGATGCCAGGGGCTACACCGCTACGCAGCTTGAAATCAGCCTGACGCCGGCGCTGTCGGTGCTGAGCCAGATCAGTTCGGGGGGGCAGTCCAATGTCAACGTTCGCTATAAGAAGGACTATTGATGCGCGCGATGCTGCTCCTCTTCCTGCTCGGTGCCTGCAGTCCGGGTTTCGACGAACAATATGCCGAGACCGAACAGAAAGTGAAGGCAGCCGAGGCGAAGCTCGATGCCGAAATGGCAAAAGAGGCTGCCAAGGAACCTGGCGAGAAGCCAAGCAATTGACGACCGGCCTTTTCTTTAAGCGCAACCGGCCCTAACAGAGCGGCATGTGGCATCTTCATCAATATCCGCTTTGTCCGTTCTCGCGCAAAGTCCGCCTGCTCCTGGGCGAGAAGGGTGTCGCCTATAGCCTTGTGCGCGAAAATCCGTGGGAGCAGCGCGACGACTTTCTGCAGATGAACCCGGCTGGACGGACGCCGGTGATGCGCGACAGCGAACGGAATATCACCCTGGCCGACTCGGTTGCCATTTCGGAATATATTGACGAGACCGTTTCCGCCAATCCGATGATTAGCGGAACCGCCCAATATCGGGCAGAAATCCGGCGGCTGGTGGCGTGGTTCGATGAGCAATTTTATGGCGATGTGACCCAGCCACTGCTCCACGAGCGGATGAAGAAGCGGCTGGTGGACCGGCAACCGCCAGACAGCCGCGTGCTGCGCGAGGCGATGAAGCTCGCCAACGGCCATCTTGATTATGTCGACTATCTGATCGATCATCGCGCCTGGATGGCGGGACCGACGATGAGCATGGCTGACCTCGCCGCAGCCGCGCAAATCTCCGTCGCGGACTATCTCGGCGGGATCGACTGGACCGGGCATGAGCAGACCAAGGCCTGGTACGCGATGTTCAAATCGCGTCCCAGTTTCCGGCCTCTATTGTCCGAGCGGATGGAAGTCATCGCACCGCCCAAACATTATGAGCAGGTGGATTTTTGAACTATATCCTCCCCATCGCAAGTCGATTGGGAGGGTTTATTGACCCTCCGCCAGCGCCACCAACTGGTCCGCACACGCGCCCCAGCCTTCCTCGAACCCCATTTCCCGGTGCCGCTCGCAATCGCCTTCGGTCCAGTGACGGCAAGTGGCGGTATAGCGTGCACCGTCGCCTTCGGGTTCGACAGACCATATCCCTATCATGAACGGTCCTGAAGGCATCAGGTCGCCGACGATTGCATCGGTAAAGGCGAAGCGCTTTCCCTCGTCCCAAGCGAGTACCGTCCCCGGGTGCGGATGCACCTCACCGTCCGGACCGTACATCGTGCATGTCGAAGCACCC
Organism: Sphingomonadaceae bacterium; assembly: GCA_016742125.1. Lineage (GTDB taxonomy): Bacteria > Pseudomonadota > Alphaproteobacteria > Sphingomonadales > Sphingomonadaceae > Sphingorhabdus_B. The sequence goes on along the minus strand of JACVCM010000001.1, from coordinate 57,968 downwards.
CCAGCGCGGCGTTCAAGCTTTTCAAATTCGGCGCGCCAAGGCTTTGGGCACCACCATTCATCGATACGATTCGCCATGACGTCCCAGACCTTTTCGGGCGACGCCGCGATAAATCGGGTGATGGAAAGTTCCCATCCATTTTCCTGTGTTGCAGTCACGATAGATATCCTTTGTTAGTCGCGATCGGTCGGCCCGAGTACCCAATAGTGCCGATAGGGCCTGCCCCCGTCGACGGCGCGCGCCACTGACGGGCGAGCCAGCGTGCGGGCGCGATAGGCCTGCACGCGCGGGCAGTCATCGGGAATGGGCTGCACCCAGTCGGCGTAGAATAGGGACGGAGCCCCTGCACAATCGGCCAGTGTGAAGTCGGGGCCGCAGGCCCAGCCATCGTCGGGCAGTCTTTCGTCCAGCCAGCGATAAATCGTCGACAGCGCGTTTTTCGCCCGGTCGATGCGCATGGGATCGGGCTTTTCGGTGATGAAGGGAAGATACTCGCCGACAACGGCTTGCATCCTCGCCATGACATGATTGTCGAAAACGCGGTCCATGAAGCGCACCTGGAGCGCTTGCTGGCGGTCGGCGGGAATAAGCTGCATCGTATCCGGATAGGCCAGATCGAGATGCTCGATCAGGATCGAGCTTTCAATCAGTACCTTGTTGCCGTCTTCGAGCACCGGAAACTGCGCTGGCGGCCAAAGCTCACCGAGCCGTCCCGCGCTCCCGGTCTTGGCGGCAATATCGTCTTCTACATTTTGCAGTTCGAACGACAGATTCTTTTCGTAAAGTGCAATCAGTGCCTTCCAAGTGTAGGACGAAAAGGGGTGGCCGTGAAGGATCATGCTCATCCCGCCACCGCCGCTTCGATCCTGGCGACATCGATTTTCTGCATTTCCATCATCGCCGCAAAAGCGCGCCTGGCGATGTCGCCGCCGCTAGCCATCGCCTCGGTCAGGACGCGCGGCGTGATCTGCCAGTTCACACCCCATTTGTCCTTGCACCAGCCGCACATGCTCTCTGCGCCGCCATTGCCGACGATGGCGTCCCAGTAACGGTCGGTTTCTTCCTGGTCGTCGGTCGCGATCTGGAAGGAAAAGGCTTCGCTATGTGTAAAGGCCGGCCCCCCGTTCAAGCCGATGCAGGGAATGCCGCAAACGGTGAATTCGACCGTCAGTACATCGCCTGCCTTGCCGGACGGATAGTCGCCTGGTGCGCGGTGGACGGCATTGACCGTGCTATCGGGAAAGGTCGCTGCGTAGAAATTGGCGGCCTCTTCTGCATCCTTGTCATACCAGACGCAGATTGTGTTCTTGGGGATCATTTTTCTCTCCTGGGGTCGTTTGTGGCTCCGCCACTCATTTACGGGGTCCCACCAATCCGAAGGCTGCACCTTGCGGGTCCGACGCATTCAAACTGAAATCGCCGCCGGGAATTTCGATCGGCTCTTGGAACAATGTACCGCCATTGACCTTGATTGCCTCTGCCGCGGCGTCGATATCCGGCACTCGGAAGTAGAAACCCCAGGCCGAAACCGGCATTTCGGGCATTTTCGGCATTACTGCCCCCAGCATGAAACGCTTTTCGCTCGCCCACCAGAATTGATATTTGCCGAGCGGCCCCATATCCATGTCGCCGTCCTGGACCCAGCCGAACTGCTCACCATAAAACGCTTTTGACGCTTCGGGATTGGCGGAAGCCAGTTCGTTCCACGCGCAATGGCCAATTTTAGGCTCGGTTGCGGCGAAGCTCTGACTTGCTTCACCCGACCGGTCGTTCATGACATAGAATATCGCGCCTTGCGGATCGGCAACGAATGCGAAGGGCCCGACACCTGGCACCTCGGATGGTCCCATGAGCACACTGCCGCCCGCCGCCTTGATCGCATCGACCGAAGCGTCCACATCGTCCACGCTGATATAGCCTGCCCAACAAGGTTGTGCGCCACTTGCGGTCATGTCTGCGGTCAGCGCCATGAAACCGCCGACCTGCTCGTCACCGGCCGAAAAGACGCGATAATCCATATCCGGCTGTTCGGACGGTGCGACACTCCATCCCAGAATCGATTTATAGAATCGGCTTGCGGCGTCGGCATCGCTGGTCATGAGTTCGTACCAGATGAAATCGCCATGTTTGTTTGGCATCCTATCTCTCCAGTCAGTTTTTCAGGTCCACGACCGGCGTGAATCCGCCCCAGATCATCCGTTTGCCATCAAAGGGCATCGGGTTTTTCTCCTGGTCCATGCGCGGATCCTTGTTGTCCGGGTCCATCATCACCGCATAGCATTTGTCGCGCGTGTCCTTGTCGGGCCATTCGATCCAGCTGAAGACCACGTCCTCATCCGCCTCGGCCTTCACTGCCATGCGGAAATCGGTAACCTTGCCCTCGGGCACGTCCTCTGCCCAGCATTCGACCACACGTATTGCGCCCATTTCGACGAACAGGCTGTCCGCGGTCTTTGCATGGTCGATGAACTTGTCCCGGTTCGCCTTGGGAACCGCGATTACGAAACCGTCGATATAACTCATTCCATTTCTCCTCAGATGTTTGCCCCCCAAAAAACTTCACTCGCTTGGCGGGATTGCGGCCGGGTCCATCCAGAAGGGTTCCCAGATATGGCCATCGGGATCGGCAAGTGTACGCTGATACATGAAACCATGATCCTGCGGCGGGTTAAGGTCAGCCGTGCCTCCGGCCACCGCACCGGCATCGACGAGCGCGTTTACCGCGTCCCTGCTGTCGAGGGTTATAGCAAGCATCACCTCGCTATGGCCGGACGGCGGCATCGGGCGATCGGTGAAGCTTTTCCATTTATCATGCGTCAGCAGCATGACCATGATCGCCTCGCTCCACACCATACAGGCGGCGGTATCGTCCGTGAATTGCGGGTTATTGGTGAATCCGAGGGCTTCATAAAAGGCCATCGACTTCGGCAGGTCCGCGACCGGCAGGTTGACGAAAATCACTCTGGACATGGGGGAGGTCTCCTTCTCTTTTCACTCTCTATTGAACAGCATCTGCACATAGCGTTTCAGATGCGTGACGGTGTCGCGGGCGATCTGAGGGTTGCCTTTGGCCTTGGCCATGATGAAGGCGCCTTGCAGCACCGCCTGGATATGGAAGGCGAGGTCAAGTGCGGTCACTCCATAACCGATGCCATAACGGTCGATGGCCGGCTGGATATCTTCGGCAAGGCGTTTCGCATAAGCGGTAACACTGGCGTCGCATGCGGCGCGGATGGCATCGCTGCTTTTGAACGCTTCCTGGACCATAGTGCCGACGAAGCAGGTGAAATCCTCGACCGGACCATCGAGCATCGCAAAGCGGAAATCGATGTGGGCGAGCAACCTGTCTAACGGATCGGCAATACGAACCCAATCGGGCGCGGTGAAAATCCGTTGCTCGGCCATGTCGGTCCAGGCACCCGCAGCAGCGACGGCCAACGCTTCCTTCGACGGGAAGTAATGGAAGAACGCGCCCTTGGTCACGCCCGCAGCGGCACAAAGTTCATCCACCGACGTCGCGTTATAACCTTTTGCCCGCACCGTGGCATGTGCGGCTTCGATCAGTTTCGACCGAGCGCTGGGGCGTGATGACGGGGCAGAACGACTCGGCATGAAATCAAAATACCGACCAGTTGGTATGTTTCAAATATAATATCGATTGCACACCATCCGACCACCGCAAATGGTATGAAATATTGGGTTATTTTTTGAGGCGACGATCAGTCGAGCGGAATATATGCCGCGATGTCGCGCGGCCTGAGTACGAGCGTCTCGTTGTGCGAAACGCTATTCGTAAGCGCATAAAAGGCCTTTGCCTTGTCCTCGCTCATTCCCATTTCGCGATAATATTCGATATATTCGCGATTGACCGGATCATTGTCGGCATAATCGTCTGGCTCAAAGCCGTCTTCGTCTAACCAGCTATGCACGGCAAACTCGGCATCTGGCTCGGCCTGACGCTTCACCCCTGCAAGAAACAGTTCCACGCCACCTGACCGTACCGAGCCACCATATGGTACATAGGTTACGAGGCCAGCCTTCCGTACCATTCGGGCGAGGACCAGATTGGCTTCGTCGTCGCCGGTCCCCGGGCAATCGACCATGTCGATCTGACGGATATCCGGATAGGCGCGCAGCATGGCCTTAAACTGGCCAGGCGTGTCGCTTTCGATGCTACCACGCAGTTCGACTCGATCGGTTGCGATAACGCGAAAGGGGCCGAATATGGCCAGCGCCGTCTTATCGGACGCTGTTGTCCGATCCGCGTCTTCCACATATTCATATATTTCGGTCTCGATGCTGACGCTGTCAAACGCATGCCCGCCCGCAGGCGCCAGGGTGAGGGCGCCTAGAGCGAACATGCGCATTGCGACAGACAGTGTCATCCCAGTCCAATGGGCCAGACCCTATTGAAAACCTGTCACTGTAAAGGGTTAAACGAAACTTAGGGACATTCGGCGCTTCGGCGCTGTTTGGAGCATGTGCGAACGGTTCGTATACGAGCCGTTGGGAATTGCGACATCGGGTCCCGCCCTGCCATCAAACGGTGTCGACCACTGGACCGGTTGGCAGGGCCCCCGCCGGATCTTCACAATCATCCCGGTCCGGCGGGGGCCTTTCTCGACATCGCTTGGGGGGCAATTGCAAATGGTGTCGATCGTATCGACCGTGGCCTATCTGGGGCTGGAGGCGCGCAGCGTCGAAGTGCAATGCCAGATCGCGCCCGGCATGGTCGGTTTTGCCGTCGTGGGGTTACCCGACAAGGCGGTTGCCGAAAGCCGGGAGCGTGTGCGTGCGGCGATTTCGGCGCTGGGTCTGGCGTTGCCGCCCAAACGGATAACCATCAACCTGTCGCCTGCAGATCTGCCCAAGGAAGGTTCGCATTACGACCTGCCGATCGCGCTTGCCCTGTTGGCGGCCATGGGACTCGCCGATGCCGAAGCGCTGTCGCAATATGTCGTGGTGGGCGAGCTCGGGCTTGATGGCCGCGTTGCCTCATCACCCGGCGTGTTGCTGGCGGCGTTACATGCATCGTCCAGGAATATGGGCCTCATCTGCCCGGCCGCACAGGGACCCGAGGCCGCTTGGGCAGGGCAGATCGAGGTGGTTGCCGCGCCAGACCTGCTTGCATTGCTCAACCATCTGAAAGGACAGGCATTGCTCCGCGCGCCGGAACCGGGCGTTGCCGAACCGGCTGTTGCCGGACCCGACCTAAAAATGGTCAAAGGCCAGGAAACGGCAAAGCGCGCGCTGGAGATCGCTGCCGCGGGGGGCCACAATCTGGTGATGGTCGGTCCACCTGGAGCAGGAAAGTCTCTGTTGGCATCCTGCATGCCGGGTATCCTGCCCGAATTGACACCGGCCGAGGCGCTTGAGGTTTCGATGATCGCTTCGGTAGCTGGCACGCTTGAGGGCGGACGTCTGGTGCGTACCCGGCCCTTCCGGTCACCGCACCATAGCGCATCGATGCCGGCGCTTGTCGGCGGTGGGTTGCGTGTACGCCCCGGTGAAGTCAGTCTTGCCCATCTTGGCATATTGTTTCTCGACGAGTTGCCGGAGTTCCAGCGCGGCGTACTCGACAGCCTTCGTCAGCCGCTTGAAACCGGCGAGGTCAGCGTGGCACGCGCCAACAGTCATGTCACCTTTCCAGCCAATGTCCAGTTGGTCGCGGCGATGAACCCCTGCCGCTGCGGACATCTGGGCGATGCGGCACTGGCGTGCAGTCGCGCCCCGCGCTGCGCCGCCGACTATCAGGCGAAGATTTCGGGACCGCTGCTCGACCGTATCGATCTGCATGTCGAAGTGCAGGCAGTCAGCGCTGCGGACCTTGTCCTGCCGCCGCCTGCCGAGGGATCGGCCGAGGTGGCTGCGCGAGTCAAAGCCGCCCGGGACGTGCAGAGCAGCAGATTGGCAGGGACAGGCATGCGCACCAATGCCGAGTTAGATGGCGATGCACTGCGCAGTTACGGAACACCTGACGAGCCGGGCCAGAAACTTTTGGCACAGGCTGCCGAAGCCATGCGGCTATCGGCACGTGGCTATACAAGAATATTGCGCGTGTCGCGCACGATCGCGGATCTGGCCGCTAGTGAGCATGTCGGACGTATCCACATTGCCGAAGCGTTGAGTTACCGGCGGCAGGCACCGAGGAACTAGCGTTGGTCTATGCCTGTTTCCGCTCCATCGCCTGGGAATGTTCCTAAAAAGATGGTGCGGATGGCGGGACTCGAACCCGCACGCCCAAAAGGACAACAGATTTTAAGTCTGTAGCGTCTACCATTCCGCCACATCCGCGCGAGGGGCTGCCTTGCGCCGTTGTTAAAGCCGAGGCGGGGCGCTAGGGCAAGCGCTTCCGTCCCGCTCCCTCCCTCCGGAAACAATATGCCTCCGATTATTCAGATATCCGGCCTGTCCAAAACCTATGCGGGTGGCGAGCATGCATTAAGTACGATCGACCTCGAGATAGCGAAGGGCGAGATTTTTGCGCTGCTTGGGCCCAACGGAGCAGGCAAGACAACAATGATTTCGATTATCTGCGGCATCGTGACGCCGAGCGGCGGGACAGTGCTGGTTGACGGGCGAGACCATATCAGGGAGTTTCGGAAGGTCCGGCGGATGATCGGTCTGGTGCCACAGGAACTGCACACCGATGCCTTTGAAAAGGTCATCACCACGGTCAACTTCAGCCGCGGTCTGTTCGGGTGCAAACGCAATCCGGCCTTCATCGAACAGCTGCTGCGCGACCTGTCGCTCTGGGACAAGCGCGATGCGAAGATCATGGAACTGTCGGGCGGGATGAAGCGCCGGGTAATGATCGCCAAGGCGTTGAGCCACGAACCCGAAATCCTGTTTCTCGACGAACCGACGGCGGGGGTCGATGTCGAATTGCGCCGTGACATGTGGGCGATGGTACGCGCGCTGCGCGAACGCGGTGTGACCATCATCCTGACCACCCACTATATCGAGGAAGCCGAGGAAATGGCGGACCGGGTTGGCGTGATCAACAAGGGCGAGCTTATAGTGGTCGAGGAAAAACATGCGTTGATGCGCAAGCTGGGGCGCAAGACCCTGACCCTCAACCTGGCCGAGCCGCTCACCGCAATACCCGACGGCCTCACCGACTGGGACTTGGCGCTGGAAGCCGAGGGACACGAGCTGGTATATGAATTCGACACGCAAGCCGACGCAACCGGTGTGCCGTCATTGTTACGCAGGATGAGCGACCTCGGGCTGTCGTTCAAGGATTTGCGCACGAAACAGAGCTCTCTGGAAGACATATTTGTGGGATTGGTTCATTCAAAGGGTGACACAGCATGATCGGCAACTGGACTGGTATCTGGGCATTGTATCGATTCGAAATGGCGCGCTTCGGTCGTACCGTCTGGACCAGCCTGATGCTGCCCGTGGTGATGACCTGCCTCTATTTCGTGGTATTCGGGTCCGCGATCGGTAGCCGCATGGAAGAGATTGGCAATGTTTCCTATGGTGCATTCATCGTGCCGGGTCTGATGATGCTGACGATGTTCACCGAGAGCATCAACAACGCATCGTTCGGCATCTATCTTCCGAAATGGACGGGCACGATTTACGAGATGCTATCCGCGCCGATGTCGCCGTTCGAAATGGTGATCGCCTATGTCGGCGCGGCGGCAAGCAAGTCGATCCTGATCGGTTGCATTATATTGGCGACGGCGAACCTGTTCGTGGATGTGCAGATTGCATATCCCTTGCTGATGGTGGTCTTCATGGTGCTGATCGTAATCACCTTCTGCCTGTTCGGCTTCATCATCGGTATCTGGGCGAAGAGCTTCGAGCAGTTGCAGGTCATCCCCTTCCTGGTCGTCTATCCGCTGACCTTCCTGGGCGGCGCTTTCTATGCGATCGATATGTTGCCGCCGCTGTGGCAGAAGCTGACGCTGTTCAATCCGATGATCTACCTGATCAGCGGCTTTCGGTGGACATTTTTTGGGCAGGGCGATGTCGCAATAGAGGTCAGCATCGCCGCCATGGCGATTTGCCTGATCGTCTGCCTGGCAATCATCTCATGGATGTTCAGGACGGGATACCGCCTGAAAACCTGAACATCGTTGCGACCTAGCGGTTCAGCTGCTCGCGCACTTCCTTGCCGGGCTTGAAATAGGGAACCCGTTTGGAAGGAACCTCGACCGAGGCACCTGTGCGGGGGTTGCGGCCCTTGCGCGGGGAGCGATCGCGTGTCGAAAAGGCGCCGAAGCCGCGGAGTTCGACACGGCCGCCATCGGCCAGTCGCTGGATGATCTGGTTGAAAAACAGATCGACGATTTTCTCGATCTCTTCGGTTTTCAGCTCTGGGTTTTCAACTTCGAGTTTCTTGATCAATTCGGACCGGATCATGTGCAAAGCCCTTCATATATTTTTTGGCCAAGGCCCGACCTCTATTTGGATGCCATGCGACCAAGCGGCTCCGGTTCGGGAAACGCAAAGCTGACAGAAAATCTCCCGTTTTACAACGCATTTACTGTGCAGTCGTTTGCAGGAAGGCAGCAAAAACCCGCCCCTGTTGCCAAGGGCGGGTTTTGTGTCCCAAAACTGGAACTTTGGTTATAAAGCCCGATCTTACTTCTTCGCGCTCTTCAGTGCCTCGCCCAGAATATCGCCAAGCGATGCGCCCGAGTCGGACGAACCATATTGTTCGACAGCCTGCTTTTCTTCGGCCAGCTGAAGCGCTTTGACCGAGAAATTCGGCTTCTTCGAACGGTCGAACCCGGTGACCATCGCGTCGAACTTCTGACCGACCTGGAAGCGGTCCGGACGCTGCTCGTCGCGGTCGCGGCCAAGGTCGGCGCGCTTGATAAAGCCGGTCGCGCCGTCTTCGCCTGCCTGTACTTCAAGGCCGCCATCGCGGACTTCAAGAACGGTAACGGTGACGCTCGCACCCTTCTTCAGGCCGCCAGCCGAAGCAGCGCCAGCTGCCGAAGGGGCACCCTTTTCAAGCTGCTTGATACCCAGCGAGATACGTTCTTTCTCGGCGTCGATATCGAGTACCACGGCCTTGACGGTTTCGCCTTTGCGGTGGAGGTGCAACGCTTCCTCGCCGGAAATACCCCATGCGATATCCGACATGTGGACCATGCCGTCGACATCGCCGTCGAGGCCGATGAACAGGCCGAACTCGGTCGCATTCTTGACTTCGCCTTCGACGGTCGAACCGACGGGGAACTTCTCTGCGAACGACGCCCACGGATTGTCCTGAGCCTGCTTGAGGCCGAGCGAAATGCGGCGCTTTTCCATGTCGATGTCGAGAACGACGACGTCGACTTCCTGGCTGGTCGAAACGATCTTGCCCGGGTGGACGTTCTTCTTGGTCCAGGACATTTCCGAAACATGGACCAGACCCTCGATGCCGGGTTCGAGTTCAATGAATGCACCATATTCGGTGATGTTCGTGACAGCGCCCTTGAGCTTCGTGCCGACCGGATAATTCTTGACGGCAGCATCCCACGGATCGCTCTCCAGCTGCTTCATGCCAAGGCTGATGCGCTGGGTATCCTTGTTGATGCGGACGATCTGGACCTTGACGGTGTCACCGATGTTGATGACTTCGCTCGGGTGGTTGATACGCTTGTAGCTGATGTCGGTGACGTGCAGCAGGCCGTCGATGCCGCCCAGGTCGACAAACGCACCATAGTCGGTGATATTCTTGACAACGCCGTCGATGATCTGGCCTTCAGCGAGGTTCTGGATCAGGCCGGTGCGCTGTTCTGCACGAGTTTCTTCAAGGATGGCGCGACGCGAAACAACGATGTTGCCGCGCTTGCGGTCCATTTTCAGGATGACGAATGGCTGCGCGATGTCCATCAGCGGACCTACGTCGCGCACGGGGCGGACGTCGACCTGGCTACCGGGCAAGAATGCCACTGCGCCGCCAAGATCGACGGTGAAACCACCCTTGACGCGACCGAAGATAACGCCGTCGACGCGGTTGCCGGCGTCGAATTCGCCTTCGAGTACATCCCACGCGGCTTCGCGGCGGGCACGGTCACGGCTCAGCATCGCCTCACCGTTCATATTTTCGACGCGGTCGACATAGACTTCGACTTCGTCGCCGACTTTCAGGTCGGCTTTCTGGCCGGGCATAGCGAATTCGCGCAGCGCCACGCGGCCTTCTGATTTCAGACCGACGTCGATTACGGCATGGTCATTGTCGATCGCGGTTACGGTGCCCTTTACGACGCGGCCTTCAAAGCCACCGTCGGCGCCACCAAGTGATTCGTCGAGAAGTGCCGCGAAATCGTCGCGGGTCGGGTTTGGCGAAGTTGCCATAGGTTAGAGTTCCTTACTTACATTTTATCCGGCCAATCGGTTGGTTCCGATGGTCTTTGACCAGAAATGCCCCAGCGGCCCCATGCCGAAAAGGCGTTCGTTTTAAGAGGGTTGCCATATATCCACTACGTCATGCTGAACTTGTTTCAGCATCCATCCATCAGCATTGACCAAAGGTCTGCGAGGAGAAATGGACCCTGAAACAAGTTCAGGGTGACGGCGTTCGCAATGGAAACGCCCCGCCGCTTAACCCTCGCGAAGCTTTCGCTCCACCAGCGCTATCGCGGCTTGAACGGCGCCGCCTATAGTCAAATCGCCCGTATCAAGCAAGAGCGCGTCGTCTGCGGGCTTGAGGGGGGCTGCTGCACGGCCGGAATCACGCTCGTCGCGGGCATGGATATCGGCGAGGATGGCCTCAAAGGAAACATCCACCCCGCGTGCCACCATCTCGCCATGTCGCCGCTCCGCACGCACGGCGGCGGGCGCGGTGACGAACAGCTTCACGTCGGCATCGGGTGCAATCACCGTCCCGATATCGCGCCCGTCGAGTAAAGCACCGCCAGGCTGATGCGCAAAATCGACTTGCCGTTTATTGAGCGCGGCACGCACCTCGGGGTGCACAGAAACCCGACTGGCGAGGCCGCCCACCGTTTCGCTACGCAACGCATGGTCGCCCAATATGCTTTCAGGGAAATCGCACGCCTTCAGCGCATCGACTGCATTGTCCGGGTCACCGCCATTCTGCATGACCTGATAGCCCACCGCGCGATAAAGCAGGCCGGTGTCGAGAAAGGGCAGGCCATAATGTTCGGCCAGCGCCTTGGCGATGGTGCCTTTACCCGAGGCAGTGGGGCCGTCAACGGCGATGATCAAGGCTGCGTCTCGTTTTTTGGTTTGCCGAGTGCCGCTACGATTCCCGCCAGTGCGATGACAGCCCACGCAGCCTCAAGTATGAACGCTGCCAGATTGAAATGCACTGACAATGAAATCAGCAGGCATATCGCGCCTGCAAGATTTGCCACATTGAACCAGAGCTTGTTCAGCGCCTTTGTCACGTTCGCATAAGCAAAGGCGGAGATAAACAAGATGCTACCGATAATGCCGATAATATCGGCGGCCAGCCCGCTCATGCTGCCAATGCCGCCAGCATCGCCTCGAAAGTAGGGAAGCTGGTCGCAATCGGCGACACATCGTCAACCGTAACGCCATGATAACAATGCTGCCCCGCCACGGCGAAACTCATCGCAATGCGGTGGTCTAGGGCGCTGGCGATGGTTGCGCCGCCTTCAAGCGGTTCGCCGCCCGTGCCGTCGATGACGAGCCCGTCTTCGCGTTCCTCGACCTTTGCGCCGATGGCTTTCAGGCCCGCCGCCATCAGCGCCAGCCGGTCGCTTTCCTTGACGCGCAGTTCGTCGAGGCCGCTGGTGGTGGTGCGACCCTGGGCGACGCTGGCCGCGACGAAAAACACGGGAAATTCGTCTATCATACTCGGTGCGACGTCTGGCGGGACTTCTATGCCGCGTAAGACCGAATGACGCGCGGTAATGTCGGCGACCGGCTCGCCGCCGACTTCGCGTTCGTTGCTATAGGTCAGGTCAGCGCCCATTGCCTTGAGCATCTTGTAGATGCCGGTGCGAGTCGGGTTCATGCCGACATGAGTGACAGTCACTTCGCTGCCCGGCGTGATCAGCGCGGCGACAATCGGAAAAGCGGCAGAGGAGGGGTCGCCGGGGACTTCTATGATCTGCGGCTTGAGTTCGGCTTCGCCGGTGAGGCGGATATGGCGGACGCCGTCAGCATCGACCTCGACGCTTAATTCCGCACCGAAACCGCGCAGCATCCGTTCGCTGTGGTCGCGGGTCGGGACAGGTTCAATGACTTCGGTGATGCCGGGTGCATTCAAGCCAGCTAGCAGCACGGCGCTTTTTACCTGTGCCGAGGCCACGGGCAGTCGGTAACTAATCGGGATGGCCGGCACCAATCCGCGCACCATCAATGGCAATGTGCCGCCCGGGCTAGCCGTGAACTCCGCGCCCATCAGGCTCAGCGGATCGATGACGCGGCCCATCGGGCGTTTGGACAGCGAGGCATCGCCGATGAAGGTCGTGGTCAGCCGGTGGCTTGCAACGAGCCCCATGAGCAACCGCGTCGACGTTCCGCTATTGCCCATATCGAGCGCCGTTTCCGGCTGCATCAGCCCGCCGACACCGACGCCGTGAACGGTCCATGTGCCGTCACCGTCGCGTTCGATATGCGCGCCCATAGCCCGCATCGCGGCGGCGGTGGCGAGCACGTCTTCGCCTTCCAGCAATCCCGAAATCCGGCTTTCCCCGACGGCGAGCGCGCTTAACATCAACGAACGGTGCGAAATCGACTTGTCGCCGGGTACGCGGACAGTGCCGCGCAACGGGCCTTCATTGCGGAATGTGGCGGGGAGGGGGAAAGTGCTGTGCATATGCGCGGCTGCTTTGCCGAGGCCAACCGATTAAGTCAACGCAACCGATCTGAATCCTCCCCATCGACTTGCGATGGGGAGGGGGACCGCTCGCGCAGCGAGTGGTGGAGGGGCCTTCGACGTTGCAGGCCCCTCCGTCGCGCTTCCGCTTCGCTCCAGCGCGCCACCTCCCCATCGCAAGTCGATGGGGAGGATAAAGAGGACAGCACTTGTTTTTTGACAGCCGCCTCACAATGTGGCAGGGGCAGCGCCGATTTGGCGCGAGTCCCTTTGCGGACAAGCCTTTCCAGTAATTTTATCGAAGGATTTGAGCCTGCCATGATCAAGGCTGAATGGGGAACCAAGCGCACTTGCCCGAAATGCGGCACACGTTTCTACGATCTGGGCAAGGAAGACCCTGTCGAATGCATTGAATGCAGCAACCAGTGGACGCCCGAACCTGTGCTGAAATCGAAACAGCCGCTGCCGTTCGAGGAAGTCGAAAAGAAGAAGGACGATTCCGATCTGGCCGATGACGATCTCGACATCGATGTCGATGCAGTCGACGGCGACGTATCGCCCGACAATGATGTCGACCTTGGTGGCGACGAAGATCTGGGTGTTCCCAGCGACGATGGCGACGAGCCGGAAGACATCTAAATTCGGACTTGATATAGGACGGAGCGCCCGCTATCGGCGCTCCCTCACCACATAGCCGCTACGGTCGCGGCAGGATGGGGCCTTAGCTCAGCTGGTAGAGCGCTACACTGGCAGTGTAGAGGTCAGGGGTTCGACTCCCCTAGGCTCCACCAATTTCAGTTCAAGATCACGCGCCCGGCACACCCAAGATGTTGGCTTCGCGCCGCAATTTACTCTCCGCCGCCGGATTGGCGGCAAGAGCTTTTTTAAGCGCGGTACTCGCTTTCACGCTTTCCCCCAATGTCATCCGGCTGCGCATCAGCATGATCCAGCCGTCGACGTTGGACGGATTTTGCGCGAGCTTGCTTTCAAGTCCCTCAACCATTCCCACGACCATTTGTTGCTGCTGCCCAGGCGGCAATTTTGCTGCGGCGGCCATGTCGGCCTGACTGGGACCCGGTATCGGCGCAGCGGCAACGCTGCTGGATTGCAGCGACGCGAGATCGATCGAACGGTTTTTCTTCGCAGCCGCTATCTTGTCCGCAACATCGATCTTGTTGATCTGTCCGACCTGTTCGATGGTCCGGACAAGGTCGGCTTCCCAGGGAGCCTCCGCAGGCGTATCGCGCAGCAAGGCGAGCCAGTCGCCGATGGCACCATCATGGTCGCCGGTCAGATCCCTTGCCACTGCCTGAAAATAACGCGAGCGCGGATCCTTCGGGTCCAGCGCAATGGCGCGGTCGAACGCGGCTTTGGCAGCTTTTGGCATCGGATCGGTCTCGTTCGCCATGACCAGTGCCTCGCCAAGCGAAGACCAGTATACCGCGCGGCCGGGCTCGAGCTGTGTGGCTTTGGTATAGGCATTGGCGGCATCCTGATAACGTCCCGCTTCGAAATAGGACCAGCCCAGCAACTGCCATGCTTCGACATCCTTTGGGTCCTTGCGGGTGCGCTCTTCCAGTGAGGCGATAACATTGTCGCCGCTTGGCACACTCATTTTTGCGGTACCTTCTGCGGCCTCGGCTTCGACGTTGCCACTATCGCGGGTAGCGCCAATGCCGATTGCTGCGACCAGTATGACGAAGGCAACCAAGAGCGCGATCTTGGGAAGTTTGGAGGTTTCGACAGATTCAGTCATTTCCACACTCATTTCCTGCAATTTCGGGTCTAGCAGTATCTGTTAGAGTTGGTAAGCTGCGTGTCAATCGGCACCCTGTACGGGAGGTTGGTCGCGCCGCCTTATATTCGGGATGCTGCCGGTTTCATGATGGCTTTGCCGCTGGGCGGGTCGTGATGAGGGAGTGAGCGGGGGCGTGACGGAGACATACCGCATTGCGATTATCGGGTCTGGCTCAGCCGGACTGAGTGCCGCTTCGCGTGCCGCCGCGCTTGGACTTTCGCATGTGTTGCTCGAAAAGACCGACCATCTTTCCGATACGATATATAAATATCAGAAAGGCAAACATGTCATGGCGACGCCCAGCCAGCTGGTGCTGCGCTCGGACGTCGATTTCGCGGCTGGCAAGCGAGAAACGATATTGGGCATCTGGGGCGACCAGATCGCCGGGCACAAGGTCAATGTGCTTTACAATTCCGAGGTGAAGGCGATCGATGGCGAACAGGGCAAATTTGCGCTGCAGCTGACCGATGGCACCATGATCGCAGCTGAGACAGTCGTGCTGGCAATCGGGACGCAGGGTAATCCCAATCTGATGCGTTGCCCGGGCGGCGATTTGCCGCATGTCCAATATACGCTCGACGACCCCGGTGCCTATATCGACGAACATATTGCGGTGATCGGCGCGGGCGACGCGGGGATCGAAAATGCGCTTGGCCTGGCGGCAGATCCCGAACAGCGAAATGCTGTCACTATCGTCAACCGCAATCCTGAATTCACCACCGCAAAAGATGCCAATATCAAGGCGTTGATGGCGGCACGCGATGCCGGGCGAGTGATCGTTCGTACCGGCACAACGCCATCGCTGGTCGAGCCCGGCTTCATCACCTATGATACGCCCGACGGCGAGCTAAAGGTCAGATGCGACCGTGTCATTGCACGTATGGGTTCGGCACCCCCGCGCAAATTTGTCGAAAGCTGCGGTGTCGAATTTACGAGCGAGGATCGCGTCGCCTTTCCGAAATTATCGCCGACCTTTGAATCGACGAAGCCGGGAATTTTTGTGATCGGCGCGCTGGCGGGCTACCCGCTCATCAAGCATTGCATGAACCAGGGTCACGACGTGGTCGAGTTCATCAATGGCAATGTCGGTCTCAAACCAGCCGACGAACCGATATTGGAAGCCAAGTTTCGCGATCTTCCCGGCCACAAAAATGTGGATGAATGGCTCGAATATCTCCGCTCGAACATCAGCATATTGAACGGCCTGACGCCGCTGCAGATGCGCGAGTTCATGCTCGATTCCGAGGCACGTTTCTATCGCGGCGGCGAGGTAATTTTCGAGCGGAACGATCCTGGATCGTCGCTATTCTCCATCGCCAGCGGATCGGTCGAGGTGCTGCTCGATCCGGACGATCATGCCAAGACAGTCCCCATCGCGGCGGGTTCGATTTTCGGCGAGGTCGGTCTGATATCAGGGCGACGTCGCGGCGCTACCATCCGGGCCCGCGAAGACACCATCTGCGTAGAGATATCGCGCACTGCTGCGCTAAAACTCCAAAGCTCGGTTCCTGCGGCCACACGTGCCATCGAACGGATTTGCACCGAAAGGCAGTTGCTCCAATTTTTCGGGTCAGGCCTTGTCCCCGAGGATTTGGTCGATATTCTGGACAGTTACGAGATTTTGACGGTGAGCGCGGGCAAGCCCGTCATCTCCGAGGGCGACGAGGGCGATGACATCTTCGTGATCCGTCAGGGATCGATGATTGTCGAGAAGAAGGTCGGCGGCAAGAATGTGTTTCTGTCCTATCTGCCAGCCGGTTCTTATGTCGGGGAAATGGCGCTGATTGGTTCCACGCGGCGCACTGCGACAGTGAAGGCCGCAATAAAATCCGAAGTCATCAAATTACAAGGCGCGGCGTTTAAGGCTTTGCTCACCCGCAAGCCGCAGCTGTTGGCACGGATCAAGACCGACATGGCATCGCGGCAGGATCTGAACAGCTTCGTCGAGGCCAAGAAGGACAGCTTTTCCAGCGTCGTTGACATGTATTCCAACGTTGCGAATTTCCTTGTCGAAAACGGCATTGGCGAGGCGACCGACGTATTGCTCATCGACGAAAATCTCTGTGTCGGCTGCGACAATTGCGAAAAGGCCTGCGCCGACAGCCATGAAGGCCTGTCGCGGCTCGATCGGGAAGCGGGGCGGACCTATGCACATCTGCATGTGCCGACGTCATGCCGCCATTGCGAACATCCGCACTGCATGGCCGACTGCCCGCCCAATGCCATCCACCGCGGCCCCGATGGAGAGGTGTTCATCGACGACACCTGCATTGGATGCGGCAATTGCCAGCGCAACTGTCCCTACGGCGTGATCCGGATGGAGGCCGAGCCGCCAAAAAAACCGGGGCTCTTGAGCTGGATGCTGCTTGGTCTTGGACCCGGGCCAGGCGAACCGAGCCGGAAATGGTCGTATAAAAACGCCGACCCGCAAGTCGAAAAGGCCAAAAAGGCAATCAAGTGCGATATGTGTTCGGGGATTGAAGGCGGCCCGGCCTGCGTTCGTGCCTGCCCGACCGGCGCCGCCATTCGCGTTTCGCCCGAACGCTTTCTTACCGTCGCGCGGCTTGATGGGGACGGTGACTGATGTCGGGGCCTTTGCAGCGACAAACGGCCCGTGTGCGCAGCGACGGCACGCATGAAGGCTTCCTGCGCCATGCCAGTTTCCGCTGGCTCAAAATCGCTGGTGGAATCTCGCTGATCGCGCTGCTCGGCTATATGATGATCGACGTTCAACCCCGGCATAATGGCGGTAGCTGGTATGGTTATACGCTCGGTACCATCGGCGTGTTGTTGATCCTGTGGCTGAGCATGCTGGGGGTCAGAAAGCGCAAGATGTCACGCGGGCACTGGTCGCTGAAAGCTTGGACCTCGGCGCATGTCTATCTCGGCCTCAGCCTTGTTGTGATTGGCACATTGCACACCGGTTTCCAGCTTGGATGGAATGTCCACACGCTGGCCTATGTCTTGATGCTGCTGGTGATCTTGTCAGGGATTTGGGGCATCATTGCCTATACGAACCTGCCCCGCCTGATGAGCGCCAATCGCGACCAGACCACCGAGGCGCAGATGCTTGCCTCGCTGCGGTCGATCGACCGGCAACTGCACGACGCGGCCCAGCCGCTGGGACAGGAGCACGCCGCATTAGTGCAGGCGTCGTTGGACCAAGACCCATTTGGTGGCGGGATCGGCCGGCGACTGTCGAACCGCTATCCCGGCTGCATGACACGATACGCGCATGAGCAGATATTGCAGGTCACGGGCAGTCAGCCGCGGGTCGATGACGATCCGCTTGAAAAGGTGGACTCGCTGCTCGGCCGAAAGCGCGCGATCCTGGCCCGGACGCGAAAGCATTTGCAGCTCAAGGCCCTGCTGGAGATATGGCTCTACATCCATGTGCCGATGACCTTTGCGCTGATCGCAGCGCTGATCGCGCACATTGTCAGCGTGTTCTTTTACTGGTGATGGTCGGATGAGCTTTCTTGTCCGCCAGATATCGCGCACGTCTGATGGCCGGGAAATCGTCCGTGCCTATCCGTTCGACGCGCGCGAGATTTTCGTCGGGCGAGAGGCGGCTTGCCAAATTCACCTTGCCGACCTTGCCGTCGAGCTTCGACATGCCAAGTTGACCCTGCTGGACAATGGCAGGCTGGAAGTGGTTTCGGTTGGCGGTCTGGGTTTCGATATCGATGGCGCCAAGTCGCTGCAGGCGGTGGTCGACCCGGCAGCTGGTGCCGAATTGCGCTTCGGTAGCCATCTGCTGACCGTTTCGACCGATGGTCCGGTGGTGGTCGTCGCTGCCGAGCGGGTGGAAGCTGTATCCGACGCGATACAGGACAAAGACGAAACCGGGCTCTTCACACTGAAGGGCATATTGCCGGGTCGGCGCGTGACGGCTTGGGCATTGTCGCTAATCATTTTGCTCGCTCTGCTCATCTGGCCCATACAGACCTATTACCATTATCAAGGCGTCAAGAAACGACCAGACAGTTTCCACGCCGACAGCCTCTGGAGCAGCGGATCGCTATCATCGGCGCATGCCGGATTGAAAATGGATTGCCAGTCCTGCCATACTGAGGCGTTCGTGGCGGTTCGTGACACAAGTTGCGTTGCCTGCCATAAATCGGTGCATGACCATGCCGACCCGAAAAGGTTGCTGCTCGCCAGGGCGCCACTGGCTTGGGACGCGAAACTGTCGCGCACGGTGGCGGATCAGTTCAATCGGCCCGAAGGTCGCTGCGTCGAATGTCATACTGAGCATGAGGGGGCAGGCGCGATGCCCCCAACGCCTCAAAAATTCTGCAGCAGCTGTCACGGCGATCTCGACACGCGTCTGACCGATACGAAAATAGCCAATGCAGGTGATTTCAGCAACGCGCATCCGCAATTCAAGCCGATGATCATCACGTCGCTCGACGGTCCGGTCAAGAAGGAGCGGATCTCGCTCGACATGAAGCCGAAAGAGGACGGCGGCCTTAAGTTTCCGCACAATGTACATTTGTCGAGAACCAATGGTGTCGCGCGGATGGCCGGGCGATTGGGCGGCCAGTTTGGATTTGGTCAAGCTTTGCAATGCAAGGATTGCCACACCAAAACGGCCGACGGAGTGCGTTTCCTGCCTGTCGATATGGAGCGTAACTGTTCGATGTGCCACAGCCTTGGCATAGAGCGGATCGGCGATACTGTGCGGACGCTGCGGCATGGCGACCCGAAAATGGTCGTGGCCGATTTGCGTGCCTTTTACCGATCCGGCGGGCCTTATGTCAGCCGAGCACAACCCATCATGCAGGGCCGCCGCCGCCCAGGCAACTACGCACAGAGCAGGCCATATTTCGCCTATTTCGGCAGTATCAATTATGCGCGGGCCGACGCCGCAATCCGCTCGGTCTTTTCAAAGGGCGGGGCCTGTTATGATTGCCACACCGTTTTTACGCCCCCCGCAGGTTCGGACAATTGGCAGGTGCAAAAGGTTCATCAAAGCGCGCGTTACATGATGAAGGGCTGGTTCGATCACGGCGCGCACAAGACCGAATCCTGCTCCTCCTGTCATGCTGCAAAGCAGTCTGGCACCGCCGCCGACCTGTTGCTGCCGGGCATCAAGACATGTCGCAATTGCCACGGCGGTGAGGCGTCGAAAGCCGATATTCCGTCGAGCTGCGCAATGTGTCATAGTTACCATGCCGACGACGGTGCTCCCTGGGTGCCGAAATTTGATCCGACGCGCAAAAGGGAGCGGATGAGCGACATATCGAGGACGGGGAAAGCACCCGGTTAGGGGGAGGGCCATGGCGTTGCTGATCGCACAGGTAACCGATATTCATCTGGGCTTCGACCCGGACAATCCCGTCGAATTCAATCGCAAGCGGCTCGATCAGGTCTTGCGCCATTTGAGCGACGGCCCCAACCGCCCCGATCTGCTGCTGGCCACCGGAGATCTGACCGAACATGGCGATGCCGGGAGCTACAAACGGCTCGCCAATGCCTTCAGCATGTGCCGTTTTCCCGTTCATATGTGCCTTGGCAATCACGACATTCGGGGCAACTTTATCGCGCAATTTCCGGACGTGCCGGTGGCGGACGGCTTCGTCCAATATGTGCTGGACTTGCCCAACTTGCGGATCGTCATGCTCGATACGCTGGAAGAGGGGCGGCATGGGGGCGCCTTTTGCGAAAAGCGCGCCACATGGCTTTCTGAAAGACTGGCGCAAGACCGCACTACGCCAACGGTCATTGTCATGCACCATCCGCCGGTGGAGGTAGGAATCGCCTGGATGAACACGCATCCCGAGGAGCAGTGGGTCGGCAATTTCGCGCGGGCCATTGCGGATGCGCCGAATATAAAGGGGATCATCTGCGGTCATATCCACCGCTCGATCTCGGTGCCATGGCGGGGAACGGCGGTATCGATCTGTTCTTCCACTGCCCCGCAGGTTACACTGGACCTGACGCCCATCGACCCTGAAAAGCCCGACAACCGTCCGATGATTATCGCCGACCAGCCGGCCTATGCGCTGCATTTCTGGAACGGGCGGGAATTGGTATCGCACTTTGACAGTGCGGGAGATCATGTGATGCTCGCCAAATATGACGGCTATCTGCAGCCGCTTATCAAACAGTTGATCGAGGAGCGGCCGATTTAGCGCCCTGATTGGTCCGGTGCTTTCATTGGCGGCCGCCAGTCGGTCACGGTGCCGTCATCGGTCACCATATAGGGCTTGCCGAGGCTGTTGAGGAACAGTTTTTCCATTTCTTCCCGCGTGAATGGCCGCGATCCGAGCCGACCGAAAACGGCGATCTGCTTGCCCGTTTCATCCACCCCGCGATCGCGGTCGAGGCCTTTCGATACCGCAAGAGCAGGCGATGGGGTCTTGGCCCAGGCGATCAATTCAGGCTTGGGTGCAGGTGAAAAACCATAATAATTGGGCTGGCTTGATGGCGACGTTAGTTGGAGCACCTTCATGCCGTTCCGCCCATCGGCGACATAAGCAAAGGCAGACGCGTTGGTCGAGGCAACGACTACATCCTCGACATCGTTCAGCTGGCCGTCAAAAGTGGCTTTCATATAGAGCGTCGGCGACGTGGGCTTGGTGACATTGACGATCGCCAAGCCATCCTGCTTAGCTGCGACATAGAGATAGGTGCGGGCGATATAGAGTTTGCGTGCGTTGGCGAACGGGATAGTGCCCGACGGGACGGCCACCGGTTCCGCGAGACGCGTCACGTCGAACAGCTTCACGCCGTCGGCATCGCTGACCCATAGATAGCGGAACTGGATGGCCGATGCCCGCGCGTCGTTCAATTCAACCACGGCCTTCGTTTGGGGTTGCAACGGATTGTCGAGATCGACCACCACCAGACCGACGTCAGCGGTCACGTAGGCATAATGTCCGGCCAGCGTGACATGACGTGCGCCGTTCAGCACACCATCCTCATTCCACGTCACGGCCCGTTTCAAGAAGTTATTCCGGAATTCGCCGTCGGCCAGTGTATTGACATCGACCAGGATCAGCCCTTCCACGCTGTCGGTGATGACCGCGTAATTATAGATTGGATGGAATGGCTGCTCCTGATTGGCCTCACGCATTTCGGGCGTGTTGCGTAGCGGGTTAATCGGCTGGTTCGTGGGCAGCGCCATGCAGGTCGCATTTTTCGATTTGACGCGCGTATTGTGGCCAAGGCTTGAGAACGGCCCGGACAATATCCGCTCGGAGAAGCCTTTGTTGGCAATCGACGCGACGTCATAGACCTGGAAGCCGCGCTTGCCTTGAGCGACGAACATATATTCGCCGCGCAGCTGCAGGCAACCGACCTTGCTGCCCGTCCCCTGCACGATATTGGCAAATTCTTCCGTGGAGTCGGTCTCACCCGACAAGTCCTTGTCGAACGCCTTCCCGCGCACCCAGTTTTTGAGTTCGCGTCCATTCCGGTCGACATGGAGATTGTAATAATCCGGATAGGCATAGCGATGCAGATAGGAACCGATAACCGCCTGCGGCTCGTCCCATTCGGTTACGCGCACCGCCTCGAACCCGTCTTCGAGGCCGACCCACGCGTTGAGGCCGACGAAGTTCACATAATTGGTACCAAGAAGCAGCAACTGCGCCATGATCGCGTTATTGTCCTCATTGGCAGACAGATGGCAGTCGGTGCATTGTTTGGTTTCGGTCTTGCGGACGGTATGGGGGAAATGCGGGGCGAAAGCCTGGCTGGAAAAACCGATCGAGCTTATCGGCGGCTGCTGTATGTAGATGCGCTCTCGATTAACGTTGGTCGAGGACAGCACCAGCGCGGAGGTCGAGCGGACGGGCGCGATGATGTTGCCCTTGGTCGTCTGGTGACGGCCAATCTGGAACATCTCGTCGCGCGCAACCTGCGGGTTGTATGTCGCGAAGTTGCGGGTTTCCTCCTCCTCATATTTATGTGTCTTGGTTTTCCAGTTGGCCTCGATCGGCAAATGGCAACCGCCACAGCTGGTTGTCCATGACAGATGACAGGTAAAACAGGCGATACTGTCATCGCCATGCGCGCGCTCATCTTTGGGCACATCCAGCCCATATTTATAGTCGCCGGTATCCTTGCCGACCTTGCTCATCAATTTGGCGCGTGCCGACTTGGCGTTGAAATGCGGGCTGGCGGGGCTGACGCTGTCTTTAACGAGGCTCACCTCCCACTCGAGATTGGGATCGACGATCGAGCGCTGGACAAGCTTGCGGCTCCCGTCGGACTCGAAATACCATTCGAAGCGGCGGCGACCGTCGGCATTGCGCAGCAAGGTTAGGTTGTTCCCCTGCGGCCGTGCCGCCGGCCCCGACGTCAGCAGCGTCGGATACGCATCGGCTGTTCCGTGGCAGTCCTTGCAGCCGATTTCGACAGCATTGGCGACCTCGGTATAGATCAGGCCGTTGCCATGGCTATCCTGCGCAAAATGGCAGTCAGCGCATTGCAGACCTTTTTCGGCATGGATATCCATCAGATGCACCGCTTTGCCGGGATTAACCCCGGGCGGAACAAACTTGCCCTCGCCCGACTTGCGCCATTTTTCGGGATCGTCGGGCGCGACGATCTTGCCATCGGCGTCGAGCAAATTACCTTCGCGGTCGCGTTTGAAAATGCCGCGAAAATTCCAGCCATGCCCGTGATAGTCGGCAAATTGCGTGTCCTTGAGCTCCGGATTGAGGTCGTATACATTGCGGAGGAAATCGAGGTCCGACCATTTCCCCTTGGGGGCCGCAGCCTCCGGATTGCGGTTCAGAACCTCCAGCCTTTCCGCAGCGGTGGGATATTTCTGTTTTTCGGGCCACATGAAGGGCGCGTCGGACTCATAGTCCCACATCGTGTAGCCAAGATAGCTGTTCAGGAAGATATTGGGCTGATGCATGTGGCAGTTCATGCACTGCGCGGTCGGGATGGCGCGGGTGAAGATGTGGCGCAGCGGGTGGCCTTTTTCCTTCATCGGTTCCTTGTCGTGACCTGGCTCCTTGACCGCGCCATGTCCCTTGACGCCATGATCTTTAGGCTCGATTTTGTTCGATATCGTTGGATCAACGGTCTGCGTTTGCCCGTCGCGTCCATATTGTGCGTAGGTCAGGCTATGCCGCGGCTCTCGATCATTGGCATAGACCACATGACAGGCCGCGCATCCCGAATGGCGATAGTCACCCGGCTGGTCGTTAGTGCCCATGAACCACATGAAGGGATCATTCAGCCGGGTTTTATGAACATTCAGGATGGGGATGGCGACGCGCAGGCCGGTCGCGGGGCCACGGTTCGACTGCTTGAGATCCGGCCGCCCCGGTTCCTCCAGCCGCTGGACACTGCCGGTAGGGTTAGGCAGGCCTACTTCGGCAAATTGCGTGTTGATATTCCGCCCGCCCCGTTCGAACACGCGGAAGATGTCACCGGGAGGTGTCACCGTCCACATCGGTAGCGGATATAGCGCGGCAATCGCGCCACGCTTTTTCTGTTCCTCGGTTATGGTGCCGGGCGGGTTACCCGGCGACATGATTTTCGCAGGCTCGCCGGTACGGGTATAGGCCTCGCCCGCGATGTAATTTTTGTAGGGCAGTATGCCGTTGTTATAGGCCGCCCCGCCCCACAGCATGGCTCCCGATGCCATGATCGAGCGCTCGCCAGCCTCGATAACCTCCATATGACAGGCGCCGCAGGACTCGCGCGCGACGCGATAATCGCTGGGGTTTATGAAGCGGATGAATTCGGGGCTTTCGCGGTTCAATAGCGTGTAGGTACGCTTCGGATTGGCCGATGAGGGGTAGTGCCAGCTTTTGGGATATTTGGGCAGAACATGCGCCTTTTCGCGCGCCGCGACATAGATGGGGTCATCATGTGGCAGGTTGGAATCGCCGAAGATTTTCGGATCGCCGCCATGACAATCGACGCAACCTAGCTGGACGGCAGGCGATGTGTGCATGGTCGGGGCGTCGGTTTTGACATGGCAGCTGTAGCAGCCAGCGGACTTCGCCTCGACATCGGCGGGTTCCTGTGTGCGCGGTGCAGGCGGAAACACCGGATAGATGCGTTCCACCGGCTTTTCCTTGTCCGCAGCATAGGCAAGCCTGGCCGTGAAAGCTGCGCAAAATAGCAGCAGCAGGATCAGGAGGAGGCGATTGCCTGTCGAGGTGGTTGGCGACAGCATCAATAGGTCAATATCACATTGGCGAGCAGCGAATAATATTGCCGGTCGCGCGGACGGTTGGTGAACAGGTCCTTGAAGCCCTTGCCCGGATGCAGAGCCGCTGCGGACAGGCGAAAGACGATATTCTGCGTTGCCTTGGGGCGCCAGATTGCAGCTGCCGACAGATCGAAGCCGATGTCGTTGGGAATGCTGCCCTCCGAACGTAGGACGCGAAGGCTGGAGGTATTTTCAAACCACAGATGATTGGCATTGGCTGAAAGGCGGAAGGTTGGCGTCAGATCGAAATCCGCGCCTGCGCCGACCATGATCGTTCCGGGATTGTTGAAATTCGACTGCCCCTGCTCCTTCGATGAGCGCAGCGAATTCAATATGCCATTGCGTCCGTTTACGCTTATCGCCCGCCCACCGCCGGCGAAGGGTATAGTCTGCCTGATCCAGTAGCTCGTATCGGCGCCAGCAAAAACCGGGTTTTCGAAGATCGCATCAAAGCCGGTTTCCTTGTCGTCGAACGGGTCGTGGTCGCCGCTCGCATACAGCCCCGAGAGCCGGAAACGCAGCCAGTCGACGTCATAGCTTGCTTCGGCAGCGGCGAAACCCGCCCGTATCTTGGCGTTCCGGCCGGTGAAAAAGCTCGCCCGGTCGGTGCCGAGCGCGGCATAGAAGGAGGCTGACAGGTTGATTCGCCCAATCCGCCCGTCGGCGCTATAGCCCAAATAAGCGACATCATATTCGCGCCCGCGCAAATCGCCGAGCAATGCCGGGCGAACCGGAAAACCGTTGTCGTCGATCTCGACCCGGTCACGCTCGCGATTCATATTGTAGACGACGGTAATCTGGCTGGTCAGCCCCGGTATCGGCAAATCCTGCCGGTAAAGGTTTGCGATAAACAGCCAGTCGTTGCGCGGACGCTGGACGACGCTGTTCAAGCCCGAATTGGTGTCTTTCTCCAGCCGCCAGAAAGCCGCGAGATTATATTGCCAGCGGTTGTTGTCGCGATTGCCGAAATAACGGATGCCCAGTTGCTGGTCGTTGAACAGAAAGCCTCGAAAATCGCTCTGGAACGGCTGGATGCCGACGCGGATCGATTCGAAATCATAGCGGTCCGACGTGTTGCGGATATGGTAATCAAGGAATAGTTCCTGCACACCGACGAAATGGTCAAAGCGGCGGGATGGCTTTGACGGCTCGACAAACAGCACGCGCTTCTCCGGCACATTTACATAGTTGGCGTTGAGTGCGAGGGTGACGCGATATTCGATGTCGGGCGGTTTGTAGGCGGTCAGTCCCTTGATAAGCGCGGCGCCGACGATGAAAGTCTGGGAATACACTTCGCTGCCGTCCCTGCCGAACACGTCGATATCGCCGGGACGCTCGGTTGTCTGCACCCCGACCGGAATCGGGAATGTTCGCGCCTCCACGACAGAGTCGCTGACCGCACTTGCCACAATGAACCAGTCTTTGCCCTTGATCGGCAACCAGGGTACCTTTGCCGGATTTATCGGACGGTCGCCCTTATATGTGTTCTGGTTGTAAGGATCGTACCAGCGTTCCTTCACCAGCCCCAAAGTTTCAACCAGCCGCCATCTGTCGGGGATCGGGAATTCCTCTGTCGGGAAAGCCTCCGGCGGAGGCGGACGGACCGCACCGATATTCTCCTGCGTGACCTTGTCGGGAAGGCGCGGTTGATAGCCGGGACGCCTGCGGCCGTCGATGATGCCATTGTCGGGTTCGGCGAGCGGATCGCGTTCTGCTGCCTCGTCCTCCACAGGCTCTGTCGTCGCATCATCCAACGCCTGCTCCGCAGCCGCCTGCGTTGCCAGAAACGGTCCGAGCGAAACAAAGGGGTCGAATATCCGGACCTCGGCTGCAACGGGGGGCGTGGGAGGCAAGTCGGCGACCATAGTCATAGCCCCTGACACACATTTTGCTGCGCGGTGTCGAGGAACGGCGCGAAGGGGCAGCTCACAAAGCGCAAGCGAACCGGGTTGCCGCCGACGCTGACCGTTACCTGATCCGACCTGATGGCGAGCGCGGCATTGCCCACACCGCCTATGCGCGTCCCGGCGTTATTGGCGCCCAGAAACGCGACCATATCGTCCTGATCGATACCGTCGCCTGAAACGCCGATTGCCCCCACCAGCGTCGAGCCGCGGTAGACGGGAACCGAGCCCGGGAAAATCTGGATACCATTTTGCAGGCGGTTCTGTCCTGCGACGGCATCGGGAGTTGATGTGCAACGCGCAGGTGTGTCGGGATTTGCACCAAGCAGAAAGCCGACATGGGTCGTAATGTTGCCGACGACGAGCGCCGATTGCAGCCCTGTCGAAAACGGATTGAAGCCATTGATGCTGCGTGAAAACGGACCCTGCGGCCGCCCGACCTCTCCATCGGGAAAATAGGGCCGCGAAATGTTGCCAATCGCGCGGCTGGTCCATGCGGTCTGCCCGGTGAAGACATTGCTATTGGCAAAAAATGTCCGTGCTTCGCGGAGGAAAGCGCCAACATCGGGGTTGATGTTGGCGGTCAGGTCGGATGCGGCACGCGGGTTGGAAAAGAAGGCTGCCGTGCGCGCCTTTTGCAAGGACACATCGGTGCCGAACATCGGGGCGTCAGGGCTTCGCACGATGCCAAGCACCGCGCCGTGTGTATCGACAAGACTGATCGTAACCTGCGCGCGGCTGTCATTCGGCCGCCTTATCTGTCCGCGCGCCCTGCTCATGATGGTAAAGGCTTCCTCCAGCAGTGCGCGCGCTTCGGTTGCACTGATCGGCGTTGTCACAGAAGCGATATCGGTTCCTGCACGGATCGGGAAGCGGTTGGCCCCTGCTCCATCGGACAGGATGTACGCATCGCGGTTGGCGAACTCGGCGGCGGTCGAGGCGCGGACGCCCGAAGCCTCGCTGCCATAGACAGCACCTGCCGAAATGCTTGCGTTGGAGTAGCCGGGAACGGCTACAAGATTGCCAGCGCTGCCGTTCAGCGCAGCAAAACTTTGCGGTGTGCCCCCGCGCAATCCTGCGGCGGTTGCATCGGAGTAACGCAACAAGGTGCCATCGACGCTTATCCGTTCGGCGCGAATGTCGTCGGGGGCGGCGAAGCCTTGCGTTGCGGCAAGCGCTATAAACTCCTCCGCATCGTTATCCACGTCGAGGATGTTGGGATCGAACCCGTACACGCCGTCGCCCATGATACCGACGCCGCCGACAACCACGCCATTCTTATAAAGCGGAAATCCGCCAGGATCTGCCGAAAGGCCCAAGGGCGACCGCTTGGGGCCGATCAGCGCGCCCGACCCGAACGCGCCAAATCGCTGCATAAGGTCGGAACAGGGCAGTTGACTGAATTGCACGCCATAAAGCGGTCCGCTCTCCAGCCCGGCGGTGGTTGGGGCGGGTGGAAAATGCTGCTGGACAATCTGACTGGCCGTACGGGTCGAGAAGGCATTGCCGCCGCTCGACAGATAGGCGCCCGAAATGGCCTTGGCGATCGCGCCCGCGACAGCCGCCGGGGCAGGAAGACTTGCGCCCTGTAGCTCGGTGTTGGCGGCCACGCCGCCAGGCGCGTCAGGTATCCTGAGCGTCAGATTTGCGCCGTTCATCACGAACACGCCCAATACATTGCCGACCCGGTCGACCACTGCAATGGTCGACGGCAGGCTTCGCGCCTGCGCCTCCGCTACGGCGAGCGATATGACCCGCTCGACATCGGCGATGCCAAGCGATTCGGGGGCCGGATCGGTGAAGAGCCGCGCGGCTGTGGGCGGCGGTGAAGGAGGAGGAGGCGAGGGCGGCGAACCACCGCTGCCGCCACCGCCGCAGGAGCCGACGACGAGCGCGCAACTGGTAATGATTGCGGTCAGATCCTTGCGCATTCCTACCTCAATGCCCTAACCGCGCTGGCCGCCGCGCCCAGTGAGGTTCTGAAATCCGCCGGCCGATAGGCGTTGGGATCGCGCACCGCATCATAAGCCCGATTCACATTGGCCCGAATGCCAGCCGCCGCCCCTTGCGTGACATTGCCAGAGCGAACGAGTGCGCTGAGTAGTGTATCGACCGCCATCACCGCCTGCACCGATCCTTCATAGTCCGTCAGCCGCGCGGCTATCGCGTCAGTGGCTATGGTGTCGATGATGGCGAAAGCCTGGCTACTGCCGAAACTGCCTGCGGCGAAATTGTCGGCAAGTGCTTCGGCTGCAGCCGACAGACGGCGTGCGGCGGCTGTCGCAGTGGTGCGATCGACCGCGAGTGCCGCATGGAAATCGCGGCTCGCCTTTTCGAATGCGCCAGCCGATCCGGGGTTCGTGACGCGCGCCGCGGCCGCCAGCATGATCATATTTTCGTCATTATAGGGCGGAAAGCCTTCGGGGATCGGACGCCCCGGATTGTTGACTCCGGTTCTTACCGCGTCCGCCTGGTCGTAAATGCGGCGGTGGCAGCTGTGGCAGTCGAAGAAGTAGAATTCGGGAAAAACCCCCTCCGTGCCGCGATTGGGGTTTGTGTAGAGATCGAGCGAACGCTTGAGCGCCATCGCCTGTCCGACAGCCCACAGCTGCACATTATCGCTGCGCCGTTTGCGCGCAATATAATCGGCGTCCTCGTCATGATGCTGTTGCAGTGAAGAGAAAAGGTCCAGTTCGAAGGCAATGCGCGGATGCCCTGCCGCCATGATGCGATGGTTGACGAACTGGCCCTGCGCGGCGCTGCCGAAATGGCAATCGAGACAGACACTGGCCCGAACCTTCGGATTTTCCAGGGGAATCAGGCCCCGCGCGACGTTCGAGGCGTGGCTGGCACCGACCGCGTAATGGCTGGCGATCCAGTTGGACGCGCCCCCGTGGCATGCCTCGCATCCCACGCCGTCGGCAAGCTGGAAACGGTTGCCGCGCGATGCCGCCGGGTCGGCGTGGCAGCCAAGACACATCGGCGCGGCAGCGGCCGAACCAATGCCTAGATTCCTGGCAATATGCGCGCTGCGCTTGCCAAGCAGGACTGCATAGGCCTGGCTATGCTTGCCGGCGGGTGAAGATGGTTCCTGCCAGCGCAGGATCTCATCCTGCCTGACGACTGCGCCGTCCGCCTCCAGCCGCCCGTGACAGGTCGATCCGGCACAGGATGCTACGCCGAGATGGGTTCGGCCCGACGATTGATCTGCACGGGCGGGCGACATGAAAAGAACACCGGTAAAGACCAAAACAGCCGCCAGCAATCCCAACAGCCCGAGGGACAATCGGTTTTCTGTCATGCGGCAATGCCCACCCTCAGCCATGCGCGATATCTTCTCCCCCGCGGAAATGGCGACCGCTGCAACTATTCCGGCCTTCGCGTGGCTTTTCAAGCACAGAGTTTACACCACGCCATAAGCCAGCATCGCGTCCGCAACTTTTTTGAAACCTGCGATATTTGCGCCACGGACATAGTCACAATGCCCGCCGCCAACCTGGCCATATTCGACGCAGCGCGCATGGATGCCGTCCATGATGTCGACCAGAAGCTGCTGCAACTGTTCCTCCTTCCACGAAATGCGTGCGGAGTTCTGACTCATCTCCAGACCCGATACCGCGACCCCACCTGCATTGGCGGCCTTGCCAGGCGCAAAAAGGATTTTTGCGGCCTTGAAGACATGCACGCCGTCCAGGTCGGTCGGCATGTTCGCGCCTTCACTGACCGCGATGCACCCATTTTTGATGAGCTCGCGCGCGTCTTCGCCGAGCAGTTCGTTTTGGGTCGCGCAGGGTAGCGCGACATCGCAGGGGACGCCCCAGGGTGTCTTGCCCGCATGAAAGGAGGAGCCGGGAAACTGATCGACATATTCGCTGATCCGTCCGCGCCGTACATTTTTGAGCGTCTTGACCCAGTTTATCTTTTCTTGCGTCATACCTTCAGGGTCGTGAATGAAGCCGCTGCTGTCCGACAGCGTTACAACCTTTGCACCGAGCATGGTCGCTTTTTCCGCCGCATGGGTTGCGACATTGCCCGACCCCGAAATGACCGCGGTCTTGCCGACCAGATCCTGATCCCGGGTTTTAAGCATGTTGGCGAGGAAATAGACCGCACCATATCCTGTTGCCTCGGTGCGGATCAGCGAGCCGCCATATTCGAGGCCCTTGCCGGTCAGCACGCCGGTAAACTGGTTGGTGATGCGTTTATACTGTCCGAACATATAGCCGATTTCGCGCCCGCCGACACCGATATCGCCCGCTGGCACATCGACATCCGCGCCGACATGGCGGTAAAGCTCGGTCATGAAAGACTGACAAAAGCGCATGACCTCATGGTCGCTCTTGCCCTTGGGGTTGAAGTTGGACCCGCCCTTGCCGCCGCCCATGGGAAGGCCCGTTAGCGCATTTTTGAACGTCTGTTCAAAGGCTAGGAATTTGAGGACGCTCTCGTTAACCGATGGATGAAAGCGGATCCCGCCCTTATAGGGGCCGATGGCATTGTTGTTTTGCACACGCCAGCCGCGCTGCACCCTGACATTGTTATTGTCGTCCTCCCAGCAAACACGGAAGGACACCACCCGATCGGGTTCGGCAATACGCCGCAAAATCTGTTCACGGTGATAGCGTTCCTTGTCGGCGAGGAAGTCGAAAATATCCTCTGCCACCTCCTGCACGGCCTGGATGAATTCGGTTTGGCCCGGATTGCGCTTTTTCACGCCCTCCATGAAGGTGGGCAGGTCGACATGATCGGTAACAGCCATGATATTCCTCCTCTAGCATCTGGCGCGACCCCGATTGCCTGTGTCCGTGCTATGTCCTCCGGCGAATGACGAGATTGCGAATTTCGGTCATGTCCTCCATCGCAAAGCGGATGCCCTCACGACCCAGGCCTGAATCCTTCACCCCTCCATAAGGCATATTGTCGACCCGGTAGCTGGGGACATCGTTGATGACGATGCCCCCGACATCGAGCCGGTCCCAAGCATCAAGCGATTTGAAAAGATCGCGCGTGAAGATACCCGCCTGCAATCCGAACTTGCTGTCATTGACTTCATCGAGCGCGGCACCAAAGTCGGTAAATTTCGAAAGAATGGCGAGCGGGCCAAAGGCTTCCTCGTGATAAGCCTTCGCATCGCGGCTTACACCTTCGAGCAGGGTCGCTTCCAGCATCGCGCCGTTGCGCTGGCCGCCGCAAAGCAATTTGGCGCCGCCCGCCACCGCCTCCTGAATCCAGTCGTCGAGCCTAGTCGCTTCCTTGATGTCGATCATCGGACCGATGAAGGTATCGCGATCATGCGGGTTGCCGGCGACCAGCGTTTGGGTTTTCGCAACCAGCATGTTGCGAAAGCGGTCGTATATATCGGCGTGGATGATGATCCGCTGCACCCCGATGCAGCTTTGCCCCGACTGGTAGAATGCGCCGAAAATCACACGCTCCAACGCATCGTCGAGATCGGCGTCATGGTCGACGATCACGGCCGCATTGCCGCCGAGTTCGAGCACAACTTTTTTCTTGCCGGCCTTGGCCTTCAGCGCCCAGCCGACATCGGGCGAGCCGGTAAAGGACAGGAGTTTGAGCCGGTCGTCCTCGGTAAACAGATCGGCCCCGTCGCGGCTCGCAGGCAGGATCGAGAATGCGCCTTTGGGCAGGTCGGTTTCCGCCAATATTTCACCCATGATGATCGCACCCAAAGGCGTGCGGCTGGCGGGTTTCATCACGAAGGGGCAGCCGACGGCAATGGCGGGCGCGATCTTGTGGGCGGCAAGGTTAAGCGGAAAGTTGAAAGGCGAAATGAAACTGCATGGCCCAACCGGCACACGCTTCCACATTCCCTGATAGCCCTTTGCACGCGGGCTAATGTCGAGCGGCTGGACCTCGCCGGTCATGCGCACCGACTCCTCGGCGGCGATGCGGAAGGTATCGATCAGGCGCGACACCTCCCCTTCGCTGTCCTTGATCGGCTTGCCCGCCTCAACGCACAGCGCATAGGCTAGTTCTTCAGCACGCTCCTTAAAGCGCGATACGCAGTGCATCAGCACATTCTGCCGCTCATAGCTTGCCATCGCCGCCATTGGCTCGGCCGCTTCGACCGCGCCGGCAATCCCGGCGTCAATCGTGGCGCTGTCTGCCTGCGCCACGCGAAAAGCGACGTTGCCAGTAAATTTGTCGGTCACGGCAAGGTCGGTGTTTGGCTGCTCCGCCTTGTTGTTCAGGTAAAGCGGATAGACATCCTTCAACATGCTCATAATGCGGCGCTCAGTTCCTTGATCTGCCGGTTGAGGATATGGTCGTTTTCGGAATAGTCCACCGGGCAATCGATCAAATGC
Organism: Sphingomonadaceae bacterium; assembly: GCA_016742125.1. Classification (GTDB taxonomy): domain Bacteria; phylum Pseudomonadota; class Alphaproteobacteria; order Sphingomonadales; family Sphingomonadaceae; genus Sphingorhabdus_B. Next base: position 24,997 of record JACVCM010000001.1, on the reverse strand, counting down.
ACGCCGGGTGTCGCCAGACAATTGGCAAGCAACTCCTTTAGATGCGCTGAACTCTCCACACGATGACCATGCGCGCCATAGCTTTCCGCATATTTGACGAAATCGGGGTTTCCGTAGGTCAGTCCGAAATCGGCAAATCCCATGTTGGCCTGCTTCCAGCGGATCATGCCATAGGCATCGTCACGCAGGATCAGGACGGTCAGGTTGAGGCCGAGCCGTACAGCAGTTTCCATTTCCTGGCTGTTCATCATGAACCCGCCATCGCCGCAAATCGCCATCACTTTGCGTTCGGGATAGACCATTGCCGACATCATGGCCGAGGGCAGGCCGGCACCCATCGTCGCTAGCGCATTGTCCAGCAACACGGTGTTGGGCCGACAGGCGGTATAACCGCGCGCGAACCAGATTTTATAGACGCCGTTGTCGAGACAGATGATGCCGTCATCAGGCATGGCGTCGCGGACCTGCTGTACCAGATGCGGCGGGAATATCGGGAAGCGTGCATCGTCCGAAAGGCTGACCGTGTGTTCGACCTCGGCCTTGCGATAGTCCAGCATATGACCGCAATTCCAGCCACCGCTGGGTACGATGTCTTCCTTCATCTGCCAAATCGCGTTTGCAATATCGCCAATAACCTCGATATGCGGGAAATAGACGGGATCGACTTCGGCGGTCTTGCTTGACACATGGATAACCGTCGCCCCCCCGGTCCGCATGAAAAAAGGCGGCTTTTCGATGACATCGTGCCCGATATTGACGATGCAGTCTGATGCCTCGACCGCGCGGTGGACAAAATCGCCAGCGGACAGCGCTGCGCAGCCCAGAAACTTCGGGTGCCGCTCGTCGATCACGCCTTTGCCCAATTGTGTTGTCAGGAAGGGGATGCCGGTCTTCTCGATAAATTGCAGCAGCATCCGGCTGGTCATCGTCCGGTTGGCCCCGGCGCCGATCACGAGCACGGGTGATCTTGCTTTCTCCAGGGCCTCGACTGCGGCGCGGACAGCCTTCGGGTCGGCGCTCGGACGGCGCGACAGGCTGCGTTTCAGCGGCACCGCATCGGTATGTTCGTCGGCAATATCTTCGGGCAGTTCGATATGCACTGCACCGGGCTTTTCTTCCTCGGAGAGCCGGAAGGCCTCGCGTACCCGGCTCGGAATATTGTCCGAGGAGGCCATCTGATGCGTGTATTTGGTGATGGGGCCCATCATAGCGACAACATCGAGAATCTGGAAACGGCCCTGTTTCGATTTCTTGATCGGTTTTTGCCCCGTAATCATCATCATCGGCATTCCGCCCAGCGTGGCATAGGCAGCGGCGGTGACAAAATTGGTCGCGCCGGGGCCAAGCGTTGCCAGGCACACGCCCGTTTTGCCGGTATGGCGGCCGTAAGTCGCGGCCATGAAGCCAGCGCCCTGCTCATGCCGGGTCAGGATGAGTTTGATTTTTGTCGACCGCGATAGGCTGTCGAGGAAATCCAGATTTTCCTCTCCGGGAACGCCAAAAATATATTCGACCCCCTCTTCTTCAAGGCACTTGATGAACAGGTCGGATGCTTTCTGGGTCATGGGTGGCCTTTACAGCTATTGTTTCGCGGGGGCGGGGCATCTTTCGTCGTCGGCCGCGCAGGTTGCGGGCCACAAATCGTCATTGCCCGATCCGGTTATCGGCTCGTCGATTAGTGGAGGATATCCGAAGGTTTCGGGTTCTTTGAGTTCGATCAATGCCGTCGGGAATTGATTGTCGCCCGACTGGCCGGGATCGAGGGGCTGTGTCAGGTCGTCTTCGGTGATCGAAACCGGATTTTCCTGCTGTCGGCAGGCAGCGATGCCGGTAATCTGGCACCCGTTCATCGTCGACAATGTATCGAAGCCAGTTGCCGTCTGGCTTGGCGTGCCGTTTATGCTCAACAGCGGAATAGCGGAAAGACCGGTCGTGAAGCCTGTTGCCGATGCGATCCGGCCATTGACGACAATCAGACCAGTGGGGCTGGCCAGATTGATGTTGATCGCATTTGCGCTGATGCCGCGACGGTCGCGGAACAGCGTAGTGGCCCCGCTGTTCTGCACCAAAATCCGGTTACCCCCGTTCAGATTGACAATGCCGGCGCTCAATGCCCCGATGTCGCTCACAAATCCGTCATTCTGCCCCAGACGGGTGCTGATAGCGGCAGCCCCTGTAAGTCCTGCGATATCCCCGACGGCGGATGTTGATGCTGCAACGATGCTGTTCGACCTCAGGGTGAGTGTGCCCGCCAGCGCATTTGCGCTGTCCCGTATCGCGACCGAACCCTGCCCGGCCAGAATTTGCAGCGACTGGTCGGCGCTGAGCAGGACCGTGTTGTTCGCTCCGGCACCGTTGAGGGCGACTGCGCCGTTGACCTGCATAGCGCCTGTCGTGCGGATGGAGAGTGCGCCATTGGCCGCTATATTCCCCGCCGCATTACCGGCACGGCTGGACAGCGAGAATGGCCCAACGACGATGCTCGGCTGCGTGAACCCGCCTGCGGGGGGCGCGACGGGGATGCCGGTGGTGGCAAGGTTGCTGCTCCAGCTGATGTCGATACTGTTACCGAAAATGCGGGCGATTTCTGCGTCCGAAAGGCTATATCCTGCAGTGACTCCGCTGCCGCCTATGGTCATTTGCGAACCTGCGCTGTTGGTCAGAACGACATTTTGTGTCGTGCCGATCGTGCCAAGGCGGCCGCCGGTTCCAATCAGGATGTTCCCGGATCGGACTGCGATATTGGGTGCGCTGGCTGCACCATTGAATGCAGCTTGCCCATTTGCCCCTATGTCAATTGCAGTTGTTGCCGTCGCTGACCCGGTAAACGTAGCATCCTGCCCGGCACGAAGCGTGATTGAGTCGGCACTGCTGTTACCGAGCGTCGCATTGCCCCCAACGGTTGCATTTACGTTGCGCTGAGCATTGACCGACGTTGCAGCCAGGGAAGCAGCATTAATAATGAGGTCGCGGCCTGTTGTTACATTGCCGAGTGATTGCGCCCCGACCGAAGTCAGCAATGCATCATTGCCCGCAGTGGTCAGGATGCTGCCGGTTGTTATGGCACCTCCCGAATTGATATTGGCTGCCCCGCCCCGAACGGCAAGCAGGCCGCCGATTGCTACATTTCCGGGGGTTACGAGGCTGCCCGCCGTGGTAATGATGCCATTATTGGCAATGGTGTTGAGCACTCCGCCAGCATCGACCGATCCGAGAGCAATACCGCCATTTGCAAAGAGGCCGACATTGCCGCCGGACAGCAATGTTGCGCTCGGCCCCGTGATAGCGCCTGCACCTGCGTAAAGGTTGAGCGTATTGGCAGCGTTCAAGTTCACGGTGCCAATCAAATCGATCGGCCCGTTCAGCACCGATACGAGCAGATTATTGGTTGCGGCAACATTTAAAGGCCCGGTAAAGGTAGCGCCATCGCGCGCGCGTATTGAGATGCTGTTGGAGCCGAGCGATCCAGCGATCGTTACCCGATTGGCCAGTCCGACCGTGCCACTGACCGGTCCGACCTGGATCTGTGTGGTAGTGGTTACAGCACCAAGGCAGATATTGCCCTGCACGCAATTTGCAGAAAGCAGGCCGCCGTCATTCCCTCCCGCGACACCAGCCGGCGGCGCGTTGTTGACCGTTGCAGTCAGGCTCTGCCCATTGAAAATCCCTGTCGTTGCGTCGATTGCATCGGCGGCAAGAACAAGTCCGAAGCCAGGGGACGACAGCGTGCTGTTGGCGACGACCAACGACCGGATTTCACCTGGAATCGGATTGATCGGGCTAATCGCGCCCACATTCAGCTGGATATCGCCGGTCGTGGTTACATTTTGTGCGGAGGTGATGGTCGAATCGCGGATGATGATGTCGTCACCCGAATTCAGCGACACGGTATTTCCGCTGCCTATATCTGCACCCCCGCTGACCACGATATCCCCGCCTGAGAAGATGTTTACAGCGTCACTTGCCGACACTGCGCCTGTCAGATTTGCAGTCGCCAGTTGGTAGAAGGCGAACGAGCCCCCGGTGCGGAATCCGGCGCGCAGGTTGAGCGAGCCGTTGCTGATATTTGCGTTTCTGAGGCTGGCATCGAGTCCGGCTCTGATGTCTGCACCTGTCGATGCGAAAAGCTGGTCGACATTCGCAAAGCCGAAATTGGCGACAATGTCGGCCGTCGTGGCGCTGCGGATGATGCTACCCGTTTGCGCGTCGAAATTTTGGGCAGCGAAAAGCGTGACACTGTCGCCTCTTAAGGTATCGATAAGACCGGGCTGGCTGACATGGGTGATGGTTATATCCGTACCTGCGCTGCCTGACAGCAAACCGCCCGCAATGAACTGTCCTTGACCGGTTCCACCGATGACGATCCGTTCGTCGGTATTAAGCAAGGCAGCGTCCGCGACCGATATGTCGGCCTGGTTCATCTCAAGGAAAATGCCCTGACCCACCGCCCCGGTCGATTGTCCGAACGCGGACGCATCTAGCGTTGCAAGCTGGATTTCTCCACCCGCAGGATCGCCGTTGATATTGATAATTTCAACCCGTCCCGCGAAACCGTTAGGGACTAATGTGTCACTGAAGCCGGAACTTGAGAAAGTCGCATCGGCGGCGCTGAAGCTACCCGATGCACCAAAGAAATCTGGCCGCACGGTAAGCGACGATATCCCGCCGCTGCCGATAAAGCCGGCGGCGGCCGATCCGAAGAAGAAGCCGCCCCCTCCATTCCCGCCGCCCGCCCCGAAAGCGCCATTCGGCCCGCTGGCCCCGGCGGGGCCGATCGCCGACAGGCCGAAACCACCCGTCCCGCCAGCTCCGCCCGTTCCACCTGCCCCCGCGTTGCCACCGCGACCACCAACACCAGGCGCGCCGCCATCGCCGCCTGCGCCTCCGATACCGTCGCTCTCAATCTGTATTGAGCCAGCGTCGGCGGTGCCACCTTCCGACGTAAAACTGGCATTGCCGCCCAGACCGAAACCGCCCTCCACACCGTTGCCGCCTGCACCGCCAAAGCCGCCTGCACCACCATTTCCTCCGGTTCCGCCTTGGCCGCCATTGCCGCCTGCACCGCCCGCGCCGCCGGTAAAGTTATTCAGGCCAGTGGCGCCCGCCCCGCCGGTGCCGCCAGCGCCGCCAGTACCACCGCGTCCGCCCTCTCCTCCGATGCCGCCTGCGCCGCCGGTGCCGCCGAAGGCGTTGGCACTGATGAAGGTGCTGCTCGAAAGAAAGTCAGCGGTGGACACCAGGATTGAAGCATTTCCTCCGGTTGCCTGTCCAGCAGCCCCGCCTTCACCGCCGACAGATCCTGTGCCGCCCGTTCCACCGTCGCCGCCTCCGCCGCCCGCACTTCCATTAGCACCCGGCACTGCACCATTGGCACCGGTCGCGCCAGTTGCACCGGTCGATCCCGTCACACCGGTTGTTCCGGTGCCGCCAGCACCGCCTGTGCCACCTGTTGCGTCAGCTGACACGACAATATCGACAAGATTTGCCGTCGCGCCATTGGCAATCGTCAGAGAAGCATTGCCCCCTTGCGCCGTACCACCTGCCGAACCGGTTACGCCGCCCGCACTGGACCCGCCCGCGCCGCCGATGCCAGCTGCACTCACCGTTATGTCAGTCGAAATCAGGTTGGCGCCGATCCCATCGGCTGTCGCCGCGCCATCCCCGCCCGTACCGTCGCCGCCGTCGCCGCCGATACCTCCGCTACCACTGCCGCCATTCCCGCCGGTGCCGTCCGAACGGATGGTTAGCGTGTCAACCGTCAGATCTCCGAAGGTCAAGTTCAGGCGCGCACCCGATATCCCGGCTCCGCCGCTACCATTGCCGCCCGCACCACCTGTCAGCCCGAGACTACCGTTGCCGCCAAAACCGCTCGTGTCGATAACCAGGCTCACCAATACCGGGTCGAAATCGATCGCCAAATTCGCGGCCCCGCCCACTCCGTTGCCGCCCGCACCCCCAGCCGCCGCGCCATCGCCATAGCCAATCAGGGAACCGTCGATAACCGGATCGGCGGACACGCCCCCGCGTGCTCCCGCCCCGGTCGAGGACAAGGTCAGATTGTCGATGAAGAACACGTCCTGGCTGGCCGAAAAACTGCTGGTACCACCTGTTCCGTTGCCACCCGCTCCGGCATCGCCCGCGCCGACGCCCCAGAAATCGCCGCCGATGCCGCCGATACCGTTGGAACGCAGATCCACGCTAGGTGCCGTCAGCTGCCCGCCTGTCACATCCAGCGATGCGGTTCCGCCGATCCCTGCGCCGCCGGCGCCGGACACCAGCGGTTGCGACGGCAGCGTCACGCTATTGATGTAGCCATCACCACCCCGGCCGGATGCGTCGACGATCAACGACTGGTTAAAGGTCGCGGTGCCGCCCGATATGGCAAAACCTGCATTGCCTCCGGTGCCGGTCGCGCCGGCGAGGCGCTGTTCTATGGCAATGCTCTCGTCAATATTTGCACTGCCGTCGGGATTTTGCCCGCTGCCCTTTCCGGTTGCGCTGATGGCGGCTTGGTTAGCCGTAATCGAACCGCCATCTACCGACAGAATGGCTGTGCCTCCGGTGCCATCGCCTGCAAAAACGCCATTGCGCGAGCCTACATTCTGGCTGCTTTCGACCGCGACGAGCGCATCGGCTGTAACCCTGATATCGTCGGCGGTAACGATGCCGCTGAATATCCTCAAAGATGCCGAGCCTGCTGTCGCGCCGCTTGTCCGTGAGGTTTGGGTCATCAGCGCATCGGCAGATGCAGTCAAAGAGAGCGTATTAACGATTCCGTTGGTGGCAATGGCAATGTCTGCATTGCCGCCGATCGCCGCTCCAGCGCCGCCGAAATAGGTGCCGCCCGTGCCAGCGCTCCCGCTCCGCCCATCGGCAAAGGCTATCATGGTACCTGCATTGACCTGCGATACGCCTGCAATCGAGATATTCGCGGTACCGCCGGTGCCGCTACCGCCCGACCCGCTGTCGAGCGTCCCAGCGGTTACGACATCGCCTCCATCGCCGCCCGAACCTGTGGCAATTGCAGCGACACCAGCGAGAAAGCCGGGAAGCGAACCAAAGCTGGCGGCCCCTGTCAGCGAAATAGTCGCCAATCCACCCGCGCCGTTTCCGCCATTTCCGGCAGCATCTCCCGGATTGAGGCTGTCGCCGCCATCGCCGCCTATACCCGATGCCTCGACGACCAGATCGGGCAGGGCCAGCACTTCGCTATTCAGGTTCAGCGTGGCGAACCCACCAATGCCGGTGCCTCCATTGCCGCCGCCAACGCCGCCATTGACCAGCGAACGGCCGCCCTGATCGCCGATGCCGTTGGCAGTCAGGACAAGCGTCGGCAATACCAGCTGGTTGATGTCGCCTATAGATAGCCGCGCCGATCCGCCGCTGCCGCTGCCGCCGTTAACGGCGTCGGGTGGCGCAAGCGTGACGCCAATAGAAGACAGATAACCGATTATCCCGAAGCCGTCGGCTTGAACATTGAGTCCGCCGGTAAATAAGGCGGTTGCCCCGGTTCCAGTCAGATCGACTCGTGCATCGCCGCCAAAGCCATTGCCCATCGCCGATGCACCATATCCGCCGACGCCGTTCGCCCGCACATTTGTCTCGCCGGTGACACGCAAATTGCCGTTGGCGACATCGACCGTTGCCGTACCCCCGCGACCATTGCCGCCGGTGAGGTTGGATAATGAAACGCCAGCCGCCGCCCCCGAAAAGCCTATGGCCCCGGCATAGACGGTAAGATCGCCGCCCACAGCCAGCAGTCCCCCGGGCACGCGCACCGCCGCATTCCCGCCCTGACCTTGACGGCTGGAGCCTATGAACAGGTCGCCCCCGACGCCGACCGTTTCAAAAGCGCTCGCTTCAACGGCCGACGACAGATCACCCCATAGAATGGCGCTGCCGGTGAACGTCAATGCGTTCGGAACGGAACCGTTCGAGCCCGGGCTGGCAAGCAGACTGCCCGAAGCGCGAGCGCGCACCCGGCTGGAAAAGGTCGTGTTCAATTGGGTTGTGTTGCCGATGGTAATATTTGCGGCGTTCGCATTTGCAGGGGCGGCATGCTCGCCAAAGCTAGGCGTGCCACTGGCAATATTGTAGCCGGCCGACAACACCACTTCGCCATTTTGCACTGTCGCTGTCGCTGCAGGAGCATAGCCGACATTCCCATTTACCAGCATGCTGATGGCGCTGTTTTTGGGTATCGCGACCATATAGATACGTTGCGGATCACCTGCGCCGCCACTGCCCGGACCGGTGGTGGTGCCAAGTTCGCCATGCACTACGCCATTTGCGTCGCCTGTGCCGGTCGAGATACTGATGTCAAACAGCCCGGTGCCGCCATCCATCGTGATGTCCACTGCCTCGGCGCCGACATATGCTGCCGACCCGTTGACCTGTACCGTTCCGTTCTGCACTACGCGCGGTGCCACCATTGCGACGTAGCTCGATCCGTTGATCAGCGCGTTGATTTGGGCGCCGTTCTGAATGTTGATCGCAGAAGCCGTGTTTGGTGTTCCGGTAAAGTTTATCGTTCCCGCTACACCCGTGAAAACGTTGGAACTGGCAATAGCGCTTGTCGACAGCACGAGGCTGCCTACGTTGAACGCAGAGCTGGAACCCAGAATGATGCCGCCGGGCGTGTAAAACCATAGACGACCTGCAGTAATTCCGACCCCTGCGCCAAATTGCGAATTGACCGTGCCGTCAAACCTGACCGGGCGGGTAATGGTCGGAAGCCCGTTGCTATCGACGGGTAAAATCCGGTTCAGCACAGTAAAGTCGGCAAAGTTTATCGACCGAAAAAGCGCGGTTGTTCCGGCCGGTTGAAAGGCAATTTCACCTGTACCTGTTGTATCGCTCGGCTGCCAGTTTATCACTGTCACGGGGGCGTTGACATTGACCGTGGTGGTGCCTGGTCCGGTGCCTACGGTCGCGCCGGCAACTTCGACCGATGCCGATCCCTGAAATGATTGTGCAGATGCCATTTGCGGCAATGCGGTTGCGATGGCCAATGTGGCAACTCCCGCCAGCAGCTGGCGATTGGCCCGGCCTGAAGGGGGTGCAACTTTTTGCGTCATCAGGGGCTCCACGGAACGAGTTTTGCAGTCAGGGTCATCAGCAGGCGGACATCGCCCTTGCGCGTCAACAAACCTGTGGTTTTGAGCGGTGCGGCCGCGTAAAGACTCAGCCGTGCCTTGTTGCCCCAAGCGACATTGACGCCGCCGCCCGCCGAATATAAATCCTTGCGCCCCGCCACATAAGGCGGCGCAAGCCGGTCTTCGTTCCAGACACGCGACGCATCGAAAAAGGCAAATGGTTGCACGGCGAAATGGTTGCGTGATTTGGGCTGCAATTTGAAAAGCCGCAGTTCGTTGCGCGTTCCGATTCCACTATCGCCGAGCAACACACCGGCGTCATAACCCCGGCCCACCGTGTAATTCCCAGCTGAAAACTCTTCGAACGAACTCAAGGGCTTTGTGGTATATTGCCCGCGAACTTCCCAGGCCAACGTCACATTCGGCACCGGGCGGAATTCCGCATATGCCTGCGCGCGCGACACAAAGGCTGAAGGGTCTGCTTCAATGCGACTGAGTGGGGTGAATGGTGGAAGGCAGTTGACGAAGCCTGCGCCACAGCCTCGGCTGGCCCCCAGCACCGAGAGACCCTGACGGAGCTCTATATCGCCACCATAACGCCAGCGTGGCTCGGCTGCGGAATATCCCGTCTGGCTCACCAGGCTCGCAGGGTCGGTCTGATCGAAATCGGCGCGTGCATACAGGACGCTCAGTTTGTCCCGGGTCAAGGGCACCGGTCCGAAACGGATATCCTGATCGACCAGATCGAACCCGACCGATGCCAACAGGTTGCGGCTCTGCATCCGGATGACGGGATAGCTCAAGTTCAGAGTCGCGACCAGGGTTTCCGATTTGATTGGCGCCGGTGGATTTAGCGCGGGCGAGGTCCAAGCATACGTGACGTCGCCAGAGAGACGCAATCCTTGACGGCCGATCTGGAAACTGTGTCCACCCTGCAATATCGTTTGCTCGCTGAAATCGAACGTATTGTAGATGCTCAGCGTTGTCTGATCGCCCAGCCCGGTAAGACCGTTTACTCTCGCACCAATGAATCCGCCAAACCTGCCTGTGTCCTGTGAACCCAGATTTTGGACATTGGCCTCGATTTCGAAACGCTGATAGGTAACTGCCACTTCGCCGATGACTTCGCCCGGCACCGTTCCTGCCGGACGCAGCGTAAGCCGGACGTCGTAACCTGGCAGGTCGCGGGCCAGCAGCATCGCGCGTTCGGCCTGCTTGGCGTTGAACACGTCCTGATTGGTGAGCGGTTCCAGGAAATCGACAATCTTGCGTTCCGACGGACCGGCGTCGCCACGGACCTGAAGCCGTACGAGTTTTGCCATCAAGACGTCAAACCGGACAGTTCCTCCCGGTGGGATACGCTGGGGTACCACTTGAACTGCGGCGAGATATCCTTCTTTGCGCAATATGGTTGCGGCGCGATCGCGTATCTCGCAAAGTTGCGCCACAGGGATGCTGCGCCCCGCAAATTCCTGCCAGCTACTCGACAGCGCGGCGGCATCAAGGCCTTTCAGATTGGCGAATTCGACCGCGGTAAAATTGACCGAGATATTGCCAAATTGCGGATCGGCCAGCGGACAGGGCGCGCGTTCGATATCGCCCTCCACGGTCAGCCTGCTGTCGCGGGGCGTCATAGCCGGAAGTCGCTTGATCTCAAGCTCATCGCGGGTAGGAGCATTCGCGCCCTGCGCCCACGCATCGGTGGTGTTCAGGGCTGCTCCCGCCAGAACGGAGGAAAATAATAACGCGCCTCGTAACAGCATCGGGCCCCCTCGCATCATCATCCACAACCATCAGATGGTTATGGACAAGGCATACCGGGTCCAACCGAAGTTTACCCGGCATTCAGAATCTTCCTGAAGAAGATTCCCTCCAAAACTCCCCGCGACCCAAGGGCAAACCGGCTGCGCGAAACGGTGTTCTTGCTGCTGGCTCCCCTTCTATAAGCTATACATCGAAAGGCACAAAATATTTTGCTTGCAGGACGGCTGCCTCAATCATCCCGCAGAGCCGAGTGTTTCGTTTTGAGCAAATGTCGCTGCCAGCAATTCGCTTTGCGCCATGCAGCCATGGTCGATCAATTTGGCCGCCAAGATGTCGATCCGCTCATTCCCCGTCACGTCGATCTTGACGAGGCTGATTAGATGCTCAGCCTTGTCAGGACCAGACACGGCATAAATGCCACCGTCGGCTGGTGCGATCTCGGAAGGCCAGTTGACCGTGTTTGCACCCTTGCCAAGCTTTACCGATGCCATCTTGCCGGTCTTCTTGTCGGTCGCAGTCAGCGTTTTCGAATCCGAAGAGTCCGGGCGCCACAGGCGCAGATTCTGAAAGTCAGCGACGCAATATTGGCCACCTTTTCCATAATCCAGATACCACAGATTTGGACTGAGGGATGCCCGCGCAGGCGCTGCATCCCCGCGTACCGCGCCGGTTCGTGCCCGCCTTACGGTGCTTGTCCGAACCAGCGTAGCGAGGCTGGTGCTGGAGATGTTCGCTGCATTGGCCGAACTTGATGCATTGAATGTGCCGGGTCCACGAAGGACTCGTGTTCCGCGTTCATCCAGCACAGTTAGTATTTCGCCTGATTTCAGATTGATTTTCGATGTCGAAGGCAGTCTTTTCCCGGGCTTGTAGGTCTGGCTGGCTGGTCCTTCATATTTAATCACAATGGGCTCCGCATGCGCTCCATCGACCGGCAAAAGCACCAAAAATCCGACAACTGCCAGCGCCGAAAGACGAATGTCCTTAATCCAACGCATAAAATCCTCCGGGGTCGAGATTCTTCATTCGGTATAACAGCTTTTGTAATGCCATGTCATCGGGCTTGGATTGGACAAATTCGTCTAGCTGTTGCACGGCTGTGGTGCGGTCGCGTTCTGCCAGCGACAGGATTGCGGCAATTTTCTGGTTATCTCCGGCTGCCGAGTCGGGGCAGGGTTCGAATATCTCGACCGGCTCCTCGCGCCCACGCAGGCGGACACGGCCGAGCGGGCGCCACCAATCGAGCCCGGAACGCTCGACTGCTTCGCGACTGGCGATAATCGCTGTTCCGGTTTGCTTGTTGGCGCTTTCAAGCCGCGAGGCGGTGTTCATACTGTCGCCGAGGGCGGTATATTGAATCCGACCCTCACCGCCAAAATTTCCGATAACGGCGTCGCCATAATGCAGGCCGACGCGTGTCTTGCCAATCTTTGGTCCACCTTCCGGAATGCTTTGCCGAAAATCCTCGCCGACCTGCCAAAGTTCGTAGGCCGCGCGTGCTGCGCGCTCGCCATCGTCGGGGCGTGAGATTGGCGCGCCCCAAAATGATACGGTGGCGTCGCCTACAAATTTGTCGATCGTGCCCCCATATTTCAGGATCACCGAACACATTTTGTCGAGATAGCCATTGAGCAAAGTGGCGACCATCTCCGGCTCGATCCTGTGCGACATCGCTGTGAAGCCTTCCAGGTCGGTGAATACAACGAAAATGTCGCGTTTCTCACCGTGCAGCGCCAGCCGATCAGGCTGGTCCAGAATTTCCTTCGCAATGTCGCGGGGTAGATATTTGCCGAGAGCGGATTGCGCGAAACGGCGTTGTTCCGAACTGACCTCGCGAGCCGCCATCCCAACGGCAGCAAAAGCCAGGCCCCAGCCGATAATCCACCCAAAGGCTGGAAGCTTTTGGGTATCGAAGCCTTGCCCATGCAACACATACGGCAGGCCGCCGAAAAACAGCATCTGGACGATTATTGCGAGCGTCGTCCTGACACCGCTCATGATTAGGCTTGTCAATCCACCGGCGAGAACCACCAGGAACGCCACTGCCCAGATGCCGATCTGCGACACTTTCGGCAGCCGCTTCGCGTCGAGCAACTGCGCGAGCATATGTGCATGTACATCGAGCCCGATCATCGATTGTGCGGTTTGCAGCCTCAAAGGCGTCTCAAACTGGTCGACATCAACGATATCGCCGCCAATCAGGACATAGCGTCCGGCCACCTGCTCGGTAAAAGCCGGCGCAAGGTCAGGATCTGCCAACAGATCGATTGGCAGCGACGCAAAAACAGGGCGGTCCACGAATTTAGGCAGCCGAAAGGCAATGGAGCCTGTATACCCGCGGAGCGCATTGTGGTCGGGCGCCATGGCGCGCGAAAGGATCGGGGGCAGGTTTGGCGGGATAAATGGCCAACTGCGCACCACATTGTCGATATCGGTTTCGACCCGGATGCTCGCCGGACGGGTTTTGCTTCCCTCCAGGTCGTGCATGAACTTGTCGAGAAATGCCTGCTGACGTTGCCTTATATTGTCCCGGTTGGTTTCGATATTGGCATAAGCCAGGAATGTCGGGGTTTGCATCGCGCGCAAGCTAGCCGACAATGCCGGATCTTCATCTTGGGGTTGGTCGATCAAAATGTCGATTCCGATCGCTTTTGCGCCCATGCCGTCAAGATTGGCCAACGCGCGCGCCAGCATCGCGCGATCAAGCGGAGAGCGCTTCTGCGTATCGATCAAGGTGTCGTCGGTGTAGACCACTTTCACGATACGGGGATCCTGGTCGACACGCGGTGCCAGATAGGTTTCGCGCAGATCGTACAGCGCCCGCTCCGCATCACCGACCAGAATCACGTTCCAGCTAAACCGTGCGGCCAACAGGGCAATCAACAGCATCCCAACGGTCAGCATCAACCGCGCGGGCCCCAATTCGGCAAGGAGCCGCCGTATTTTCTGGCCTATTGTCATGCCCTGACCAGTTCCCAGACCAATAGGTTCTAGCTTCCGGCCAGCAGCAGACGGGCACCGTCGCCCACGATGGCGAAGCCGGACCAGTAAAAGGGATGGGAGGTATTGGGGTCATCCATCAGTGCAATTTGGGCGCTGCGCATCGCCTCGGTGACGGAAACGCCTCGCGAACGGAAAAGGCCTGAGATGAGGCGCTCGGTCGCTTCGAACTGGTCTGGGGCGGGCCAGTGGCTGGCAACGACGCTGCGCCCACCCGCCCCGATGAATGCCCGCACCAGCCCATCCAGGGCACTGCCGCCACCTGAACCCAACCCTGCCTCTCGCGTGGCAAACGCGCTTGCTTGCCCGGCTGTATCGCATGCTGACAATATGACGACATCGGCATCGATCTTCAGATCGAAAATCTCGCCGAAGGACAGAAGCCCGTCGGAATCGACAGCTCCAATCGATGTCAAAAGAGCAGGGCGGGCAGGGCACCCGACACGCGGTGCCGTCACAAAGCCATGGGTCGCGAAATGCAGGATGCGATAATCATTCAGATCCGTCTGTTCGATTATCGCCCGGTCGGTGAATTCCCGCTCTGTTACGACTTTGGAGTTGGCGCCGCCGATCAGGTCCGATGCAATGCGCAGTTCGGTGTCGGCAATCGGACGGTTCCATTGCGATAAAGGCCATGTGCAATCTACACTGTCGAACGTGGATGCACCGCGCACCGGCGACTTGATGAGTTGCGCGAATGCAGGCGCGTTCTTGCCGAAACCCAGATATTGCCGTTCGGCCCCCGATGCAGGTGCCGCGCGGGAATCGCGGAAGCTGCGCGCCGAAATCGAGGTGCTGACGGCTGTCGTTCGACCCAGCCAGGCAATGCCCCGGAAATCGAATTCGTCAGCATCGCTGGTCTTGGGCCGGGCAAGATAGGCATCGACACCCGCCTGATCGGCAATCAGCAAGTTGACAGGCAATTTGAGCATTGCGCCATCGGGTTCGAAAATCAGATGGCTGGCCTTTTTCAATTGCGCATCGACTGGTGCGAACAGGTCGAGGAACAATTGCCGGCCGAGCGCCACATCGAAAGCATAGGTAACAGGCGCCCCGTTCTCCCAGACCGAAATGGTCGAGCGCAGATCGTCGACCTTGCGCCCCAAATCGGCGGCACTCAGAGGCAAACGGTAACCTGTGGCCCCCGCGGCATCGGCATAAATCGCGTAGACGGCGGTACCCGCAACTGCGAGTTTGTAATAGGCCTCGCCGGGTTTCATGGCTGCGCGCAAATCGTTCAGGGTCAGCGCCTGCTTTGAAATTGCACGAAATTGCGGAAATGCAGAAAGTGCGGCCTGGGTAGCCGTCTGCTGTTGCGCGAGCGCCGCGAGATTGGCCTGCTGAGTTGCCAGTAATGGTGCTGCCGCACTGTCCTGCTGTGCGATTTGGGTGAGCCGGGCGAGTTCGATACGCGCTCTCTCAATATCGCGTGACAGCGTTATCGACTGTCGGAACAGGCTCGCAGCCTCGCCATCGCCCGCTAAAAGCTCGCGCGACAATATCTCCATGGAATCCGCTGCGCCCGGACGGATCAGACTTTGCGACGCCATGAACAGATCGTCAACGAGCGACGGGGTCGAGGCAATTCGCCGAGCCAGTAGATCGAAATATGGTTGCAGTTGGTTGGTCAGCCCGGTCACACCGATGCCGTTTTCGTTGGCCGATGAAATAACTGTCCTATAAAGTCCAAGCGCCTCGTCTTCGCTCCCACGTCTGACCAGATAGGCCGCCAGACGCGCGCGCACATTGTTGACGGCACTGGTTTCGGGATAGGTTGTTTTAAGCAGGGCAAGCGCATTGTCGAGCAACAGGCGCGCATTGCCGAAATTCCCCCGCTCCTCTTCTGCAAGCGCCATTTCTGTCATGATCTGAGCGCGTAGGCGTGCAATCGATACGACCCTGCCATTGCGGATTTTCATCGCGTCCTCAAGCGCACGGCTCATGCTGGGTGAGCCCGCCTCTGCATTGCCCTGCAGCCGCTGGATTGTTCCGCGTAACTGGAGCGCCTGCGCATCGATGATTGCGGCGCGCTCGTCGGCCGTAAGGGCTGTTTCCTGCCGTACCCCCAGACTTGCCAGACTGGCGTTGCTGCCATTCACTTCTGCAGCGGTTTGCTCGCTTATGATGACAGAGCCGGTGTCGGTTAGCTTTTCGGCTTCGCGATCTAATATGGGTCGGTCCAGCACGGCAAGCGCGTCGCCCAGTCGCTGCTGGTTCAACAAATGCATTGCCTCGAAATTACGGCGCAACCGGACCTGGACGCGATCGGTGACCGGTATCTGAGCGGCTTGCAGGAACAAGGTGTCAGCCTGTTCGAACTCTGCAAGATTGGATAGCTGGAGGGCCCGGTTCACGCCATATTCGTGCAGCCGCTGAAGTCTCTGTGTTTCGGTTTCGCGCGCTGCTGGGGTGGTACCGGCTTGCGCCTGTTGCTGCAGACTATCGAAGAACTGCGCCGCTTCGACAAAATTACCGCTATTGTTGCGCCGATATCCCTCGGCAAGCGCTACCGTGGGGTCGAGCGTCTCGGCTTGCGCGCGCGCAAACGCCGCCGCATCGCCGCCCCCGGTTATCGCAATTTCGAGTTTTTCGGGAATCAGCCGATCTGCCGCTATCGTCCTCAGGCCCAATTCCAACGCATTGTCATACGCACTCAGGCCCTGTGCGTAATAAGTAACTTTGCCATCCTGAAAGCGATACAAGCTGTAGCCATCGCGACAACTGGCGCGCTCGGCGTTCGCCAGCCCGGAAACTTCCACAGATCGCCAACTGTCACATGTAACTTCTGTATCGCGGGAGCGGGCCACCCGGGCTTCCGTTGCCCCCAAATCGCCCCGTAACGCGAAAACCTGGCCGACCGGTTTTGCTGCGTCCCGGCAAACTATTGTCCAGGCCCGGTCGAATATTCCTTCGATTGCCGGGTCGGTCGACCTATTTTGTGCCTGGCAGAGTGCGCCGCCTGTGCCGATCGGAAAGCTGTCCATCAGCGACGGGCGATATGCCTGCGCCAGCAGTGGGTTTGTCCACATATTGCCGAGGAACAACGACAGAAGAAGAAACCTACCCGCTCGCATATACCCTCCTGTTTAACGCATATCCGACTGTTACATCGGGGCGTCAAAAACCGTGCGACCGAATTCTGCTTTGACGTCGGTCAGCCTACGCCAAAATCATTGGCCAGTTAAGCCTTCTTTTTTGAGGTCGCCAAGCGTTGTTATTTGGCAGCTCAGGGCCTAAAGCGCCGCCATGCATTTTCTCGACCAAGCCAAAATCTTTATCCGTTCGGGCGCGGGCGGTCCCGGGGCTGTCAGCTTCCGGCGAGAGAAATATGTCCAATATGGCGGACCGGATGGCGGGAACGGCGGCAAGGGCGGCGACATAATTTTCGAGGCCGTGGCCGGGCTCAACACATTGATCGATTTTCGCTATGCGCAGCATTTCAAGGCGATGCGCGGTATTCAGGGCATGGGACGTGACCGGCACGGGGCTTATGGCGAAGATCTGGTAATCAAGGTCCCGGTGGGCACACAGGTTCTCGCCGACGATGAGGAACGCACGCTGTTGCTCGACCTGACAGAAGTGGGGCAGCGCGTGGTCTTTTTGCGCGGCGGTGATGGCGGGCGGGGCAATGCGTCTTACAAGACCTCCACCAACCGTGCGCCACGGCAACATGGTCCGGGCTGGCCGGGGGAGGAAATGTACGTCTGGCTGCGGCTGAAATTGCTCGCGGATGCTGGTCTCGTCGGCATGCCCAATGCGGGCAAATCGACCTTCATCAATCAAGTGTCGAATACCAAGGCAAAGGTTGGCGATTACCCTTTTACGACAACCCGGCCTCAACTTGGGGTTGTCGAGCACAAAGGGCGCGAATTCGTGCTTGCCGATATTCCGGGCCTGATTGCGGGCGCCGCTGAAGGCGTCGGTATCGGTGACCGCTTTCTGGGTCATATTGAACGATGCCAGATATTGATCCACCTGATCGATGCAACGCAGGATGATCCCGTCGAGGCTTGGCATATCGTGTGTGACGAACTCGCCGAATATGGCGCAGGGCTTGAGAACAAGCCGCAGATTGTGGCGATCAACAAAGGCGACCTGCTTGATCCTGAGTTAATGGCTGATATTGCCGACCAGCTCCAGGCCGCCGGTGCAAAGGATGTCATCGCCATTTCCGGCGCGACCGGGCAGGGGGTCGACCTCGTGCTTGATCGGGTACTTGAGGCCTTGCCGCAAAAGAGCAATCTGGAAAATACACAGGCGGATGGCCTGAACGAGGCAGGCGAATGGTCGCCGATCTGAACGCCGCTGCCTTCTCACCGGCCATCTGTCCCTTGCTGGTGGTTAAAGTGGGCTCGTCGCTGCTGGTGCAGCCCGACGGGGGCGTGCGGCGCAATTGGCTCGAAACACTGGTTGCTGACATTAGCGATCGCCATCAGGTGGGGCAACGGATCATCATCGTTTCCTCCGGCGCTATTGCGCTGGGAGCGCGGCGTATGGGGTTTGACAAGGGCGGGCGTGCCAGTCTGGCCGATGCACAGGCGGCGGCTTCAGTGGGGCAGATTATATTATCTGGTATCTGGGCGGAGCTGCTGGCGACGCAAAGCCTTGCGGCGGCGCAGATGTTGGTCACGCTCGATGACCTTGAGGACCGACGGCGTTATCTGAACATCGCCGCGACATTGGATCGGTTATTGGGCGCAGGTGCTGTGCCGGTGATCAACGAAAATGACAGCGTAGCGACCGAGGAAATCCGCTTCGGCGACAATGACCGGCTGGCCGCGCGTGTTGCGCAGGCAGCGGGTGCTTCGGGTGTAATCCTCCTTTCGGATGTCGATGGTCTCTACGACCGACCCCCGCATCATCCCGATGCGGTTTTGCTGCCGCTCGTAGAGAAAATCGACGGGCATGTTCGGATCATGGTGGCGGAAGGGTCTTCATCCGGCATGGGCTCTGGCGGGATGGCATCGAAGCTTGACGCTGCCGATATTGCGACGCGAGCAGGGATCGGGCTGGCGATCTGTTCTGGCTTGCGAAATCATCCGCTGGCTGCGCTTGACGCAGGCGGGCCATCGACTTTCTTCGCCCCGCGTGCTGGCGGCTCCGCGCGGAAGAGCTGGCTGGGCGGGCGGCTGACAGTGAAGGGCCGTATCCGTGTGGATGACGGCGCGATCCGTGCGTTGCAGGCCGGTAGCAGCCTGCTTCCGGCAGGCGCGCTTTCGGTCGACGGCGAATTCAAGCGCGGCGACGTTATCGACATCAGCGCCGAGGACGGCGTGGCGGTTGCGCGGGGTCTTTCCGAATATGATGCGCTCGATGCCGCCCGAATTTGCGGCCACCGGACCGCTGAACTGGGGGCCATTCTCGGTACCGTGCCGCGTTCCGTTCTTGTGCACCGGGACCAACTGGTGCTGCTTTGAAGACAGTAGCGCTGACCGGTGCGACAGGCTTTGTCGGGCGGATGACGCTTGATCGGCTTGTGGAGGGAGGGTGGCACGTGCGCGCATTGACACGGCGCGACCAACCCAAGAAACCCGGCGTAACCTGGGTGCATGGTGCGCTTGATTTGCCCGATAGCCTGATCGAACTATGCGATGGCGCAAATGCCGTTTTGCACGTGGCGGGCGTGGTCAATGCACCTGATTCGGCCGGCTTCGAGGCAGGTAACGTCGTTGGCACTGCCAACATGCTAACTGCCGCCAAGGAGGCTGGGATCAAACGCTTCGTCCATGTCTCGTCACTCGCGGCCAAGCATCCCGAACTTTCAAAATATGGGGAGAGCAAGGCACGAGCGGAGAAGCTGGTCGGCACCAGCATGCTCGATTGGACCATCATCCGCCCGCCCGGCGTATATGGCCCGGGCGATACCGAGATGTTCGACATGTTCCGCCTGGCCGAAAAGGGCTGGGCCTTGTTACCGCCACGCGGGAAAGTATCGTTGATCCATGTCGACGATCTGGCACGGCTGTTGGTGGCACTCCTACCCGCGCATGACGACGCCACAGCAAGGATTTTCGAGGCCGATGACGGCACCGAACAAGGCTGGACGCATGAGGCTTTCGCGCGCGCGATCGGCTGGGCAATGGGGCGCCGTGTGACGACGCTTCATGCCCCGCATTTCCTGCTCAAACTCGCCGCACGGGTTGATGGGATGTTCCGTGGCCCCAAGGCCAAACTTACCCCCGACCGGGCGAGCTATCTCTCACATCCTGATTGGACCATCGACCGCGCCGCGGCGCCGCCGCCTGCATTATGGTCGCCGCAAATTGCGACGCGGCAGGGTCTCAAGGACACCGTTCGCTGGTACAAGGCGCAAGGCTGGCTATAATATCGGGCCGGCAAAGCGCTCGTAGACGAACGCTGCGAACGTCATGATGAGACCAACCAGAAATGCTCGGTAAGCCCAGCCGAGAAAGCGGTACTTCTTGGTCCGCAGGATTCGGCCCATCTGGTAGATATCGTGCAGCATTGCTTTGAAGACATCTTCGGGCGCGTGCAGACTTGTCATGATTCTAGCTTGGAATTCGTCTTCTTCGGCTTGCGCGAACGTGCCAAAAAACAGCCAGTTGTCGCCCCGCGACGGTTTCGGGACGGTCGCCGGCATCACAGCCATTGTTGCCAGACCGGCCGACATGAACGCCGACACTGCCAATATCAACAGTGGCAGCGAGAAACTGCTGCTTCTGCTCTGCCCAATGGCCAGCGTCAGGACGACAAAGGTCGCCCCGATCAGCATGTTGGCCTTCTGGTCGGCCATCAAGCTTAGCTGTACATGATGTTGTTGCATGGTACGGACCATATAGATGGCCTCGCCCGGCCATTTCTTCACGTCGGTCATTTTCCCCTCCCGAAAATGTTCCTGCGGCCCGAGTATGTCAGCTTTGCATTTGCACGGCAAGCATATGGCGCAGTCGCCCAATATCGCCCAATTGCCGCCTTATTCGCTTGCCATAGCGCCGCAAATCTTGAAGGAAAGACCATGACCGACCGCAGCGAAATGTACGACCGACTGAAGGGCTTGATCGAACCGTTCAACAAGAAAGGCGTCGAGATCAGCGAAACAACGACCTTTGCCGGCGATCTCGAATGGGACAGCCTGACGGTGATGGACTTCGTCGCAGAGGTCGAGGATTCGTTCGATATCGTTATCAGCATGAATATGCAGGCCGAGATCGAAAATGTCGGTCAACTCGTGGATGCCGTGGGGAAATTGACGGCTTAAATTTCACCGTAGCCCTGAGCCTGTCGAAGGGTGCTTATCGGCTAGGCGTGCCTAGACAGGCCCGGCACAACGGTTTTGGGAACCTATAGAATGACCGATCTTTTCTCCAAATTCGACCCGCTCATCCAGCAGCGCGAAGGCCTGCTCGCCACTGGCCAGAAAGACCCCTTCTCGCTCGTGATGGAGGAGGTGAAATCGCCGACGGTCGCAATATGCAACGGCAAGGAAACCATCCTGCTGGGCACCTACAACTATATGGGCATGACCTTCGACGACGACGTGCTTGCCGCGGGCAAGAAGGCGATGGATGAATTCGGCGCTGGAACCACCGGCAGCCGCGTGCTGAACGGCACCTTTTTCCATCATCGCGATGTCGAGAACGCGCTCAAGGAATTTTACGCGATGGACCATGCGATGGTCTTTTCGACTGGTTATCAGGCCAATCTGGGGATCATCAGCACGATTGCTGGCAAGGGCGATTATATCATCCTCGATATCGACAGCCATGCGTCGATCTATGACGGCTGCAAGATGGGGGATGCCGAAATCGTCGCCTTTCGTCATAATGACGTCGAAGCCCTGGAGAAAAGGTTGAAGCGTTTGCCTGCAGAAGCTGGCAAGTTGGTGGTGCTCGAAGGTGTCTACTCAATGCTCGGCGATGTCGCGCCTTTGAAAGAGATGATCCGGATTTCCAAGGAAGCTGGCGCCATGATCCTCGTCGACGAGGCCCACTCAATGGGCTTTATCGGTGAAAATGGCCGCGGCGTGGCCGAAGAGCAGGGCGTGCTTGATGATGTGGATTTCGTCATAGGCACGTTCAGCAAGAGCGTCGGGACGGTTGGCGGCTTTTGTGTGTCTAACCATCCGAAGTTCGAAATCCTCCGTCTCGTCTGCCGCCCCTATGTCTTCACCGCTGCGCTGCCGCCCAGCGTGATGGCGTCCAGCGCAGCATCGATCCGCAAGCTGATGCACAATGGGAACAAGCGCGCGCATCTGTGGGAAAATTCGAAGACACTTCACAAAGGCCTGCGCGATCTCGGGTTCCGGCTCGGCACCGAGAGTCCTCAAAGCGCAATCATCGCAGTAATTATGCCCGACCTCGAGCGCGGGGCGGCTATGTGGCAAGCGTTGCTCGAAAACGGCCTCTACGTAAACCTTGCCCGACCGCCCGCAACGCCAGCGGGCATGACTTTGCTTCGTTGCTCGCTGTGCGCCGAACACAGCAGTGAACAGGTGCAGGACATCCTGGCGCGGTTTGAGCGGGCGGGTAAGGCTGTCGGAATCATATGATCGGATGGACAGGCAAACAGTCTGCCAGCGCGCCCGGTGTAGTTATCGCTTTGTATTGACCGCTATGGCTTGTGCTGCGTTATGGCAATATTGCTCGTTTTCATGGCGCTGACCGGAATGGTGCACTAGCGTACTGCGCCCTTTGCCAGCAGCTTCGGGACCAGAAATAGCGCTGCAACCAACGGCCACCGTCGCTGCCAGGGCTTGATCTCGATCTCGGTCCCGGCGTGGCGGTTTATCTTCCATGCGAGATAGTCGATGCCGCCGGCGTAGGTGAAAGCCGCTTTGGCGAGGCGGGCCACGGTCAGCAGCTTGCCGTTGCGGCGGAGCGCGGGCCATCGATTGCGCTCCTGCATGATGCGGCTTTGCGGGTCTGACAGGATATGCACCTTGTTTCCCCGTAGCTCATTGGCAATTGGCGTGTGTTGGAGTGCCGCCAAACCGAAACGCTCATATCGTTCGGGGTCGAATTCGATCACCGAAGCGGGCCGATCCCTGCGCTCGGCGCGCAGTTCGGCGTCGTAGGTCATGCGGAACCCCGATTGCCACAGGTCGAGGACATCGACCTCGCGCTCGGTAAAGGCCAGCGCCGCGTTAAGCAATGTCGGCGCCGCGCCCGAGATTGCCGTGGCTGCCATCCGCCGCGCTGTATCGTCCGCCGCCCAAACCAGCCGCGATGGCTGGGCAAAGCGTGCCCAGACCGACACTGCCGAGGCACCCTGGCGGTTGAGGTCGTGAAAGTCCTTTTCGTCGAGCACCGCGACCTTGGCCATCAGGCCGTCATGCTGGAACGGGAAAACATTCGGTGGCAGGCGACGGTTCCATTTGGCGAGCGCCTTGCTGTCATAGGCTGCGTCATAGTCCGAAACGATCAGGTAGAAATCGAGCATCTGCCCTTCCAACTCTTCGCTACGCAGGCAAGAGCCGTAGAAAAGGACAGCGCGTGCAGCGTCAGGATATTGCGCGGCTATATGTGCGGCAAAGGCACGAACCTGCGGAAGCGCGGGCACCGCCAGCTCTTCGGCAATCATTTGCATTAACGACAGCATGTTGCCGCCTTAATCGGTCGCCGCCAGATTGTCAGGCGGCGAGTTTCAGAAATGGTACCGGCGGTGTCGAACGCAGGACAATGGGATGGCCGTTGCTCGCCTCGAACACTTCTCCATCCAGCACGACACTGCTCCTGTCGCTATCGATACGGATGGTGTCGCCCTCCTGAAAATGGACGCCCTCCATCTTGTGCTGCCCCAGCTTGCCGCGTAGCGACGCTGCGATCATTTTCAACATAGATACAGGGCTTTGGTCGACTGCCAGAAACTTCATCAGCCCTTTGCGCGCACCGCCTGCCTGGGCACCGAGCAACAGTTTGTCGAGCGTCGTGACAATCAGCACCGAAAATATACCCTGCAACTCGCCCTGACGGATGAACGAGACGCTGATCGGCTTGGCGCGGGCTGGAAGGAAGTCCGCTTTCAGCCGGAATATGGCAGAAAACAGCACTGCCATTGCCGCCAGAAAATGGCTGAGGCCATTGGGGAGCCCGAGCGGATAAATCTTGTGGCGACAGTATAATATGGTTTCGGCCAGCCCCGCGCCGCCCAGAAACATGCCCAGTACGGGACGCGCGCCTTCGGTGCCGTCGCTAAGCGCGATCAGTTCCCGGACAACGATATGGTCGGTCATATCGCTCTTCGCCATCTCGACGATGCGTTCGAGGGCCGCGAGCGGATCGCCCTCGGCACCAAGATCGAGTGCGATCAGGTTTGTCTTCCCATTTGGCAGGACAGCTACCGGTGGCGGGGTGCCTTCGAAATGGCCACCATGATAGAGCTCGGTCAAAGCCGATTGCACCGTGCCATCGCCGCCATTGATGACCAGCACCTTCGGCTTGACACGCGCAATCATCTCCAGAGCCTTGGTGATCTGGCCGATTTCCTCGACTTCATAATGGAAGATATCCGGATTTCTGGCACAGTAGCAGCGAACCGCCGGCAACAGCGATCTGTTGCCGGTTGAATTGGGGTTCGACAGAAGTGCTACAAGTGCCAAATCCCCTCCTTCACATATACTTCAGGTTGATGGAAATGCGGGTCACCCCCGGCCCAGCCTGAAAAGCGACCTTGCTTGCAGACGGCTTACCGAGATTGAAGATGTTGATGCTGGGATTGTTTGAAAACCCGCCCCCGTCTTCCCGGATGTCGGTCTTGCCATTCGCGTTGCGGTCATGACGCACGGCGATTCCGTATGACCCCTCAGCTGGAACCGGCACACAAAATGTCATATTGCCGGCACTTGCGCGGCTTTCGACACGGTGGAGCCAGCGTCCCTTGGCCAACCAGGCACTGCCGGTTGCGGGATAGGATTGTACCCGGATCCTGCCGGTGCTTTCCTTTACACCGCGCACACTGACAAGCACGGCGGGACCTTTACCCGCAGCGCAGCGCGACAGGTCGTTGCTGATTTCCTGCCCAGCGACTGCTGTGCCCGAACCGAGGGCCAACGCCGAAACGGCCAGAACGGCCAAAAACTTCTTCATGTCAAAACTCCTGGAACGATATATCCAGCATTCCGATCACCGGGATGCCATCGATATTGCCCCTGAACCTGATAGCGCCTATCGGGTGAGTTT
>JACVCM010000034.1 GCA_016742125.1 Sphingomonadaceae bacterium | reverse complement strand
CATATGAGGAGGACCGGCTTGTCCGGAGCTGCCCGATACAGATCCGCAGCAACTCCCAAACCGATCACACCCCCCGCACAGCCATAACCGAACAGGGGTACACAACGCGTGTCGCGTCCGAAACCCATTGCAGCGATCATCCGGCTGGGAAGGCTCGGGGTCATCGTACCTGTGGTGGAAACATAAACGATTTGGCCAATATCGGGCGGAGTCAGGCCTGCGCGCCCCAGCGCCTTCGTCGCCGCCTGCCGGAAAAGCGCCGCTGAAGTTTCCTCATAAACCCGCGCGCGATCGGCCCATGAGCGTGTTCCGAAATAATATTCGGGCGGCATCGCAATATGCCGCTGCTCGATACCGGTATTGCCCAAAATCTCCGCCATGCGCGGCGGAAGGGCTGTGCCCTTGGCGTCGGCAAGTATCTCCAGCACCTGATCTTGCGTGATACGGTACCGCGGCAGGGCAGTGGCCAGTGCCATCAAATGGGGGTAGATTTGCGACATCCACCTTTACAGCTACCCCCATTGTCCAACCAGCGCTAGGCAGTCTTTACCCTGCCCCACGGCCCCTTGATCGCCAGCGTCATCGTCGGGGCGTAGAAATTCACGAACATCGTGGAACCGTCGGGCGAAAAGCAGGCGCCGGCAAATTCGGTCTGCACTCTGCTGCGTGCGAACATGTAGGCCTTACCGCCCGGCGTGATGCCGCGCAGATGGTTATCGACGATATCGGTATATTGATCTTCGCAGACCATCAGATGCCCGTTGGGCATGACGCAGAGGTTGTCGCCATAGTTATAGGCGGCGGCATCGCTCGACTCATAGAAAAGATCGAGCATTCCAGGCGCATCGCTTTCGCCCGGAAAGCCCTCGTTGACCGCCGGAACATAGCGGAAAATCTGTCCGCATTTTTTTGCCCCGCCATCGGTGCAGGTGAAGTAGAATTCGCCACTCCCCCACCAGATCCCCTCGCCGCGCGCAAATAGTGTCGCGCCTTTGGCCGCACCGCGTTTGCGCAAATCGTCATTCGGGCTTTCCGGATTATCCAGCGGGATCCAGTTTGCGCGATATTGCTTGCCGCGTGTAAGCACAGCTTCGCTCCAGTTGCGGCTGTCCTGGATGCCGGCCTCGCCGAGCGCCAGTGCCTCGAGCCGCCCGCCCTTGGCCAGCTCTCCTCTGGCGTTCGGAATGAAACGATAAAGCAGGCTGTCGTCGCGATCCTCGGTCAGGTATACGATACCCGTGCGCGGGTCGACGCAGGCGGCTTCATGGTTGAAACGCCCCATCGCCTTCAACGGAACCGGCATCACCAGCCCCTTATGTGCCGACGGCACTTCAAAGACATAGCCATGATCCATGCCGACACCATCGCCTGCGCGGGTCACATTTTCCTCGCAGGTCAGCCAGCTGCCCCACGGCGTAATCCCGCCCGCGCAATTACGGATCGTCCCCGACAGGCTAAGCCATTCCGACTCCGTACGCCCGCTTTTGAGATCGTAAATCAGCGTCGTGGTGCCTCCGGGCAGAGGCATGGCATCCTTGTCCTTGATACGGTCGTAGGTCAGAAAATCGGCGCCAACCTTTGATGGAAATGGCCCGAAACGGAGATCGCGCGGCGAAAGCTCATGATTCCGCACCAGCGCGACCTTGCCCTTGCCAGCGGCGAATGCGCCCATCCCATCGCCGGCATTGGGGACGACAAAACCGTCGTCCATGACATTGCCATATCGCGATATGACCCGGTAGGAAAATCCCTTCGGCAGGTCGAGCAGGCTGTTGGGATCGCGGACCAGCGGGCCATAGCCCGTTACCTCGCTCCGCCCGGCAGGCGGTATCTGGCCATAGGCATAGGTCGAAAGCCCGGCAAAGGCGAGGCTTCCAAGCCCGAAGTTAAAATGGCGACGGCTGAATTGCATGCTGTTGATCCTGAATCGTACCTGCTCCTACATGACCTTCGCGTCTTAAGATGACAAGCATGTTGCAGATTGATAGAGCGCCCGCAAAACGACAATCGAAAGTTTCAGACACATGACCGTCCGCACCCGTGTTGCGCCCTCGCCCACCGGCGATCCGCATGTCGGCACCGCCTATATCGCACTCATCAACTATTGCTTTGCGAAGAAACATGGCGGCCAATTCCTGTTGCGCATCGAAGATACGGACCAGGTTCGCTCGACACCGCAGTCCGAGCGGATGATTCTGGAATCGCTGAAATGGCTTGGCCTCAGTTGGGACGAGGGGCCCGATGTCGGCGGTCCTCACGGACCTTACCGCCAGTCGGAAAGGAGCGCGATCTACACCGAGCATTGCGAACGGCTGCTCGCCAGCGGCCATGCATTCAAATGCTATTGCACGCCCGAAGAGCTCGCCGCGATGCGCGCGCGCCAGACTGCGGCAAAACTGCCGCCCAAATATGACGCCAGCTATCGCGCGTTCAATAACAGCGTCGCGGCAGAGCGCGAGGCCGCGGGGGCACCCCATGTCGTTCGCATGGTCATCCCGGACAACGGCACCTGCCGTTTCGAGGATACGCTGCGCGGCGTAATCGAGATCGATTATTCCACCGTCGACATGCAGGTACTGATGAAGTCGGATGGCCTGCCGACCTATCACCTTGCCAATGTCGTCGATGACCATCTTATGGGCATCACACATGTCATGCGCGGCGAGGAATGGATTTCATCCGCGCCAAAACACCTCCTGCTTTACCAGTATTTCGGGTGGCAACCGCCCGTGCTGACCCATCTGCCACTGCTGCGCAATGCCGACAAATCGAAGCTGTCGAAGCGTAAGAACCCGACCAGCATCCTGTTCTACCAGCGTGCCGGCTATTTACCGCAGGCGATGCAGAACTTTCTGGGCCTGTTCATTAAGTCGGCGAGCGAAGAGGACGAGAAAACCTCGCTTCAGGAACTGATCGACGGTTTCGATGTGCACAACATTTCACTCGGCGGGCCGGTGTTCGACACTTCGAAACTCGACTGGCTCAACGGCCGTTATCTGCGCGAGGAGCTGACTACGGAGCAGTTCCTCGAAGCGGTGAAGGTGTGGGCGCTCAACGACGCCTATTTGATGCCTATCGCCGAAATGGCGCAGGCGCGGATTACCAAGCTGTCGGACCTCGGCGCACTGACGTCGATGTTCTTCATGAACCGCATTGAAGGCCTCACTGCCGAAGCCCTGCGCGATGGCGTCAAGCTCGAAGCCGACCAGCAACGTGCCGCATACACGCTGGCGCTCCAGCAGTTCGACGCGCTCGTTGAGTGGAACAAGGTGCGTGTAGAGGCCACTCTGCGCCGCACCGCTGAAGTGTTGGACGCAAAGCTCAAGGACGTGGTCCGCCCGGTGTAGATCGGCAACCCCGGCCAGCCACGGGGGGTCCCCCTGTTCGACGCCATCGTCCACTTGGGCCGCGACGTCATCCGTGAGCGCCTTCGCCATGCGATGGAATTGCTGGGCCCTGCCAGCAAGAAGGAAGTCGAGGCGTGGACGGCGTTGCTGGCGACGCCGCCTGGATCCGAATGAGCGAAGTCCAACTCCACGAAAGCTGGAAAGCGCCGCTGCTGCCGGAGTTCGAGTCCGGCTATATGGCTGAGCTCAAAAATTTCCTCATGGCGGAAAAGGCGGCAGGGAAGACAATTTACCCCAAAGGTAGCGAGTGGTTCCGGGCGCTCGACCTGACCCCGCTCGATAAGGTGCGCGTCGTGATACTCGGGCAGGATCCCTATCATGGCCCGGATCAGGCGCATGGGCTTTGCTTCAGCGTAAAACCCGGCGTTCGGCCGCCCCCAAGCCTGCTCAACATCTACAAGGAGCTCGAAAGCGACCTCGGCCTCCCTCGCCCGCGCCATGGTTTTCTCGAGCATTGGTCAAAGCAGGGGGTGTTGCTGCTTAACAGCGTCCTGACCGTTGAGATGGCCAAAGCCGCGTCGCACAGCCACAAGGGGTGGGAGCGGTTTACCGACGCGGTAATACGCCTCATCAATGCCAAACCCGACCCTGTCGTTTTCATGCTCTGGGGAAGTTACGCGCAAAAAAAGGGGGCGTTCGTGGACGGAACACGTCATCTTGTCCTCAAGGCCGACCACCCCTCGCCCTTGTCCGCGCATAACGGATTTCTGGGATGCAGGCATTTCTCGAAGTGCAACGCGTTTCTGCGCTCAAAGGGCATGCAACCGATCGATTGGAGCCTTCCTGATGCCGTTTGAAGATCAACCCCACCGCCGCTTTAATCCGCTGAAGGGCGAGTGGATCCTTGTATCTCCGCATCGCGCGAAGCGACCTTGGCAGGGGCAGCAGGACATGCCTGACACCACGGTCCGCCCGGCTTATGACCAAGGCTGTTACCTCTGCCCCGGCAACGAACGGGCGGGCGGGATAATGAACCCTGATTACAAGGATGTATTCGTTTTCGACAACGACTTTGCGGCGTTACTGCCCGAAACTGCCGCCGCAGACAGGACGGACAATCCGCTGTTCCGTGACGCGCCGGCCAATGGCACTTGCCGCGTGATCTGCTTTTCCCCCGATCATGGCAAGACGTTGCCCGAAATGTCGGTACCTGCCATCCGCGCCGTGGTCGATATCTGGGCGGCGCAGGAGGCCGAGCTGTCCGCCACCCACGCCTATGTCCAGATTTTCGAGAATAAGGGGGCGATGATGGGATGTTCGAGCCCGCATCCCCACGGGCAGATTTGGGCGACCAGCTATGTGCCTGCTGAACCGGCGCGTGAAACCGAAACACAGGCTCAATGGCTCGCAGAGCACGGCAAATCCATGTTGCGAGCTTATACAGAGGCCGAAGCCGCCGATGGAGCGCGGACCGTCGCGAGCAACGCCGACTGGCTGGCCGTGGTGCCCTATTGGGCAAGCTGGCCTTATGAAATCCTGCTGCTGCCCCGTTTTGCCGCGCAACGCATCAACTCACTCGAAGCAAGCCAGCGCAATGCCCTCGCCGAAGTCCTGAAGGCCGTGACAACCGCCTACGATAATCTCTTCCAGACCAGCTTTCCCTATTCGATGGGTTGGCATGGTGCGCCCGGCACCGCCGACGCTCCACATTGGCAGTTGCACGCGCATTTCTATCCACCGCTGCTTCGCTCGGCCAGCGTGCGCAAATTCATGGTCGGTTATGAAATGCTTGCCGAGGCACAACGCGACCTTACCCCCGAAACGGCTGCCGCAACCTTGCGCGCCCAAAGCCCGGTGCATTACAGGAGTGCCACATGAACCCGCTTGATATGGCATTGAAGGACCGTGTCACATCTGCCTTTGCTTCCGCACATGGTCATGCCCCGATGCTCGTTGCGCGTGCGCCCGGGCGGGTCAATCTGATCGGCGAGCATACCGATTACAATGATGGCTTCGTCCTACCCTGTGCCATCGGCCCTTCGACAATGGTCGCCGCAAGCCCGCGCGCGGACCGCGAGGTGCGCATCGTCGCTGCAGATTTCGACAATGCGGTCGACACCTTCAACCTCGACACCATCGTGCAGAGCGACCAAGGCTGGGCAAATTATGTCCGCGGCACGGTCGATGCGCTGCAAAAGGCCGGGTTTGCCCTGGGCGGTGCCCACATCGCCATTGCCGGCAATCTGCCAAAAGGCGCGGGGCTTTCGTCCTCCGCCTCGCTGGAGGTGGCGGTCGGTCAGGCGATGCTCGCGCTGGCAAAAACCGAAATCGACCGCACGCTGCTTGCCCAGGTGGCGCAGGCTGCCGAATGCGATTTTGTCGGCACCAAATGCGGAATCATGGACCAGCTTATTTCGGCGCAGGGCAAAGAAGGTCATGCGCTGCTTATCGACTGCCGAAACCTGGCACTCAATGACGTCCGCGTGCCAGACAATATCGCGATCGTGATAGTCCATTCGGGTGTAACCCGCGGCTTGGTCGAAGGCCATTACAACGAACGTCGACGGCAATGCGAGGTGGCGGCGGCAAGAATGGGCGTCACCGCCCTTCGCGATGCGGCACCGGCTATGCTTGCCGATGCCGACCTCGATCCCATTACGCGAAAGCGCGCATGGCATGTGATTACCGAAAATAGCCGTACACTCGCAGCAGCCGAAGCGCTGGCGGCCGCCGACCTTGCCGAGCTCGGGCGGCTGATGGCGGAAAGCCATGCTTCGATGCGTGACGATTTCGAAATCACCGTGCCTGCCATCGACTCGCTCGTTTCGCTAATGCAGTCGGCAATCGGGAATAGCGGGGGCGCGAGGATGACGGGCGGAGGATTCGGAGGAGCATGTGTGGCGATCCTGCCAACAGACAAGGTCGAAATGCTGCGCCACGCCGTTGAAGCAGGCTATCGTACGCCCGACGGAACAAAGCCGTTGATCATGGTCGAACGACCCGGCCCCGGCGTTGCGCTTACATGATTGGACGCTGGCTGCGGTCGGCGGGGCGCGAACCGCTCGTCCACTTCCTGATTGCGGGCGCCGCGCTTTGGGTCGTGATGGTATATTTCGGTGAAGGAGACACGCGCGACCGCAAAATCACGCTTGACGAAGCCAAAGTTGCCAATATCGCGAACCAGTGGGAACAAAGCTGGCGAAGGCCACCGTCCCCGCAGGAACTGGACGGCCTCATCCGCGACTATATCAAGGAAGAAATCTATTTTCGCGAAGCAATGCGGCTCGGGCTGGATGTGGACGATCCGGTTATCCGGCGCCGGTTACGGTCGAAAATGGAATTTCTGGCAACCGCGCAGGTCGAAAACGCTACCCCGACAGATGCAGAGATCGAGCGCTATTTTGCTGCCAACCGTCAGCGTTATGCCGAAGGCATGACTTTCAGCTTCGAGCAGAAATATTTCGCGGACGATGAAGCGACCGCGCGAAATGCTATTGCAGCGCTCAACGCCGGCCAACCGGTGCCACTTGTCCCTACCGCTATCGCGGCTGCGATGGACGGTGCCGATGTGGAGCAAATAAAGCGCGAATTTGGCGATACATTTGGAAAGACCTTGGCCAATTTGAAAACGGGCCGGTGGGCAGGACCTGTCAGGTCTGGCTTCGGATGGCATGCCGTCAAGGTGACGAAGCGAAGCGGAGCTATTGCCCCGACGCTTGGCGATGTTCGCCAACGGGTTGTCAACGACTGGCGCACAGACACCCGCATCTCGCGTGAGGCAGCGGCCTACCAAACCCTCCTCGACAGCTACGAAATCCGCATCGCCAGGCCATGATCTGGCGCATGCTCCTCGTTGCGATCCTGACGGTCTGCGCCGTATCGGTGCGGGCGGACGACCTGCGTCCCGCCTATCTGGAGATACGGGAAGTCATTGGCCCAGATCCTGAGCTCCGCGCCTATGCCGTTACATGGAAGGCACCTATCAAACCGGGGCTGGCGGCGCGTGTGAACCCAGCATTCCCCTCAGACTGCAAAGCCGGCGATGTTGTTCGTCGAGGAATCGATTCAGGCGCTCTGCTGTCGACCTGGACGATCGCCTGCGACATGTCGCTCAAGGGCCGGAAGGTGGGTCTTGACGGCATTGGGGAAACATCAGGCGATGCGCTCATGCGCTTCCACGCGCTTGACGGACAGACACAGGCTAGCCGACTTACCCCGCACAATCCGGCCGCGACAATCGCAGCGACGCCCGAGCGGGGGCAAGTCGCGCGCACCTATTTTGTTATCGGGATCGAGCATATCGTGACCGGTTACGATCATCTGTTATTCGTGCTCTGCCTTGTGATGCTGCTCAATGGCGCCTGGCGCGTGGCAGCAACGGTCACTGCGTTCACCGTCGCCCATTCGCTGACGCTGATCGCAACGACGCTTGAACTGCTGAGCGTTCCGCGTGCACCTGTTGAAGCACTCATTGCCCTGTCGATCGTTTTTCTTGCCGTCGAGATTGTGAAGCGCGATCCGTCAAAACCGCGCCTTGCCGAGCGAGTCCCATGGCTCGTCGCTTTCCTGTTTGGCATTCTGCACGGCTTCGGCTTCGCCAGCGCCCTCGCCGAAATCGGCCTGCCGCATGGAGAAGTGCCGACCGCGCTACTGACCTTCAATCTTGGAGTGGAAGCGGGTCAATTGTTTGTTGTGGCGATCGCAATGTTGGCGTTCTGGGTGCTGCGAAAGCTCCGGGCGCAAGCAGTCGCCCCTGCACAGGCGATAACGGCCTACGCCATTGGCAGCATCGCCGCATTGTGGCTGTTGGAGCGAACGATATTTGGATAGATGCTATAGGTATTAGCTGGGGATGATATCCAGCTCGAGCCGGTCGGTATCAAATCCGTTTTCCCCCGGTGCCATCGAAATCAGGCGCTCGCGGACTTTAGGGCCGGTTGCGCGGCTCAGTACGGCGCGTCCCGAACCGTCGAGAACAATTTCGTCATTTCCCGCGATGATGCGTGCGCCTTGCAGGGAACCAGGTGCATAGGTAACCACCAGCTCGTAACCCCCTGGCGCGTTACAATATTCGCGAAATGTGCCGAGTGCGAAGGCGTCGCCCAAGGCTAAACCACTGCCAATCGACTGTTGCTTGACGGTGCAATGAACCGGCACCTGCAAACGAAGATTGAAGCTATAGGTGGCCGCAAAAGCCGCGGTCGGAGCCGACGCCAGCGACAGGATCGCAGCCCCGAGAGCAAAATTCTTCATCATCCGCCATTCCTTCCGATTGGCAATCTCGATTGCCTCCGGGATAGCGGACTATGTCTAAAGTTAGGTTGCGCGCTTTGCCTAACGGGCTGTTAACGAATCGTGTTCACCTCGATCGGAAGCTGAAATCAGCGCGCCGTCACGGATATCGACACGACATCGCTATAGATGCCTGCTCGCTTGTCCGACACATCGCCAATGAGGAACTGGATCGGAAGGGAATCGCGGCGCAGCCCCATGCCGTTGGGACCGGTAACGGTTTGCGCTCCGGTCAGGTTGACCGAATTCCCGCCGATCGCCATCGCGTAGGGCACGAACCATTCGCTCGACCCCAGCCGCAACCGTCCGGAATTTGCCGATGAGACGGTGATGTCATATTCACCTGTACTGTTGACGCGCAGCTGCAACGGAACAGGTGCAACACCCTGGCGCAATTCTCCCAGATCGACGATAGCCTGACCGTCGCTCATCGCATAGGCCCCGGCAAGACCGATCCGCGCTGATGGCAGCACGGTCATGCCCAGCACCAGCGACGTGCCGCCAAGGACGCGAAACCGGCTGTCCTGCGCCTGAAGCGTCACATCCTGCGTGAAAGTGCCTGCATCGCGAACATCATCGGTATCTGCGACCAGCTTGTACAAAACCGAACGCGATTCATTGGGCCGAAGCGCCATCTCGCGATTGGACGAAAAGCGGTTGGATTGCCCCGCACGCGGCGTTACATCCTGCGTGTCGGTCAGGTTGAGCAAGGCGTAGCGGATGGGCTTGCCGGTGCCCTTGGAAAGCCCGAAGGGAGGTTGCTGCAATTCAAAAATCGGGTTGAAGCGGCATTCTGCGCCACCGTCGTTGGTGAAGGTCACGCCGAAAGTTCCTTCGGCCGATGAGCCGCCGAACGGATCGTAACCCTGGATCATCCAGCTGGCAGGGGATGCATTCACCCGAATGAGGCAATCCGAAGTCTGGGGCGGTGGTCCGCCATTTTGTCCTTGTGCGAGGACCGGTGCGGTCAGCGACATGGCGGCAAGGAACAGCAGGGGTCGCAGCATGTCAGTCTCCTATTTCTTGATGCCAGGCATGACGGTGCCGAGATTTATAAGGCCGTCGGTATCGGCGGGTACAGTGAATTCGAAGCTTTTGTCGATTGAGCCATTGGCGCCATAGGTTTCGACCAGATACCGGCGCCCCGGCAACAGGTTGGCGATTGCAAAGCGGCCGATCGAGTTGGTGAAGAAGGGTATCGGCTGCGGATTTTCGCCGTCCCTCACATCCTGCAGCGTCACGCGCCCACCGATCAGCGATACCGGCTTGCCGGGCGCAAGTTCCAATGTGCCCATGGCGCTGGCAAAGGCGTCGGTGCCGATGCGCGCCGCATAGCCGCTCTTGTACGCCGGCCGCACCCGGAACACTCCTGGGCCGGTGTCGTAGCCGGTCGGCGGATCTTCCACGTCATATTGCACCGATTGGGTCGAGTAGGAGCCGAGGAAATTGTTGACCGCTGCGCCCAGCGGGCCGCTCTTGCTGATATAGTTGTTCTCGGCGAGCGATTGCCCCGCGACAACGCTGCGGTCGCCGAGATTCTTGTGCGGTTTCAATAGCATGAAGCTGTCGTTGATGCGCCGCCCGATCCCGAACATACCGTCGGCAAAGGCAAGCGTAGTGCCGACGCGGAGCGAGGTCGCATTGACGGCGCCGAAGTCGGAAATCGACGGCCCGAAACTCGCATGACTGAGCGCAACGTCGAAACGGTTGGCCGAATAGGCGGCATAGCCTTGCGCGCGGGCGTTCCCGTCCTGCCGGGCAAGCAGGCCGCCGAAGCCGACACTATTGAGCTGGTTCAAACCGCTCTGGTTGTACGACAGTTCCTGCAGATCGTCGCGGCTTTCATAGCGCGCCTCGGCGCGGCGGCGATAGTCGGGCTGGAAAGTTATGCCAACGCTGACGCTGAAGCCACTGCCCCTTGCGCCAGCCGTCGGAAACTTCGCGTAATCGACGCCCGCCCGAAAGGTCCATTCGCGGTTAAGGCGGTAATATCCGGTGGTGCCGATGCGGTAACTGTCGTTGAGACCATTGCGGCCTTTGAGATATGATGCCGTCGTTGTCGCCAGAAACCGTAGATCGAACTGCCGTGTATACTGCGCCGACAACGATACAGAGGTAGTATTAATCCCATCAAGATTGCCCAATGTCGCGAATTTGGGCGAGAGATAGTCGGCGCGTAGCGTAAAGCTGTCAGACAAGCCGCTACGGTCGATGAAATGTTCATACGACACGCCGCCTGCAAAGCCCTGACCGACATTTTTCGCGTTGCTGGCACCCGCGTCGAGCAAAAGACGTCCGCCATTGGCCAGCACGAATTGCGTCTGCCCGGTCAGCGTCTGAACATCCTTGCTTGCCTGCAAACCGATACCCAGCGCCGGACGGTTCAAGAACGCCTTGCGGAAGAAACCGGTAAAGGCAACCGGACCCTTATAATCGGGTGCGCCGCCAAATCTTCGGCTGGTGGGACCAAAAAAAGCGCCATATTCATAATCGCCGGGATCTAGGTCGATCGGGTCCAGATATTGCTGATAGGACAGATTCTGGACCGCTC
This sequence comes from Sphingomonadaceae bacterium, assembly GCA_016742125.1. GTDB lineage: Bacteria > Pseudomonadota > Alphaproteobacteria > Sphingomonadales > Sphingomonadaceae > Sphingorhabdus_B. The sequence continues at coordinate 18,710 of JACVCM010000034.1, read as the reverse complement.
CGGTATTGTCAGTGACTTGAATGTCAATATCGTTGCTCCCCGCAATCAGGGGGAGCGAACTGAAATCATAGCGTCCGGGCTGTAGCCGCAATTCACGGTAGAGTGCCCCATTGCGTAAAAAGCGGACGGTCGAATCGCGCTGCAGGATGAGCTGACGGTTGGCTTGCAGGATAGCCGAGCGAAACGCGTTAAACCGCCGCTGCTGCCGCAACACACCAACGCCGCCCATCGACACAAAAGACTGTTGCCCGCGAATCTCGGGGTCCAGGTCGCCGAGGAAGAAGCGGCGATAATCCTCAGGCTGATCGTATACCAGCCGGGCATAGTTGCGCGAAAACTTATACTCGTCACCCGTTGCGCCAAACCGCTGGCCGAACTGGGCATCGCCTTCAAAGACGATATTGCCGAAACGGATTGCGCCGTCGATATTGATAGTCGGGGGATCGATTTGCTTGGTTTCCCAGACATAAGTCTCGATCGCATTGATGTTGATATAGGACGAGAAATCCGCAAGCTGCAAAGTCACGTCATTCTCGTCATCGCGAGGCGGGGCGAACAGATTCTGCGTTGCGCGCTGCTCGGGCGACACCTCGACAACCACCACCGCCAGCGTGCTCGGATCGTAGGTCAGGCGCACGCCTGTTTGCGCAAGGTCGTCCGGTCCGAACTGCCGCAAAGGCTGAAGTCTGGTCGACAGTCCTGTATGGGCCTCATCGTTCAGAACCGGGCGCATCAAGCGGAGAAATCCTTCAGACTCGAGCAGGAACCTGTCGTCCGCCGTCAACCGCATGGGAATGTCACCCAAGCTGCGATTCTGGAAGGTCAGCGGCACCGTCATGTCGATGTCGCGGTTATAGGGATTGATGTCCGGGCGGCCATGCGGCCCCAATGGAACCGATGGGATGACGGGCTCGCCGACCGGTGATGGTGCGCCCGGCAGTGGGACAATGACAGCGGGACGCTCTTCTGCGCCTGTCTGACCCGGGGGGGGATTCGGTGTTTGCGGCAGCGGGACCGAAACCTGCGCCGACACGCCGGTCGACCAGAGCGCCAGATAGGCCACGGAACAGAGCAGGAAGCCAGCCTTCATTGCTTGAACGACAGCTTGATCGGGCCGGAGCCAAAGCCGGGAACGGGGACGCGGAAGACGCGTTCGCCCTGCGCCGGGACATATCCGCTACCGACCGCCCGGGTAAGTTCTTCAGGCGAAATATCGACGCGCAGGAACTTGCCGTCCCTATCTGTGCCGACAAGCTGCCAACCGAAATTTGCCATCATCGCATGGCGGCGGCCTTCGTTGCGCAGCGTGATTTCCACGCCGTCCTGTAGGGGTGCGGCTTCGGTCGCTCCGGGAAGCGCTGGTGGCTGGTAATTCACCTGCCTGACGCTGGTGGCTTTGACATCGGGTTTTGCACCCGGCGGCGCGACCACGACGAGCGCGCGCATATTGTAGAGAATCTGCACCTGGGCACCAACCGAATCGGCAGTGCCAGGCGCGAACGCAACTGGCAGTTGTTCAACCGAAACATAATAGGCTTGGGAGGTCGGCAATTCGTTTTCACCGACCCATTGGAGGCGAACCACCTGACGGCCCCCGGCGGGCAGAGCACCCTGCGGCGGGAAGACGAGGAAGTCTTCGTCGGCCGGTGTCTCGGTAATCTGGCCATCCTTGTCGATGGACATCCGGAAAATGCGCGTCTGGAATGCCAGATTGCCGGGATTGATATTCTGGACCTCGATCCGCGCCACAGCGTTTGTCCCGCGCGACTCCATTTCGACGACCATCGGGGACACCCGCATTGCAATGGCGGGCGTGACTAAGATCGCAATCGCGGCGAATATCGCCAGCAAAGCGCGGCCGTTCCGCCGGAACATCGCCAGAAAACTCATGATTTTGCCCCCTGATACGTCTTTTCGGGTATGCGGTAAGTGTGAAGAAAGGGGAAAGATTGCTCCCTCCCCTTGCTTCATTTTGCTTTCGACTTAGAGCGCGCGAAGCGTCAGGGTCGTGGTGCCGGTATAGGTACCAGCGACCAGGCCCTTGTTGGTGATGGCAGGAGCGACAATGTCGATTTCCATATCCGAACGCCATGCGCCCTGCTGCTTCGCGCCAGCATTCTGCGTGGTCGAAACGTTCAGCGTCTGAGCCGAACCTGCGACCTGTGCATCGAGAGCAACACCAGTCCAGCTTGCATTCACGCTGTACGGAATGTTCGCCTGGAACTCGTCGGTGTCGAAACCGCCGGGCGCATTGTTCACCATGCCGCGGATGTCATTCTTCGAGATTTCAACTTCATTGTTGAAGTTGCAACCAGCGGTGAGCGTTTCGATCTCGGCGACTGCAGGACCAACCATTTCGAATGCCGAGTTGACATTTTCATTGTCGCCGGTGCGGACGCCGATGACGCCGAAATCAATGTTGCGCGCAGAAGCATTGTTACCCGAGTAGAACGAACAGTCCTTGTTTACGCGGCCTGAGAGGCTGAAAACCACAGTGACGGTCGGCGTAGCTGTTGTGCTATCACTTGGAGCGTCGGCTTCTGCGGTGTAGCGGGTGCCGATGTTAAGAACGTTGCGAGCAAGGTTCCAGGCGGCAGTTTCGATGAAACCCGGGTTGTTCGACGTTACGTTGCCAAATACCGGAACAGTCGCAGCATAGTGACGAACATCTGTCTGCGCGGCGGCAGGCGATGCTGCCGCTACCATTGCTGCCGCTGCAGCCGTGACTAAAAGAAACTTCTTCATAGCTTTCTTCCTCTATTTTCTGGCCGCCCCCATACCGGTCACGGCCATATTGTTGCATCGGTGGGTCGCACTCCCGTCGGGGCATCGATGCCTGCCCCCACGGCACAATTCCGCTTGCTTTAAAATCGCAAACGAAGCTCAGATCGGAGAGACCGTGATCGTGATCGTCTCCGAATATTCTCCTGCCAGAAGGCCAGCCTCGCCCGACGGCGAGCCAAGCTCGATAGCCAGCTGCATGCCGTCGGTGGCGATGCCGCCATTGCTGGAAATGACACCGCCCGCGATCAGCTGGCGGCTGTTGAATGTCTTGCTGACAATCTGCGTGGCAGGATGCCGGACCGGCATTTTCACGCCAATCGAATAAGGAAGCTGCCCGCCATAGGGACCCTGGCCATTGGGCATGGTCGTATGTGTCAACGCGCCCTTTGCGCCCTTGATCGTCATGGTGAAGGGCATGTTGCAGTCGAATGCGACTTCGCGATCGATGCCAAGGCCGCGGCGCTCTAGATTGCCGAAATCCATGTTGGGCACATTGCCCAGCGCACAATGCTGCCGGATCGAACCGCTCACCGCGATGTCGAACGAGCGGACATTCTCTATTTCACCGGCACAAGCGGGGGCAGCAATCGCCAACGCGGCGACAGCAGCAAAAAACATTCGCATGGAATACCCCCTCTTAAATCGCAGCGGCCCAAAAAAGGCCAGTAGTTCCAATGGCGGGCATCGTTGTGCCCTTGGGAGCCTGCGACCCGACTCACCCCCGTCGTTAACGAAAAGTTAATACATCCTAAGTTCTAGATTTCTAGGTATAAAGTGTTACGGCTTGAAACAGCTGCAAACGGTTGAATCAACCAATACACTGATAATAAATGATTTTATATGTTACATTTCGCCAGTTTTGGCGTAACAGAGGCTTCGTTACACGGTGTTACGTGCAGTTTCGGGACATCTGGTCAGCCGAAACCTAACCAAAAGTTATACATTACGTATATTTGGGCAAATTTCCGACCGCAGTACGACCGGTAATTCGACGATTCGGCGATGGTTGTGATTCGGGAAAATGATGGTGCCGCTTACGTGACTCGAACACGTGACCCCCGCATTACGAATGCGATGCTCTACCAACTGAGCTAAAGCGGCGCCGGCGCCCATCTGATACAGGACTGCCGTCCGGCGCGCATAGCCATGTGGGACGCGGGTTTCAAGCGAACTTTGCCCATAGGCAAACACCCCGACGATGGCCGCCGGGGTGTCAGCTTGCTGTCACCTTTTTGGAGCGGGCGTTAACGGAGCAGGTTAAGCACGCCCTGCTGGCTCTGATTGGCTTGCGCGAGCATCGCAGTGGAGGCCTGACTCAAGATTTGCGCTGATGCGAGCTTGGTCGATTCAGCCGAGAAGTCAGCATCCTCGATCCGCGATTTGGATTCTGTCAAATTGGTGGCGGTCGATGTCAGATTGTTGACGGTCGCCTCCAGACGGTTTTGCACCGCACCGATATTGGCGCGCTGAGTCGCCACAGTGTCGATCGCGGTGTCGAGAAGGTTCAACGCAGTACCGGCGCCTGTGGCAGTCGAGAGGTCCACCGCGCCGACGCCCAGCCCCGCAGCAGTCATCGCAACAAGTGCAATGTCGACAGTTTCGCCACTTTCCACGCCCGTCTGGATGCTGATGGTCTTGGCCGTGTCGATCAGCGTGGTGCCATTGAAGTCGGTGCGCGAAGCGATATCGCCGATCTGTGCCACCAGGGCATCGGCTTCGGCATCGATTGCAGTTCTGTCCGAAGCGGCGGACGTGCCGTTCGCTGATTGGACGGCAAGTTCGCGCATGCGCACGAGGATGTTCGAAATCTCTCCCATCGCGCCCTCGGCGGTCTGTGCTAGGCTTATGCCGTCATTGGCGTTACGGACCGCCTGGTTGAGGCCGCGCACCTTGGCGTCCATGCGTGTGGCAATGGCAAGGCCGGCGGCATCGTCTTTCGCGGCGTTGATCCGCTTGCCGCTCGACAGGCGCTCCATCGCTGTGCCAAGTGCGTTGTTCGCCATGCGCGACGCGTTCTGGGCGCGCAGCGCGCTCACATTGGTGTTGATTGCTGTCATGTCTGAAGTCCTTTGCAGTCTCTCGAAATCGGGCGGCCCGGATTTGGTGAGCAGCCACAGACAGCGGAAACGGCAATTGCGGTCGCGGCTTTAACCAGAGGCTGTCGGATTATTGGCAGTGTCGGCCACCCGCATTGCAAATCCCCCTGAAATCAGGGCTTCCGGGCGAACTGGCACGGGTATTGCTGTTGGTAGTGCAAAGGCAATCCCGCCTTCGGACCAAAGCAGATGTCGACCATCGATCAGAGCCGGTTACTGCAAATGCGCACGCAGATATTGAACCAGAACGGTGCGCTGCAACGCGCTGCCGGCCGTGGGCTGGACACCGACAGCACCGTCACCGCAACGCCGTTCGCACAGACAATAAGCGACGCACTGCACGCGGTGAACGCACAGCAGGGCAAGGCCACTGAACTATCTGCCGCTTATGAACGTGGCGACACGCATGATATCGTAACCGTCATGGTCGAGCGGCAAAAGGCTTCGATCGGCTTTGAAGCGACGCTTCAGGTCCGCAACAAACTGCTCTCCGCCTATCGTGACATCATGAACATGCCGGTGTGATGTAGATGGCCGAACAGCAGATCCTCCCCCCCGAAGCACCGCTGGCTGGTACCCAGATCGCGCGCGCCACCCAATCAGGCTCCCCCCTCGGCCTTGGGTCCATGCGCGATATTGTCAGCCAGCCGGCGGTGCGAAAGGCGCTGCCTGCACTCGCCCTGGGCGGCGCGCTGGGGTTAGCAGCGATTACCTACTTCATGCTCAGCGCACCGGCGCAGGCCCCGTTGTTCCAAGGCCTGGCTGAGGCGGACAAGGCAGCGATCGCTGACGCGCTGACCGCATCGGGAATCGGCTATACGCTGGACGCGGGCAGCGGGGCCATTTCGGTCGATGCGGGCAAAGTGCATGAAGCAAGAATGCTGCTGGCAGGGCAAGGTCTGCCCAAGGCGCAACCGAACGGCGACGCTGTCATTGCCTCGTTACCCATGGGTTCGAGCCGGGCGGTCGAGGGCGAAACACTACGCGGTGCGCGCGAGGCCGATCTGGCGCGCACGATCGAGGCCATCGATTCGGTCAAGACCGCGCGTGTACACCTCGCGACTCCGGTGCCCAGCGTGTTCGTCCGCGAAGCACGCGAACCTGCGGCGTCGGTGATGCTGACGCTGCAACAGGGCCGCAGCCTCTCGGACGCGCAAGTCCGAGCCATCCGGCATCTGGTCGCCTCCTCCGTGCCCAATCTCGCGGCCGATGCAGTCTCGGTTGTCGACCAGAGCGGAGCGCTACTTTCATCTGATCAGGCCAGCCCGGACGACCGTATGTTTCAGCTGCAGCTGCAGATGGAGGAGCGTTACCGCCAAGCGGTCACCGCCCTGCTGACCCCCATTGCTGGACCGGATAACTTCTCGGTCGAGGTGCATGCAGATATCGATTTAACAGAAAGCCAGTCGACACGCGAAACCTATCCCGAAAACGACGGTGCACTCCGGAGCGAAGAGGGCAATAAAAGCATCAATAGCCAGGCTGCCCCCGACACCGCAGGTATACCCGGCGCATTGTCCAACCAGCCACCGCCCGCCAGCCAGTTGAGCAAGACTCCGACCTCCGCCCTTCAGCAGTCAACCGGTACGCAAAGCCAGAGCGAGGAAACCTACACCCGAAACTTCGATGTCGGCCGCGAAATTGCCGTCACACATTCGCCGCAGGGCAGGTTGCGCCGACTGTCGGTGGCCGTTGCGCTCAAGGATATGGCGGGAACCAAGAACCGTTCCGCTACGGATGTCACGGCGATTGAAAATCTGGTGAAGGGTGCGATCGGCTTCAACGCTGAACGCGGCGATATCGTTGCGATCTCGGCGCGCCCATTCGCCGAGAAAGCCGAGCAGCCGCTATCCTTCTGGAACCAGCCCTGGTTCATGCCACTGGTTCAACAGGTCGGCGCGGCGCTTCTCGCCCTTCTTGCTTTTGTTCTTGTTGGTCGTCCGCTGATGAAGGCGGCCAAAAATCGCGCCGCCTCAACGCACCAAAGAGGCGAAATCGAGCGGCAACTGCTGGCCGCAACCTCCGGTGCGGGAAGCAGCGGAGCGATTACAATCGACATGATCGAAGCCGCCCCCAGCTATGAGGCGCGCGCCAATCTCGTCCGTTCTTTCATCCGTCAGGACCCCGAACGCGCGGCGCTCATCGTCCGCCGGATGATGGCAGGACCGGATGATGAATGACCCCGTCCTTAACGATCCTGTCGTTCCGTCCCCAGCCATTGATGGAGACCGATGCGCTGCCATCCTGCTGATGCTGCTCGATGACGCAGACGCCTCTGCCCTCCTGCAGCATCTGGATCCGGTCGATGTAAAATCTCTCGGCAAAGCGATGTTCTCGGCCTCAGCATCGACCGAAGCGGATGTCGAACTTGCCCTTGACAGGTTCGTCAGCAAAAACCGGACGTTGTCGTCGCTGGCGGTAGGCGCGGAAAACCGCATACAAAATATGATGCAGGATGCCTTGGGCGAAATGCGCGCAGGGTCGATCTGGCCCGAAATTGCACCAAGGCAAGATCTGGCGCATCTCGACATCCTGAAATGGATGGACATAGACGCCATTTCCGAACTGATCGAAAAGGAACATCCGCAGGTTGCCGCCATATTGCTGTCGGCGCTGGCGCCGCAGATGGCGGCCCTAGCGATCGCCGGGCTGGACAGTTCCAGGCAGGCCGACCTGCTTATCCGGACCGCAACATTGGGCGACATTCCAGCCGACGCAATCCGCAATATCGAGGAAATTGTGGCCGCCCATCTTGGTCGGCTCACGCAGGAGCCGGCGGTAAAAATGGGCGGCGAACATGACGTAGCCAAAATCGTCAACAGCCTCTCACGACCGCAGGCAGAGAATATCCTTAAAACCATGCGAAAAAAGGATCGCGCGCTCGCCGACGCCATTGAAGAGGGAATGTTCGTCTTTGAAGATCTCGGCCAGCTGGATGCAAAGGCGCTCGGCGCAGTGCTCCGCATGGTCGACGCCGAGAAGCTGGCACTGGCCATCAAGGGTGCCAGTGCCGATCTCGGAAGGAAGATGCTGGGCACGCTATCCGCGCGCGCAGCTCAGACAATCGGCGACGAAATCGCAGAGCTGGGCCCGGTCAGCCGGGCCGATATAGAGGAAGCCCAAAAGGCCGTCACCCTTATCGCCAGGTCGATGGCGGCGGCCGGCGAAATCATGCTGAACGCGGGCAATGATTATGTCTGAGATTAGAGCCATATCCCTGACCGACATCCCGGTAAGTCTCGTCGTTTTCACAGCCCGGCGGCGCGGACAGCCGGCGGCAGCTGCACCAGATCCGGTTGATGCAGGTTATCACCAGGGCTTTGCCGACGGACAGTTGCTTGCGGAAACCGCCTTTGCGCTTGAACGCGAACAGCTTCACCGTCTTATCGCAAGCGCGGACGCGATACGGGCGGAGGATAATCCCGACATAGCTTTTCTACTGGCCAACACTGTCCGAAAAATCGTCCACGACATCGTGGGCGAAATATCTTGTAACCCGCTATTTCTCACAAAACAGATCGAGAGCGCAGTGGCAATTCTGGTCGATGCAGATCAGGCGCGAACAATCTGTCTCCATCCCGACGACGTTGCCTTGTTGGCGGATGCACCGCTGCCGCTACCATGCAAAGCAGACCCGGCGCTGGAACGAGGTGCAATCCGTATCGAATGCTCCTCCGGATGGGTGGAGCACGGCCCGGCATTTCTCCTGCAGAGGCTCGACCAGCTACTGCCTCATTCAGGCGGCGCACAATGACGACGCGCCTGTCATATGCGATTGGAGCGCACGCGCGCCTTGCCGATGGTTTCGATCCCGGCCCGGTTCGTGTGGGCATGCTCGCCGCGCATCAGGGCCAGTATCTCGAAATATCCGGATTCCCGCATCCCCTCGGCACCGCCGCGCGTATCCGGAACAACTGTGGAGATATTATACAGGGTGAGGTGGTTGGCTTTAGTGGCGACCGCGCAGTCATGCAGGCACTGGGCAACTCGGGCTCGCTGGCGCCGGGTGCGCCCGTCTATCCTGCCGGAAGGCATGACCGGGTGGCGGTCGGCAATGCTCTGCTCGGACGGATTGTCGGCCCTATGGGCGATCCCCTGGATGGTGCGCCAGAACCGGCATGCGATAGACACTGGCCGCTGCATGGCCCTGCAACCAACCCCCTCCAAAGAGGTCGTGTGGTTAAACCGATTCCGACTGGCGTGCGTGCAATAGATGCTCTTTTTACGATCGGTGAGGGGCAACGGGTAGCAATTGTGGCGGGATCGGGTGTCGGCAAATCGGTGCTTATGGGACAAATGCTCCAGGGCGTTGACGCTGACATTGTCGTCGTCGGGCTGATCGGCGAACGCGCGCGGGAAGTGTCCGACTTTGTCGAGAGCAAAATCACCCCGGATATTGCGGACAAAACCGTCGTGATTGCGGTTGCCGCAGATGAGGTGCCATTGCTTCGCTTGCGCGCCGCCATGCGGGCGACAGCGATTGCAGAGCATTTCGCGGCTTCCGGCCAAAAGGTCCTTCTGCTGATCGACAGCCTGACGCGAGTCGCCCATGCGCAGCGCGAAATCGGATTGGCGCTAGGTGAGCCGCCCACGGTGAAGGGTTACACCCCTTCATCGCTCGCGCTCATCCCTGGGCTGGTCGAGCGGGTTGGAGTCGACCGGACATCGGGTGGCTCGATCACCGCAATCTATACCGTGCTCGCCGACGGTGGCGACCTTGAGGACCCGGTCGTCGATGCAGCACGCGCCATCGTTGACGGACATATCATTTTGTCGCGGGAGATGGCGGAGAACGGCATCTTTCCGGCGATTGATGTTAGCCGATCATTGTCCCGCCTCATGCCAGACATTGTCGACCCGATGCATCAGGCGGCCGCAGCCCATTTCCGGAAACTGTGGTCGAGCCATGAGCAGAATCGCGATCTCGTCTTGATGGGCGCTTATGCGGCAGGCAGCGATCCGATCCTCGACGAGGCGATCGAACGTCGGGCAGAGATGCTTCACTTTGTCGGTCAGCCCCGCGACTGCACGCGCGCATTTTCGGAATCGCATGAGCTGTTGGTCGAAGGATTTGGCCGATGAGTAGCGCCACACTGCGCCGTAAGCGGATTCTCAAAATCCGGACTGTCGGCCGCCGGATGGCCGAACAACGTCTGGGTCAGTCGAAGACAAGCCTGCGGCACGCGACCAGCATCAGCGAACGGATAGCCGCGCTTCGTACCGCCGCCGCGATCCCATGCGGAAATTTCCCCGGAAGCGCCATGCAGGCAAAGGGCGAAATGCTCGTCCGTCTGGATATCGCTCAGACCGGCATCGCCGCATCAATGACGTCCTTGACCGCGCAGTGCGACCACGAACACCGGCTTTTCGTCAAGGCGCGGCAGAATGAAAAAATTGCCGAAAAGCTTGTCGAGGCAAAAGAAAAACTCGATCGGCAGCAGCGGGAGCGACGCCAGAATTCCGTCCGCTTTTTCAAGCTGGCGCGCAATTTCACGGGCGTCGACGCATGATAGTCTTGCCGACCGTTCTGCCCATCGCTCTTCCGGCATTTATGTCCGCTGAGTCCGACGCTTCTTCTTTTGCGCCGGTCCTCGACGCGGCTAGTGGACAGATCTCATTGCAACCCGAAGCATTGGCTATCGAGCCCGGTGGTTCCGGTTCCGGCGTTAGCAAAAATTTATCGGTCGAACCCATTGCCGTCGACGCGGTGTATCATCCGCTGCCCGAACAGGTGGCTACATTCCAGTCGATCGCAAGCGACGCCGTCGATCCAGGCTTTCCGTCAAGGCCGACGACAAAATCGTCCGCCCAACGCCCCTCGTCCGACGGACCATCGGCCGAAGACTGCGAACTGTCGCTGACGACCGGCATCGGGCCAGTGTCATCGGAAAACATGCTTCTAACGACACAATGCCTGCCGCTTGAGTTGCCCCCATCTATGCACTTGCCTCCCGAGGGCGTCCCGCCAACGGATGCGACCGCAAACGCGGAAAAGCCGCCCGTGCCGACTAGCCGCCGCGAACAGCCAGTCGCTGTGAGCGTTGCGGACATTAATCTTGATTTAAAAGGGTTCGACCCTGCCTCTCCAGATCCCATGGCATCCACCCCGGTGGGAACTGCCGGGCAACTGCCATCCGCAATGCCAAAAGAGCCAGCCATCACCATATTTTCGCAACCGGTGGCAGCGATATTCCAGTTGCCGGGACAGCCCGACATCCCTGCGACGGCTCCACTGATAAAGATTGCAATACCGCCAGTGCTCGATCTTTCGCAGGACACACACTGGGTAGAGACCCTCGCACACGACATCGCCGCGAGCAGCACATCCGACGGAAGGCTAAGCTTCCGGCTGATACCTTCGTATCTGGGAGAGCTCGACATTTCGCTCATCCGCGACGCAAATCATGTCGATATCCGGATCGACACCGAAAGCGACATGACAGCGCGGGTCATTGCCGCAGAGCAGCCGCGTCTGATCGAAGAGCTCCGCCTGTCCGGCCTGAAGGTCGGTGATTTCGCGATGACGACAGGTCAAAGGGACGGGTCGGCCCGTCAGCAAATGCCGCAAACGCCACAAAAGCAGCATGGGCTGCTGCATCACCAGATAGAAAAAGCACCCAGTCAGAAGCGCAACGACCGCTTCGCCTGACGGAAAGAAGACAAGATGAGCAAGACAGAAACTAACATGAGTAGCGATGCGAAGTCGAAAAAGGGGAAAAAGCTGATGGTTGCTACCGTCGGTGCGGCCGCCCTTATAGCAGGTGGCGCGGGCGCCGGCGTATATCTAACGGGCGGCATTGCCGGTGAGGATCATGGCAATGATCCCAGCTCGCCCAAGCTGGTCGAACGGAGCGACGAGCCCGAGATACCCGCCGAAACGGGCGCAGACGCTGCCCCGATTCTTAAAGAAGGTACAGTTGCCGTCAAAAACGACCGTGTTCCGGTGGACCCCCAAAAATATGAGGTGACCTATGTCGGGCTGGAGCAGAGCTTTACCGCGAATCTTGCCGATGGTGCAGGGTTCGTGCAGATGGGCCTCAGCCTTGCAACCTATTATGATGGCAAGGTCGTGCAGAATGTCCAGCGTCAGAGCGTTCCGATCCGCTCGGCCATATTGATGGTGTTATCGCAGCAAGATGCGGCGGTGCTGGCGACACCGCAGGGCAAGCAGCTTCTCCAGCGCGACCTGACCCGGGCCATCAACGCCGTGTTGCGCGAAAAGGAAAATTTCGGCGGCATCGACAATGTCTATTTCACGAATCTGGTGATTCAATGACGCCCGTAAGCCTAGTCCGCCCCAATGACGAAGAAGACGCGCTGGCACCGCTGTCGGCCGTTGCCGCCGCATTGGCCCGTGACCTACCAAATTTTCTCCCAGCCCGCGCGCAGGTCGTCGCCAGCTTTGGGGCACCGACCCTGTCGCGCTATAGCGAATGGCGAAGCGCCCAGAATCTGTTCGGAATGGTCGCGCGATTCCAGACAGGTACGCAACAGGATGAGCTTGTTCTCCATATCCCTGGACATTTTATCAGCCAGATGGTCGATATCCAATATGGCGGCTCCGGTGACATTTTGCCGCGCGGCGCATTTACTGCATCCGAAACAAATTTCGCCGAGCAACTGATCGCAAGATTGCAAGCATGCCTGCCAACGGCGATTGGGCTGGATCGCGCCGACCCCGGATTCCCAGCCGAACTGCAATCAGATATTCTCGGCTTCGGATGGCCGAAGACCCGAGACCGGATTGCCGTTCTGAGCATTTTTCTGCAATGCCCGTCGATCAAGGCGACGACACTCAGCTTATTCCTGGACATTGCCACCGCGGTCAAGATCGCTGGACGGTTGGCAGTCTCGCCGGAGACTTCCGCCAATCCCGACATGATGTGGCAAACCAAAATGCAGGCGGCCGCGAGGCTGGTCAAGGTTTCGGTCCACATGGTGCTGGCCAGCACCCGGATTTCCGCCGCCCGCCTGCTGTCGCTCGCTTCCGGCGATATCATCCCGCTGTTCTTACCAGAAATGACCACATTCACTGTGGCTGGAAGGGACTTTGCATACGGCACGATTGGCGAAAAAAATGGCCGCGCCGCCCTCAAAATCGAAAAAATCGAAGGATCATCTGATGAGTGACATGACCGAAGCCCCAAGCCTGAAAGAAATGGAACGGGGTCCGACGCGCCCCGGCTCGACGTCTAATATCGGCCTTTTGGCGGATATTCCACTGCGCTTGTCGGTGGAGGTGGGATCGGCCTCGATGACTTTTGCCGAATTGCTCGACCTCAGCGAAGGTCGGGTCGTCGAACTCGATCGACAGGCCAATGATCTGCTCGACATATTGGTAAATGGCACATTGGTGGCCAAAGGCGAAATTGTCGAAGTGAACGCACGTTACGGCATCCGGGTGGTCGATGTTGTCGCAGCCGACCGCCATCTTACCGGGATGGAGCGTAAGTCGTGATTATCGACTATATTCTTAGGCTCATGCTGGTCGTGCCGTTGATCGGCGGCCTTGCCTGGGGCTCGCTATGGCTGTGGAAACGGGTTCAGCTCGGCCTTCCGGTGAGACCCGAAAACAGCCGCCCCGTGCGGATTGTCGATGCGGTGACGCTGGGCACCAACGGCAAATTACTCGTGGTGGAATTTGCTGGCGACAGCATCTTGCTCGGCGTTTCGCGGAGCGGCATCAGCAGGCTTGCTTCGAAGGATATCTTCGATGCGTAAGGTGCCGATCCTTATCTTCATTGCGATCGCACTGGTCGGTGTGGATGCGACCTTTGCCACACCAGCCGGCGCTGGCATGGAAAAGGCGCTCGACACCGTCGCAGGAGACGGACGCCCGCTATCGCTATCGCTCCAGGTATTGTTGCTGATGGGGTTGCTGACGGTCCTGCCGTCGCTGCTCCTGATGATGACCAGCTTCACGCGCATCATCATCGTGCTGTCCATTCTGCGGCAGGCACTGGGGCTTCAGCAAACGCCGCCCAATCAGGTGCTGGTCGGGCTATCTTTGTTCCTCAGCATCTTCGTGATGCAGCCTGTGCTCAGCACGATCAACACGCAGGCGCTCGAGCCCTACGGCCGGGACGAGGTGACGTTCGAGCAGGCGCTGTCGACATCGGCCACGGCGATACATGGCTTCATGATCAAGCAGACGCGCAAACCGGATCTGGCACTGTTCAGCGACATCGCAAATGCAGGAAAATTCGCAAAGCCTGCCGATGTGCCCTTTTCGATCCTGCTGCCCGCCTTTGTCACCAGCGAACTCAAAACCGCTTTCCAGATCGGTTTCATGATCTTCTTGCCCTTCCTTATCATCGATCTTGTAGTTGCATCGGCGTTGATGTCGCTGGGCATGGTGATGCTGTCGCCGACGATCATTTCGATGCCGTTCAAGCTGCTATTGTTCGTCCTCGTCGACGGTTGGGCGTTGACCATGGGGTCGCTGGCCAGTTCGTTTGTGAACTAACAACATGGACCAGGATTATTTTATCGGTATCGCGCAACAGGCGCTCTGGATACTGGCACTGGGGTCGGCTCCGATCCTGGTTCCGGCGCTGGTTGCGGGCATCCTGCTCGGCATGGTGCAAGCGGCGACCTCCATCAACGAACAGACGCTGAGCTTCGTGCCCAAGCTGATTGTCGTCGCCATTGCGCTCACACTCTTTGGGTCCAGCATCATGATCCTGCTCGCAGACTTCACCAAAGACATCTTCGCACAAATACCACTTCTCGTTCGATGATCCCGACCGGCTTGGAAAATCTCGAGCAGCAGGCGCTTGTCTGGATGCTGGCGATGATAAGGCCCGGTGCTGCATTTCTCGCGGCGCCCTTGTTCGGCGCGGGATCGGTGCCGGTGCAGTTGCGGCTGGTGCTGGCGCTTGCAGTTGGCATCCCGTCCGCCGCCGCAGCGAACATGGTCCTGCCCGCAGCCGGTATTATCTCCATCCCGGGCTTTTTCTTCATCGTAGCAGAAGCAGTCGCGGGTCTTGCGCTGGGCTTCGTCATCCAGATTGTATTCGCCACTGCGCTTGTCGCGGGCGAGGCGATCAGCAACGCAATGGGCCTCGGCTTTGTCTCCATGGCAGATCCCGGGACGGGCAGCGCAAGCCCGGCGGTCGGACAGTTCCTGTCGATGCTCGCGATGTTCCTGTTTCTTGCGGCAGACGGCCACCTGGCGTTGATTGCGACTATTGCCGAAAGCTATCGCGCGCTGCCGCCTGGCGCGGCGTGGCTGTCCTTCCCTGCCGTGAACGGGATCGCCAAATTCGGCAGCCTGGCCTTTGCCGCCGGGTTGTCGATTGCGCTCCCGGTAGGCTTTGCCCTCGTGCTCGTCCAGATAATCATGGCGATGATCGCACGTTCTGCACCGGCGCTGAATCTCTTTGCGGTTGGCATGCCCGCCGCGCTTCTGGCGGGCATATTGCTGCTCGGAACGGCTGCGCCGGTGATGGCCGACACGATCAGCAGCACCATCCGCCTTGCGCTCGACCAGGCGCAACTCGTCGGAGGTGGCAATGGCTGAAGCCCCTGACAGGGACCAGCAGACCGAAGCGCCAACCGCAAAGCGCAAGGCCGACGCAGTCAAGGAAGGCGATGTTCTTCAATCGAAGGAACTGGCGACGGCGATGATGATGCTGGCGGGGGCAGCATGGCTGATAGCGCTTGGCGGCTGGTTCTTTTCCGCCAGCAAAGCGCTGTTGAGAGGCGGACTGACGCTGGACCTTTCCAATCCTGGCAGCTTTCAGCCGTTCGATCCGATAGCCGCTCCGCTTGCGCAACTGGCCGTTCCGTTTTTCGGGTTGCTGGCATTGAGCATCGTCGCCGCGCTCGCCGCACCAGCCATGCTCGGGTCACTCGGGATGCGCGGCAAGTCGATGACGTTCAAGGGCAGTCGCATCAATCCGCTTACCGGGTTGAAACGCATGTTTGGAATGCAGGGCGGGATCGAGCTGTTGAAGGCAAGCGCCAAAGTCATGGCGCTCGGCTGTGCCGGATACTGGATCATAGTCGGCAACATGACCGACCTGCCAGGCCTTGCGGCTGCCGATCCGGCGAGCGCGGTTGCATATATGGGCGACAGACTGGCGACGGCGATCATCCTGCTGTGCGCCGGGCTGGTCCTGATAGCCGGGATTGACGTTCCAATGCAGTGGCTTCGCCGCAATCAGCGGCTGCGCATGTCGAAGCAGCAACTGAAGGAAGAAATGCGTCAAAGCGACGGCGCGCCCGAACTCAAGCAGGCTCAGCGCGCCCGTCAGCAAGAGGTGTTGATGTCATCGGCGCGCAAGGGCATGGCAGATGCCAGCGTCGTTCTTACCAACCCTAGCCATTTTGCGGTTGCCTTACGCTATCGTCCCGGTCTGGACCTTGCACCGGTCGTGGTCGCGCGCGGTCGCGGCGAAGTTGCACTGGCCATCAAGGCGTTGGCGAAGGCAGGCCGCGTACCCACGCTCGAATACCCGCAACTCACCCGCGCCATCTATTTCACAACCCGCACAGGCAGGACGATTTCCGAAGATTTATACGTCGCGGTCGCCACCATTCTCGCCTTTGTGTTCCGGCTGGACAGCACATTGGCAGACAATCTGGCCAAACCCGTTGTCGAGGTGCCCGCAACCAAGCGCTTCGATGCCGAAGGGCGGAGGTCAGCCTAAAGCCGGCCGCCAACCCGCCGTATTGGCATTGGAAGGAACGGGAAATGCAAAGCTCGATTGCAAATAGTCTGGGCGTCGGTTCGGGCATCGACACGGCCGCGCTGGTTCGCGACCTGGCGGCTGCATCGCGCACACCCAAGGCGCAGCGTTTCGACACGCTCGCCCGCACCAACCAGAGCAAGATCAGCGCGCTTGCGCAGGCAAGAAGCGACCTCGACAGCTTTGCGGATTCGCTGGCAAATCTTGCAGCGGGGGGCACATTGCGCAGTCAGCCGACTATCTCGGATGCGAACGCCATCGCAGTCACGTCCAATCCCGGTGCCTTGCTGGGCAGCTACAGTGGCGAGATCGTGATCAGCAGCCTGGCCCGCGCGCAGACCATTTACTCGGGCTATGTCGCCTCCGCCGAGAATCCGGTCGGACAAGGCGGCATGACGTTGGTTGTTGGAGCAAACAGCTATCCGGTCACGGTTGGCGCGTCGAACGACAGTCTGAACGGTCTTTCGGACGCCATCAACGCAACCGGCAGCGGTGTGCGCGCAAGCGTCATCAACGATGCCGGAAATTTCCGGCTGGTCCTGAAAGGCGAAAGCGGTGCGGCCAAGGCTTTTTCGCTTACCGCGGATCCCGGCTCAGGGACCGGGCTTGCCCAATTTGCCAGCGACGCGATGGAAGTCGGCCAAAGCGCAAGCGATGCTGCATTCACTGTGGATGGCGTGGCCTATGTCCGTCCTGTCAACAGCTTCAGCGACGTCGTGCCGGGGATGACCATTTCACTGAAAAAGGCCGATCCTCTTGTTGCCGTGACGATCGGCGCAGCCCGCCCCAATGACGTCCTGAGGCAGACGATTCGCGATTTTGTGTCGGTGTTCAACACGCTAAGGCGCGATTTGGAGGATGCACGCATCGCCAATAATGGCAATCCCGCGCTGCGCGGCTTTGAGCGTCAACTGGGCGCCTTTATCGGGCAGCCGATGACCAGCAATGCCAATATCCGCTCGCTGGCCGATGTCGGCATTTCGACCAATCGCGACGGGACGGTTTCGCTCAACAGCGCAAAGCTCGAGGCCGCGCTGCGGGACTTCCCCGACGCGGTCGAAGCGATCTTCAATCCGCCCCGGGACAACCTGCGCACCGAGGCAACCGATCCCGGAATTGCCTTCGCCCTCGATGCACTCCGCGACGCGGCGATTGCAAGCACCGGTCCGCTTGAGCAGGTCCGTCTGGCCCTGCAACGCGAGTCCGAAAACATCGCAAAAAACAGACAAAAAATGGAGGCCCGGGAGTCTGCCTATCAGGCGCGGCTTGAGAAGCAATATGCAGGCATGGACGCCCGCATTGCCGCATTGAAAGGCACCCAAAGCTATCTGGAACAGCAGATCAAGCTATGGAACAGTGAAAACTGATGGCACCCAGAATGCACCCGGCCATGGCCAGCGACCATTATCGTCTACTTGACCTTTCAAGCCGGGTCGAAAGCGCAAGTCCGCATGGATTGGTCGGACTGCTTTATGAAGAGCTGCTGCACAGGCTGGATCTGGCGATTGCCGCCGGGGAGAGGGGCCAATCACTTTCCGGGAACAACCATGTCGCCAAAGCCCAATCGATCATCATCGCACTTGAAGCCAGCATCGATTTTGAGCGAGGCGGCGAACTTGCCCTGAGACTGGCTCGCATCTACCGCGCCTGCCGCGAGGAAATAAGCGAAAGCTGCACCCCCGGCAACGCCAGCAGACTATCCGAAATTCGCGCGGCGATCAGCAACATCGCCTACGCCTGGCAGGCGCTAGGACCGATCAGGCGCCGTTCAGAACCCAGCCAACACTGATCTGCGTCGCGGCAAGCGGCACATCGAGCCGGGCTTCACTGAAGTCGACTTTTGCGCCCGGGGCCAGCGACCGCACCTTCGGCTTCATCTTCCAGCTATATACAGGCCGACCTCCCGCATCCTTCAACGTCACCAGCATTTCCGGCACATTCTGGGTTTTCCCGGTCGGATTGACGATGCTGCCGCTTGCGATGAAGTAGGGGGTCCCGTCGGCGCGTTCGTTGAGCTCCAGATTTTCGTTCAGAACGATCTTGAGGTCTGGTTCGGCGCTGGCCATCCCTATCCCGATATCGGGCACGCCATAGTACCAGGTCGCGCCGCCGATAGCAGCAACCAACAGGGCGAAAC
>JACVCM010000139.1 GCA_016742125.1 Sphingomonadaceae bacterium | reverse complement strand
CCTTGGTGGCGGGCGTTGCGCCGATCACGCCAGCGCAAAGGCTGGCATTTCGTGCCGAAGCACCCTTGCAGCCCAAAAAGCCGCAGCGCCCCGCCGACGCGCCTGTCCTGAGCGCCTGCCTTGGCAGGCAGTCGAAGGGGCTTGTTCGATACGAACGCCCGCCGCCAGATCGAGATGTTTTGATGAGGTTCGCTCTCCCCTTCATCCACCCCCTTTTGTGGGTTCTGGGGATGAGCAACCCCGCGCCGCAGATGCAGCGCGGGCAACCGGCCCCGTCTTCACCGCCACCTCAATATGCACCCCTATTGATGGCAGTGGAGTCGGGGCCACCCAAACGGAGCAAGTAAAATGAAACTCGCATTCATACCCTTGGACAAGCTAACCATATCGCCCGCCAATATGCGGAGCGGAAAGAAGCCGCCCGACATCAGCAATATCCTGCCCTCGGTCAGGAAACGCGGTGTCTTGCAAACGCTGCTGGTCCGCCCCAATTGTGCCCCCGATAGCTATGAGATTGTGGCTGGCAAGCGGCGCTTCTTTGCCGCCCAAGCGGTCGCAAACGAGAATGGTAGCGCCGAGCCGCTGCCTTGCGCGATCATCGAGGCGGGCGACGATGCCGCTGCGCTTGAAGCCTCGCTTAACGAAAATGTGGAGCGGCTCGATGCCGACGAGGTGACGCGGTGGGAGACGTTTACGCGGTTGGTCAAGGAAGGCCGGAGCGTCGATGAAATCGCTACCACCTTTGGCCTCCCCGAACTGGCGGTCAAGCGGACGCTAGCACTTGGCGACCTGTTGCCGCGTATCCGCCAGCTTTACCGCGCCGAAGAAATCGATGCGACCAGCATCCGCCATCTGACGCTTGCCACCAAGGCGCAGCAAAAGGCATGGCTGGCACTCTATGACGACCCGAAAGCCTCGATACCGCATGGCTATCAGTTGAAGGCATGGCTGTTTGGCGGGGCGGAGATTTCTACCAGTGTGGCCTTGTTCGACTTGGAAAGCTATCAGGGCCGCATCGTTGCCGACCTGTTCGACGCCGATGGCTATTTTGGCGATGCCGAGGAGTTCTTCACCGCCCAATTGGCCGAGGTGGAGAAGCGCAAGGCCGCTTACATCGAAGATGGCTGGAGCGACGTTATTGTTCTGCCGGTCGGACAACATTTTGTGACCTACGATCATGTAGCAACGTCCAAACGCAAAGGTGGCCGTGTCTACATCAGCATATGGAAGAATGGTGACGTCGATTTCCACGAGGGCTATCTGACCAAGAAGGAAGCCAAAAGACTCGATAAGGGCGAGAACCCGAATGCCGCGCCCAAAGCCATCCGCCCCGAGATCACCTCGGCCATGACGACCTATGTGGACTTGCACCGCCATGCGGCGGTCAGGAACGAACTGGCGGGCCATCCCCATGTCGCACTGCGCGTCATGGTTGCCCATGCCATTTGCGGGTCGCCGCTTTGGAAGGTCGAGGTGCAGGAGCAGCGCAACCGCAACGAGGCGATCACCCAAAGCATCGCTAACAGCGTTGCGGAAAGCCGGTTCGCCGAACGCCGCAGCGCCATCCTTGGCGTGCTTGGGCATGGCGAGGATGAAGCAACGGTAACGCTTAGCCATGACCCCCGCACCGGTATCGTCGGCGTGTTTGTGCGCTTGCTCGAACTGCCGGACCCTGTGGTGTTGGAAGTGCTGGCGCTAGTCATGGCCGAGACTTTGGCCAGCGGCACCAAACTCATCGAGAGCATTGGTGTGCATCTGGGCGTCGATATGGCCGATTATTGGGTTGCCGACGATGCCTTCTACTCGCTTATCCGAGACCGCGAGGTTCTCACCGCAATCCTCTCCGAGGTCGGGGGTGCGACCGCAGCACAGGCCAATGCAAACGAGAAGGTCAAGACCATCAAAGGCGTTATCAGCGACTATCTGACCGGCGAGAACGACCGCGTTAAAGTCGCAAGCTGGATACCGCGCTGGATGGCGTTCCCGCCCTCTGCTTATACCGAGCGCGGCGGCGTGGCGACGGTATCTTATGCCAATCGCGCCAAATGGCTGGCCGAGCCAGACCCTGCCGATGATGAACCGCCGTTCGACCCCGAACCGCAGTCAAACGCAGGCGCGGTCGAACCAGAGCCGGAGGATGGCGACGCGGTGCAAACCGAAGAAGCCGACGACGATGGGCGGCTTGCCGCCTGACTTTTGCGAAAGGGGCGGCGCAGAACCGCTGCCCTTTTCTTCCTAACTGCCAAAAAAATCGGGCCGCGCGGGGCTTGGGTGTCCCAAACCCGCGCGCGGCATATTCGCAAGGAGACAGACAATGGCCGACAGGGTTTCTGCCAGCATCACCATCGGCGGCGAGGTGACGCCTGAACAGTTCGATGCCTTAACCGACATGATAGCATGGAACGACCTCCGCACCGAATGGGACGGGCGGGTATTTGCCCGTGACCAGATCATCGAAGGACAACCACTGGCGCTCCATGCACATGAAGTGCCTTGGGGAATGTTCGACGATATCGAGCAGTATTGCTGTAACCATCATATTGCCTATGTTCGCTGGTCAGGCGGCTGCCCAGGCAGCTTCGGGCCGGAGCGGATTGTCTATGATGGCAATGCCGGTCCGCTCAATTACGACGTCGATGAGGACGATCATGTCGTCTTGCATGCGCACACCATCGAACAGCTTGGTTCGATGCGCGCAATCCGCAGCTATCTCAAAGCCGCAGATATCATGGTGCCGCCATTGGTGATCAGCGACTGAATTAGCAGTGATGCTGACATTCAGACGGCAATGGCGTATTGCCAGTTGCATGAATATGTCGGTCGAAAAACTCCTCGCATTCTTGGCGGGCGACATGGCAACGCGGCCCGATACTGCACAACCACTGTCGCCCGACCTTGCTGCACGCATTGCGGCACTGACCGTAGATGCGCCGGACGATCTGTCCGGCACAATCGAGGGCGACGTCGCCCTCTGACGTCTGGACCGGGCTTGCAGGCAATGCCGATTTCACACGCAGTCCGAGACCCGTCGGTTCTTTGCGTGTGTCGATCGACGCGTCAGCAAAACAATCGCATCGTTTACACGAATTCGATCTTCATATCGCTGAACTGCATCAGGGGTGCAGGTAAATACGCCAACCGGCATCTGTCTCCCGACCGATATAGCGTACATGTCGCATGAGTGATGCCCATGTCCTGACCGGCCCGTTTGCAGGCACAAGCAGCACTTCGCGCTTATTTCCCCGCTGCGGGCGATGCCCTTGCTTCCTCGCGGAACCAAATAAGCGCGTCATGCCGCTCCTTCACTTCGTTTCGGCCTTGCGGTGTGCCAGCAAAGCTTGGGTCGGTCTGGCCAGCATCACGCTCAAGCGAATGGTCGCAGGAGCGCTTTTGAAGGAGACAGACCATGCCTGCAATCGGCTATGTAACCCGCAATCCTGACGGTGGATTTTCAGGAAATTTGAAGACGCTTTCGATCCGCGCCAGCGTCGAGATCGTCCCCAACCGCGCGAAGACGGGTGACACGCATCCCGACTATCGTGTACTATCCGAAGGCGTCGAGATCGGTGCTGGCTGGAACAAGGTCGGCGAGACCTCGGGCAAGGACTATGTGTCGCTGAGCCTTGCCGCGCCCGAGTTCGGCCCACGTGCGCTTTATGCCAATCTCGGCCGTGCCGCAGGCCAAGACGATGACGACGCCTTCGCCGTCATCTGGAACCCGGCGGACTAAGCCCCAAGCTGGCCCCGCGCATCAAGCGCGGGGCCAGTGCTTTTCGTTCTTCCTTGGCAAAAACCGACGGGGGTCGAATATGCACATGTGTATCTTCGACCCTGCCGCTTCGCCGTCTAAATCGGCACGCCCGTGCTTCGCCGATGCCACTTCCGGCCATCGCCAGCACCGAGGGCTTTATGGACGATAATGACGCTGTTACCCGTGCAGGGCTTGCCAAGAAAGGCAGCCCCTTTCTCAACACCGAACAGGCCGCATTCTATCTGGGGCTATGTCCCAGACGGCTTCAAGCCTTGCGCTCGGACGGCAGTGGCCCGCGCTTCCGGCGGCACAGCCGCTATGTCCGCTACCATATTGACGATCTCGATCTCTGGTCGCGCGAGACCGCAATGGAGCCGCATCATGGCTAAGCGGTCTGGAGCCTCACGCGCACTTCCGATGCTCGACTGGATGGTCGAACAGGCACAAAAGCGACTGCGCCGGCAACGCCGCCTGCGCCGCTGGTGCATCGGGGTCGGCAGCGGAATCGCCGCCCTCAGCGCAACGATTGTCGCACAACCACGCCCGCTCTTTGTCTGGAACGCCAGTCCCAGCGCGGATATCGGTCTGTATCTTGTCGGCGGCAAATCTTCGCTGTCGCGTGGGAGTATGGCGGCGCTTTGGCTGCCCAATCGTTTTCGACGTCTGGCCGCAGACCGGCGCTACCTGCCCCACAATATTCCCGCGATCAAAAGGGTGGTGGCGGTCTCCGGCGATAGCGTCTGCGCGCTTGGCAGCCGCATATCGGTCAATGGCCAGTGGATTGCCGACCGCCACAAGCGGGACGGTAAAGGTCGCCCGATGCCTTGGTGGCAGAACTGCAAACGGCTTGGACCGGACGAACTGTTCCTGCTCAATGAGGAGGCCGCGAATTCGTTCGACGGACGCTATGTCGGTATCAGCAAACGTAGCGATGTGATCGGTGAAGCGAGGCTGATATGGCGCGATTGATCGTTCCCGCCCTCGCGTTGGCGCTGCTTTGGACCACGCCATTACAGGCAAACTCCATAGCGCGTTGGCAGCCTTTTATCACCGAGGCGTCATTACGTTTTGGTATTCCCGAAGAGTGGATCGTCCGCGTGATGCACGCCGAAAGTCGGGGTCATACAAGCCGAGGCGGAAAGCCAATCCGCAGCCGCGTCGGCGCAATGGGGTTGATGCAAATCATGCCGGGAACATGGGCAGCATTGACCGCGCGCTATGGTCTGGGCAGCAATCCCGACGATCCGCGCGCCAATATCTTGGGCGGCACTGCCTATTTGCGCGAGATGTACGACCTGTTCGGCTATCCCGGATTGTTCGCCGCCTATAATGCCGGACCGGGGCGCTATGCGTCCTATCGTGCAGGCAAATCGCGGCTGCTGGGCGAGACCATCGCCTATGTCGCCAGCATCACCGGCAGCACTCCATCGCGCTCCAATGCACCGGTAAAAGCTGACATGGATGGCGAGAAACTAGCTGCTGCATCACTGCCCCCGAAGCTGTTTTTTGTGACTCGCGCGGCGCCCAAATCTCCAACTGCCGACCAGCAAGAGGCGAATGGAACCGGGCTATTTGCGATCAAAAATCCCAGTGCGGCAGGCGCGCAATGAGGTCCATGCTACGCAATGCAGGAAAGAGAAGAGTGTCGGGTCGAAGGATAAGGACG